>DATNEI010000198.1:0-73746 GCA_035606795.1 Pyrinomonadaceae bacterium
CAACTTTCGCCTCCGAGCCCTGGCCAAGCGCCATGACCTCGAGGTCAACCGACGCCCCCACTTCATCTTTTAGCGACGGTACGCGCAGAGTCGAGCCGGACTCAACCGCGAATTGCTTGCCGCCAGTTCTGATTATTGCGAACGACATTTTCTTTCCTCACCCTCTCAGACAGCGATATGCGCCACTGAAAAGTCGATTATTATAAAGTCACGCTGCGGCCTCAGTCAAAGCCGCAGAGGCCTTTGAATTCCGGCCGTTACCTTTCGTCATCAAAAAATCATCCAGGAACCGGGTGGAGATGTTTCCGGCCTGAAAATTCGGGTCATTCATGATTTTCAGGTGTAGCGGAATCGTGGTCTTAATCCCCTCGATGACCATCGCCTCAAGAGCCCGTCGCATCCGCGCGATCGCCAAATCGCGCGTGCGCGCGTGCACGATGACTTTAGCAATCAGCGAGTCGTAGAACGGCGGCACCCGGTATTCGGGGTAGACGTAAGTATCCACGCGCACTCCCGGTCCGCCGGGAAGATTAAACGTAGTGATCTTGCCGGGTGACGGCGTGAATGTTTCAGGATCCTCGGCGTTGATGCGGCACTCCAGTGCATGTCCGACCATGAGCACGTCGTCCTGACTGACCCCGAGCGGCTCGCCTTCAGCAATGCGGATCTGGTTGCGCACAATGTCGGTGAGCGTAATCATCTCGGTCACCGGATGCTCGACCTGTATGCGCGTATTCATCTCCATGAAATAAAACCGGCCGTCCTCGTCGAGCAGAAACTCAAACGTGCCCGCGCTGGAATAGCCGATGGACTTGCATGCTGCCACAGCTGTATCGCCCATTTGCTGGCGCAGCTCAGGAGTCATCATGGGCGCGGGGGCTTCTTCGAGCAGCTTTTGATGGCGACGCTGAATTGAACACTCCCGTTCGCCGAGATAGACACAGTCACCGCTTTCATCCGCGAGCACCTGAATCTCGATGTGACGAGGTCGTTCGACGTAACGCTCGATATAGACGTCGCCATTCTTGAAAGCGGCGGCGGCTTCGGTCGAGGCAGTTTCCAACGCATGCGCGAGCTCAGCTTCGGAATAGACGATGCGCATGCCGCGACCGCCGCCTCCGCCAGAGGCTTTGACGATTACCGGATAGCCGATTTCACGAGCCAGCTTCGCGGCTTCTTCGGCGGATTGAATCGCGCCTTCGCTGCCGGGAAGAATGGGGACGCCGGCCGCCTTCATCGCGTTTCGCGCGGCGACCTTTTCACCCATCAATTGAATGATGTCCGGCCGCGGGCCGATAAACTTTATGTTGCAGGCTTCACAAATCTCGGCGAAGTAAGCGGACTCAGCAAGAAATCCATAGCCGGGATGAATTGCGTCAACGTTGAATATTTCGGCGGCGCTGATGATGGCCGGAATGTTCAGGTAGCTTTGCGCCGACGGCGCGGGTCCGATACAAACCGACTCGTCTGCAAAGCGCACGTGCAACGAATCGCGATCAACGTCGCTGTGCACCGCAACTGTGCCGATGCCCATCTCTTTGCACGTCCAGATGATGCGGCAGGCGATCTCGCCGCGATTGGCGACAAGAATTTTGCGAAAGCGACGCAGTCCGTTCATAGCATTTCCAATTTTCAACGCCGATTTGCGATTGTTTCCTATCCTGGCGCCTGTCGTTCAATCGGCAATCGGCAATCGACAATCGGAAATCTAAAATGTTTTATTGCCGGATACCGAATAGGGGCTGGCCGTATTCCACGGCCTGACCGTTCTCAACGTAAATCTTGACGACTTCGCCCGCGGCCTCAGCCTGAATCTCGTTCATCAATTTCATGGCTTCGATGATACAGACGACCGTATCAGCTTCGACATTGCTGCCGATGCGCACGAAGCTGTCGGCGTTTGGCGAAGGCGAGCGATAGAACGTTCCTACGATAGGCGAGGTTATCAGATGCAGTCCCTGATCTTCTGAAGCGGCCTCCTCAGCCTGAGCCCCGGGATGGGGGGGAGTCGCATGCTGCGCGTTTTGTGCGGCGCTCTGCGTCGCCGCCGAGATGGCGGCAGGTTCGGCGACCGGGGGCAACCCAGGCGCAACGGGCGGCTGGTTGGAATAAAGATTCCGTCCAACCTTCACATGGAAACCTTCCCGCTCGAGTTCAAAATCCGTTAAAGCGTTGTCGGTGATGAGCCCGATGAGTTCCCGCAGCTCTTCCATGTTGATGGAAGCCTCGAGATGCCTGGGCAACGGACGATGCCGGCGGCGTCCGCGATCTCGATGAGCGCGCTCGGCACGCGCCTCATTCGATTGTTCGGCAGCAGGTGTTTCAGATTCTTGATTGCTCATCGCTCGTTTGACTCCGGCCGACATAGAAACCTCCCGGGGTATGTTGGTTTCCGCTACGGTACCAGCGGGGTGTCACTGCACAAACAGGTTCTATTAAAGCAAAAGCCCCGCGGTGGGCAAAACGCCCGGCGGAGCTTGGTACTGCTGGAAGTATTACTCTTCGCCTTCAGACTCGTCCTTGGTCTCAGCTTTTGCTTCAGTAGCCTTCTTTTTCGAACCGCCCTTGGTCCGCTTTTTCGCCGCTTCTTCCGCTGCTGCTTCGCGCGGATTCCCAAGTAATTCGATGATTGCCAGTTCCGCGCCGTCTCCAGCGCGCCGTCCCAGCTTGATAATTCTGGTATAGCCGCCGGGCCGCTCCTTGTAGCGCTCGCCGAACTCGTCGAAGAGACGCTGCAACGCCGCCACCCCGGCCGTGCGGGCCGGCACAATCTGTCCACGGCGCCCGGTCTCAGATCCACGGCCATAATTCCCGGCGTGAAAAAATGCTGCGGCCTGACGACGCAAATGAACGCCGCGAGCTTCCGAGCCGTTTCCTTCCAGACTCGCAGCATGACGCGACAGAGTGATTGCCCGCTCAATGAACGGTCGCAACTCTTTAGCTTTGGGGAGCGTCGTTATGATGCGCTCGTCGCGAGAATTGATGAGGGAGGTCGCCAGATTTCGCAACATCGAGATGCGATGCTCCGTGTCTCGTCCTAGTTTTCGATGTGCCTTACGATGACGCATTGCTCTTGTTCTCTTGGTGGCACGGGCGTCCCGCCCGTCGAATCACGCGCCAGATGCGCGTGCCACTCTTGCCCTACTGCACTGCTGTTTCAAATTCGTCTTCGCCGTCGTCTTCAGCGTCGGCGCCTTCAAAACTCATTTCACTGTCGCCGGTGCCTGGAATCGGATTACCCTGTTCGTCGAACTGCATCCCGAAATCCAAACCCATGCCGCGCAAAATGTCGCGAATTTCACCCAGCGACTTCTTGCCGAAATTTTTGGTGGCGAGCATTTCGCGCTCTGAACGCTGGACGAGATCGCGAATCGTCTTGATGCCGGCATTCTTCAAACAATTGTAAGAACGCACCGACAGCTCGAGTTCATCAACCGAGCGATCGAGTTGATCGTTGCGCGGCAAAGGCGCGCGTTCGGCTTGTTGATAACTGTAGTCTTCGGTGTCTTCTTCAAAGTTAATGAAGATCGCCATGTGATCCTTGATTAACTTTGCGGCCAAACCGATGGCGTCGTCGGGCTTGATCGAGCCATCCGTCCAGACTTCGATCGTCAGCTTGTCATATTCCGTGTTTTGTCCGAGGCGCGCCGCATCAACTGCGTAGTTCACTTTCTTCACCGGCGTATGCACCGAATCGATCGGAATGTAGCCGAGCGAAAGGTCCTCGTCGAAGTTGCGATCCGCCGAGACGTAACCACGGCCGCGCTTCAGACGCATCTCGATATTCAACGAACCACCGCTGCTGAGCGTCGCGATGTGCACCGTTGGGTCGAGAATCTCGACGTCGCCATCTGCCTGGATGTCGCCCGCACTGACCTCACCGGCGCCGGTCTTTGAAATCGTCAAAGTCTTCGGCTCGTTGCCGTGCAGCTTGAACGGCACCTGCTTCAAATTGAGGATGACGTCGGTAGCGTCCTCGACCGTTCCCTTGATCGAAGAGAATTCGTGCTCGACGCCTTCAATCTTCACCGCTGTAATCGCGGCGCCCTCAATCGAAGAAAGCAACGCACGTCGCAACGAATTGCCGACGGTGGTGCCAAATCCGCGTTCGAACGGCTGCGCCGAAAAACGGCCGTAACGTTCGGTTAGCGTGTCACTGTCTGCCGCCAAACGCCGCGGCATCTGAAAACCTGTCCAAAGATTATTTTGATCCATAACTTACCGTCAGATGTTTGAGGAGAAGCGCGAGCCACGCACTGCGCAGTTAAGTGGCGGGCGCGTATTAACTACTTGCTATAAAGCTCCACAATCAGTTGCTCGTTAATCGAGCGATCGATGTCGTCACGTGTCGGCAGACCGGTAATCGACGCACTCATCTCGACGCCGCCCGCGGAAATCCACGACGGACGGCCACGGCCGGCGGCTGTCTGCCAGGCACCTTCAACGTGCACGTTCTTGCGACTTGCGTCTTTGACCGTGAGCACGTCGCCTGACTTCACCTGATACGAAGGAATGTCCACCTTGCGGTCATTCACCAGCACGTGGCCGTGATTGACCAGCTGCCGCGCCTGGCGCCGCGAAGTCGAAAAGCCGGCGCGATACACCGCGTTGTCCAAACGCCGCTCGAGCAGGAACAGAAGGTTCTCGCCGGTAATACCTTTCATGCGCGCGGCGCGTTCGAAGTAATTTCGGAACTGCCCTTCGAGAATGAAATAGATCCGTTTGACCTTCTGCTTTTCGCGGAGCTGCTGGCCATAACCTGCCAGCGCTTTGCCGCGCCGCATGGAATTGCCGTGCTGTCCGGGCGGTTGCGTGCCCCGTTTTTCAATCGGGCAAGAGGGTTTGTAACAGCGGTCGCCCTTGAGGAAAAGTTTTGCGCCTTCGCGGCGGCACAAGCGGCACACCGCATCTCGATACCTAGCCAATCGTTTCTGCCTCCAGTCTAAATACTTCCTAGACGGAAAAGTTTACAGGTCGCATTTTTAATTTCGAATTCCGAAATTCGAATTTCGAAATTGTTTGAGACCCTTCATCCTTTAGGTCAATAACATTTACATTTGCAGTTTTTGATTTTTGATCCGGCGGAGCCAATCGGCAATCGCAAAATCCAAAATCGAAAATGCCTTAAACTCTCCGCCGCTTCGGCGGTCTACATCCGTTATGCGGAATCGGCGTCGTGTCGCGAATAGCGGTCACGCGAATTCCGGCGTTGTTGATGGCCCGAATCGCCGACTCGCGACCGCCACCCGGCCCCTTCACGCGCACTTCACATTGCTGCATGCCGGCTTCCATCGCTTTGCGCGCGGCCTCATAAGCTGCCTGCTGCGCCGCGAATGGAGTGCCCTTGCGCGATCCTCGGAAGCCGCGCGCGCCTGAAGACGACTGCGCGATCAGATTTCCTTCGAGGTCCGTGATCGAAATCATCGTATTGTTGAACGATGCAGCGATGTACGCGACACCCGACGGAATATTCTTCTTCTCTTTTTTGCGGAAGACTTTTTTCTTGCCGCCCGCTGTTGCTGCTTTTGCCATTATTTCTTACCAGGTGCCTTCTTCTTGGCGACCGTCGCACGGCGCGGCCCCTTGCGGGTGCGCGCGTTCGTATGAGTGCGCTGGCCGCGCACCGGAAGTCCGCGCCGATGGCGCAGTCCGCGATACGCACCGATGTCCATCAAACGTTTGATGTCCATCTGAATGCGCTTCCGCAGGTCGCCCTCGATCTCTCCCTGAGCCTCGAGGATCGAGCGAATACGGCTCAGCTCGTCTTCGCTCAAGTCACGCACGCGAGTATCCAGACTCACTTGTGCTTCATTGAGAATCGAGGCCGACCGCGATCTGCCAATGCCGTAAATATATGTAAGACCGATCTCAGCGCGCTTATTCGGCGGAAGATCTACACCTGCTACACGAGCCATGCTTTTGAATTTTGAATCTTGAATCTGAAATTCGAACGCGTGCGCGTCGAGCCCAAACCAAGAATCCGTTAACTCCTATTTCTGTCTCTGCTTGTGCTTGGGATTTGTGCAGATCACTCGCACTACACCCTTACGGTGGATCACCTTGCACTTATCGCAAATTTTTCTAACGGAAGCTCGAACCTTCATTTTGAAAATACCGATTACTTATAACGATACGTGATGCGCCCACGGTTGAGATCGTACGGAGACAACTCAACCAAAACTCGATCACCCGGAAGAATTCTGATGAAATGCTTGCGCATCTTTCCCGAAACATGCGCCAGCACCTGGTGCTGATTGTCTTCAAGCTCCACCCGGAACATTGCGTTTGGCAGAGTCTCGAGGACCTTCGCCATGACCTCTATCGCCTCTTCCTTCGCCATAAAGACACAGGCGCAATTCCGCCTTTATTGGCAAACTTCGGATACTAACACGCGCGGCAAGCAAATGCCAAGCCGCGACGCAGAGCTTCACGCAGCCGCGATTTGAGATTCTGCGCTACCCGCTTCTTTAACCAGCGTAAGGACTTCCGGGCCTTCTTCCGTGACGGCAATTGTGTGCTCGACATGAGCACTCGGCTGACCGTCCAGCGTCACCACCGTCCACCCGTCTGCCAGAGTTTTCGTGTGATGTGAACCGGCGTTAATCATCGGCTCGACGGCGAAAACGTAACCCGCGCGAATCTTCGGACCTTTGCCCGGCTTGCCGTAGTTTGGAATTTGCGGGTCCTCGTGCATGTGGCGGCCGATCCCGTGTCCCACGTAATCGCGCACAACCGAATAGCCGTGCGACTCAGCATGCTGCTGAACCACATGGCCGATATCGCCCAGGTGGTTCCCAGGACGGCACTTGTCGATTGCCAGTCGCAAACTCTCTTCAGCGACGCGAATCAATTGCAGCAAGTCGGCCCCGACATTTCCGATCGCCACGGTGGTCGCCGTATCGCCTACGAATCCTGCGAGCGTGGCGCCGACGTCGATCGAAAAAATGTCACCCTCTTTCAATTCGTAATTCGAGGGGAAGCCGTGAACGACCTGCTCGTTGACTGACGCGCAGATCGAATACGGAAAGCCGTTGTAGCCTTTGAAGGTGGGATAGGCGCCGCCGTCGCAAATCATCTTGTCAGCCGCATCGTTGATCTCGAGAGTCGTCACGCCCGGCTGCGCCATCTTGCGCAACTCTTGCAAGACCCGACCAACAAGCTGGCCGGCCGCCCGCATCTTCTCAATTTCTTTTTTAGACTTCCCGATAATCATTGGCTAAGTCAACACTCGTTGAATATCGCTGTAAATCTTTTCGACGTCCCCGGTCCCATCAATCCGGTGCAGGCGATTCATGTGCTCGTAGTAATCGATCAGCGGCGCGGTCTCGCTGGCATACGTGTCCAGCCGAACGCGAATTTTCTCGGGAGCATCGTCTGCGCGCTGAAGCAACTCTTTCTCCGGATGCAGGTCACAACGATTATTGAATTTTGGCGGCTTGAAATAAATATTGTAAATCTCGCCGCAAACCTGGCACGTCCGCCGGCCGGTGAGCCGTTTCATCAACAACTCCGTCGGCACATCGATCAGAATCGCCTTAATTGAGTTTCCCTGTCGCTCGGCGAGATGCTTAAGCCTTGCCGCTTGCGCGGCGGTGCGCGGAAAGCCGTCGAGGATATAGCCGTCACGGCAATCATCCTGTGACGTTCGTTCTTCAACGACGCGAATCACTACCTCATCCGGAATGTATCGGCCTGATTGCTGAATCGCGCGAACTTCATTCGCCAGCGGCGTATTAGCTTCGGCAAGAGAGCGGAAAATGTCGCCCGTCGAAATCTGCGGCAGCTTCATCCGCTCTTGCAGCAAGCGCGCCTGCGTGCCTTTGCCGGCACCCGGCGCGCCCATTAAGACGATGATGATTGGCATTTTCGATTTTGGATCGTTGATTTGCGATTTGAAGTGCCCGCCAAGTGACCGCTAAATCCAATCGAAAATCTGCAATCGCAAACCTAAAATGCTCTAGGCTCTGCGCCCGCGCAGCCTGCTTCCGGTGCCCAGGAAACCTTCGTAGTTGCGCATCACCAGTTGCGCTTCAATCTGCGCCACAGTGTCCATTGCCACGCCCACCAGAATCAGCAGACTGGTGCCACCGAAGTAAAACTGGTAACCCATACCGTTCGGAATCCAGCCGAGTCCGGGAGTCGTGGTGACGAATGATTCCAGCCACCCGCCAATCCATGGTAAACGCCCAACCTTGAAGCCGCTCAGCATGAACTGGGGCAGAAAGGCCACCAGCGCCAGGTAGATTGCACCCACAAACGTCAGCCGCGTGAGAATAGTATTCAGGTACTCCGCAGTTTGGCGCCCCGGCCGAATGCCCGGCATGAATCCGCCGTGCTTGCGCAGATTGTCCGCGACCTCTTCCACGTTGAAGACGATCGATACGTAGAAGAACGTGAAGAAAATAATCAGCGATAAGAAGATCAGCTCGTAGTATGGATCGCCCGCGTGGAACAACTGGAAGAATTTGAAGATGGAGCCATACCAGTTATTCGGGTTCTTCGGCGGAAAAGCCGAGAACAAACTCTGGGGCATCGACAGCACGGATGAAGCAAAAATCACGGGAATAACGCCGCCCATGTTCAGCTTCA
This sequence comes from Pyrinomonadaceae bacterium, assembly GCA_035606795.1. Lineage (GTDB taxonomy): Bacteria > Acidobacteriota > Blastocatellia > Pyrinomonadales > Pyrinomonadaceae > UBA11740. The sequence goes on from DATNEI010000198.1 coordinate 8,590, forward strand.
AAGGCATTGTCGTTTGTTGTCCGCCGACCATCTGACGGCCTACGTGTCGCTTCGCATAGCTGACCGCAATCTTGCGCCGCGCGGATTCCACGAAAACGATGAACGCAATAATCAAAACCAGCGCAATGACCATGGCAATGACGCCCACGATTTCCATCGTATCGCCGCCGCCTACCCGACCCATGACTTGCGTAACTCCGCGTGGCAAGCCGATGACGATACCCGCAAAAATCAGCAGCGAAATGCCGTTGCCAATCCCGCGCTCAGTGATCTGTTCGCCCAACCACATCACGAATATGGTTCCGGTGGTGAGCGTCAGAATCGTGCTGAACAAGAAACTCCACGTGGGTGCGCCCACCCCATTAATTTGCAACCAGTGCGCCACGAAGGTGGTTTGCAGCGCGGCCAGGCCAACCGTCAAATAGCGCGTCCATTGGTTGATCTTCTGACGCCCCATCTCGCCTTCTTCCTGCAGCTTTTTCAGCTGCGGCGAAACGACGGTCATCAGCTGCAGAATGATTGACGAGGTAATATAAGGGGTGACACCCAGCGCAAAAACGGAAATGAGGCGGAAGTTGCCGCCTGAGAAAAGATCCAGCACGCCCAACAACGTGCCGCTGACATCATGCCAGACCGCGTCGAGCCGATCTTTGTTGATTCCCGGCGCCGAGACGTGCGCGCCGAGGCGATAGATCGCCAGGATGCCCAATGTGAAAAAGATCCGCTTGCGCAGATCCGGGACATTGAACATGTTGCGAATGGCCGCTAGGAATTTGTCCATAAACGTGGCACAGACCTCAGTCTGTGCAAATTCGCGTTATTCACAGACTAAAGTCTGTGCCACTAAGCTCCAATTACCGTGACCGTTCCGCCCGCCTTTTCGATCTTTTCGCGCGCGCTCTTGGTGAACCGATGAGCGGAAACCTTCAGGGCTTTGGTAACTTCGCCGTTACCCAGCACCACGATGTCATGTTTGGCTTTCTTAATAATGCCGCGATGATGCAAAACTTCCGGCGTGATCTCGTCGTCAGCCGCAAAGCCGTTCTCCAGCGCAGCGAGACTAACTTCGAGCCACTGCTTCTTAAAAATGTTTGTGAAGCCGCGCTTCGGCAGGCGACGATGCAGAGGCATCTGGCCGCCTTCGAATCCGGTCTTCGAAGAATAGCCCGAGCGCGACTTTTGGCCCTTCTCACCGCGGCCGGCAGTCTTGCCCAGGCCCGTGCCGGGGCCGCGACCGAGCCGCTTTTTCTTGTGTGTCGAGCCCTTCGCTGGGCGGAGGTTGTTAAGACTTAGTGTCATCGCTCAAACCATTTTCCATTTATCATTTTTCATTTGTCATTTGTCATTGATTGATTCATTCATCCATCCGCTCGATGTGTTGCTCAAACGCAATGGGCAAATGATAAATGTCAAATGACAAATGGAAAATGATCTTTTTCCTTTACTCGACGATCCTCAACAAGTGAGGAACCTTTGCGACCGCGCCCCGCATCGACGGTGTATCCGGCCGTTCAACGACCTGATTCAGCTTGCGCAAGCCAAGGCTGCGCACGATCTCTTTCTGCGTTTTCGGAAACGCGATCACACTGCGGTAATACTGGATCTTGATCTTCGCGTTCACCGCTTTGTTTTTTGATTTCTTCGCCACCATAACTCGAAACTCGAAACTCGAAACTTGAAACTTCAAACTTGAAACTGCTTTACAGTTCTTCCACTTGCTTCCCGCGCAGACGCGCCACTTCAAAAGGATCTTTCATTCTGAGCAGTCCGTCAAAGGTCGCGCGCACGACATTGTGCGGATTCGTCGAGCCCAGGACTTTTGTGCGCACGTCGCGCACACCGGCGGCCTGCATGACAGCGCGCACGGCGCCTCCCGCGATCACGCCAGTTCCCTGGGAAGCCGGTTTCATCAGCACCCGGCCCGCACCAAAGCGGCCAATTAATTCATGAGGGAGAGTATTCTCAATCAACGGCACGCGAATCAAATTCTTCTTGGCCGCCTCGACGCCTTTCTTGATCGCCAGCGGAACTTCGCGCGCTTTGCCCGTCCCGAATCCGACGTGGCCGGATTCATCGCCGACCACGACCAACGCCGCAAACGAAAGGTTCTTACCACCCTTCACGACCTTGGTGACGCGGTTGATCGAAATGACCTGATCCTTCAGATCCAATCCCTGTGGAGTGATTCTCTGCTTCGGTTGTCTCATTACTCTTCTTTCGACTTAGCTTCCTTCGCCGGCTTAGCCTTGGGCTTTTTCGGTTTCGCAGCTTTTGCTTCCGTCGCCTCTGGTTCGCCGCCCTCGCTTGCGCCCACCGTACCCTCGGCAGCCGCTGCGGCTTCCACCGCTTCGTCCTTGTTAAGACCGGCGGCCCGCGCAGCATCCGTCAGAGCGCGCACGCGTCCGTGATAAAGATAGCCACCACGATCGAATACGACGCTATTGACCCCCGCCGCCAGGGCGCGCTCGGCAATCGCCTGGCCCACCTTCTTCGCGGCGTCAACGTTGCCGCCCTTGCTCACACCCAACGCTTTTTCCGTAGTCGACGCGGCCGCTATCGTCCGCGCCTTTTCATCGTCGATGATCTGAGCGTAGATGTGATTCAGACTGCGATAGACCGCTAGCCGTGGCCGCTCAGTCGTGCCGCGCACCTTGCGTCGAATGCGGCCATGCACCGCGTTGCGAACTTCTGCTCTGTTTCTGTTAGCCATCTTACTTATTGCCAATTGCCGATTGCCGATTGCCAATTCAACTTCCGCGACGGACCAATCGGAAATCGGCAATCGTAAATCGACAATGCTATTTACCCGTCTTTCCTGGTTTCAACTTAATCGCCACATCCGCGTAGCGCACGCCCTTGCCTTTGTACGCGTCAGGCTTGCGCAGTTTGTGCATCTCGGCACAGACCTGGCCGAGTTTTTGTTTGTCGATTCCGGAAACCGTCAGCGTGGTCTGATATTGCTGAATACTTCCCTTGGTCGTCAGACGCTCAGCCTTCGCCTCAATGCCTTCCGGCAAGGAAAACTCAATCGGATGTGAATAACCAAGCGAGAAAACGATCTTGCGCCCTTGCACGTCGGCCTTGTACCCGACGCCGACGATATCCATCTGGGTCGAGAAGCCTTCCGTCACGCCCTTGATCGCGTTGTTCGCGAGCGCGCGCGCCAGGCCATGCAGGGCGGCTTGCTCGTTTGAGCTGCGCTCCGCGACGAGTGATTCGTCTTCCTGCTTGAACGTAATTCCTTCGGGTATCGGAGTCTTCAGCACACCTTTGGCGCCCTTAACTTCCAGCTCGCGATCTTTGATCGTGACTGAAACGCCCTTGGGAATCGAAATCGGTTTTTTACCAATGCGAGACATCTTAATTTTCGATTTCTGATTTTGGATTTTTGATTTTCATCTCGGACGAAACGCCCAAGCGAAAATCGCAAATCTAAAATCTAAACTGTTAATAAACTTCTGCCAGCACTTCGCCGCCAATGTTTTCTTTGCGCGCCATTTTGCCGCTCATCAAGCCGCGCGAAGTCGAAACTATATTGATGCCATAACCGCCCAACACGCGGGGAATCTTGCCCGAACCAACGTAGACCCGGCGGCCCGGCCGCGACACCCGCTGCAAGTGCGTAATCGAAGAGGTGCCCCGTGCGTCATAGCGCAGAAAGATACGAATCATGCGCTTCGCGCCTTCGCCCTTGAGGACAAAGTTGTTGATGTAGCCTTCCTCTTTGAGGATGCGCGCGATTTCCATCTTCAGCTTTGAAGCCGGGACATCGACGCGCGAGTGCTTGGCCGCGACGGCATTCCGAATTCGCGCCAACATGTCGGCAATAGGATCAGTCATTCCTTAGAAACTCCATTTTCGATTGCCAATTGCCGATTGCCGATTGATCCAATTGGAAATCGGCAATCAAAAATCGGCAATGTTCTTACCAACTCGATTTCACGACACCGGGGATCTGTCCCTGCAGCGCCAATTCGCGGAAACAAATGCGGCACAAGTGAAACTTGCGCAGGTAGGCACGCGGCCGGCCGCAACGGCGGCAGCGCGTGTACCCGCGCGAAGAAAACTTCGGCTTGCGATTCGCTTTCGCGATTAATGATTTCTTTGCCATTCGTTCACATTTTGGATTTTTGATTTTAGATTTGAAATCGCGCCTTTTGCCGGCGCCTTACTCCAAATCGGAACAATCAAAAATCGCAAATCTAAAATATAAAATCCTTATTGCCTAAACGGCATCCCCAAACTCTTCAACAAAGCACGCGCCTGCTCGTCGTCCCGGGCGGTAGTCACAATCGAAATATTCATGCCGCGCAGCTTGTCCACTTTGTTGAAATCGATTTCCGGAAAGATCAGCTGCTCGCGAATTCCGATTGTGTAATTGCCGCGACCATCGAAGGCCTTGGCCGAAACACCGCGAAAGTCCCTGACACGCGGCAGCGCGACCGACACCAAACGATCGAAAAATTCGTACATGCGTTCGCCGCGCAGCGTGACCATCACGCCAATCGGCATTCCCTGGCGCAACTTAAAGCTCGCAATCGACTTCTTCGCCTTCGTAATCACCGGCTTCTGACCGGCAATGGAAGTCAATTCCGCGACCGCGGTGTCCAGAACTTTCGAGTTCGCAATCGCCTCTCCCATGCCCATGTTGAGCACAATCTTTTCCAGGCGCGGAATTGCCATCGGATTCTTAATGCCGAACTCCTTGGCAATCGCCGGCGCGATGTCCTTTTGATAACGCTCTTTCAGTCTTGCCATCTCGGTTTATTCATTGATTCATTAGGTCATTGATTCAGTGGATCAATGATTCGATGAATCGATTTCTTTATTTGCCTTCCAACGTGTGCCCACTCGCCGCCGCCGTTCGCGTCTTACTATCGCCATCGATCTGATAGCGCACGCGCGAAGGCTTGCCTGACTGCGGATCGACCACCATCACATTTGAAATACTGAGCCAGGATTCGCGATCGATGATGCCGCCGCCACGATTGCCCGCGGCTTTCTGATGACGCTTGATCATCGCGGCGCCTTCTACTTTGATCTTGCCCTTGTCCGGCGCGACGGCCAGCACGCGCCCGCGCTTGCCCTTATCGCGACCGGTAATGACGACCACTTGATCGTTCTTTCTGATTTTGGCTCGCTTAGTTCCCTTCAAAGCTCTCCCTCAATGCGGCGCTCAAATCACTTCCGGCGCCAGCGAAACAATCTTCATATAGTTTTTATCGCGCAGTTCGCGCGCGACTGGTCCGAATACGCGCGTGCCGATTGGGGTGCCGTCTTCCTTAATTAGCACCGCGGCATTTTGATCGAACCGGATGTAAGTCCCGTCGCGGCGGCGCACTTCTTTGCGCGTACGCACAATTACCGCATCCTGCACGGTTCCTTTTTTGACGGCGCCATCGGGCGAGGCTTCTTTAACGGTGACCTTAATGCGATCGCCCAGAGAGGCAATTGCGCCGGTCGAACCGCCGATGCCCATAATCATCTCGACGCGCCGTGCTCCTGAATTGTCAGCGACCTCCAGAGAGGTCTGCATCTGTATCATTGTCGATTTCCAATTGCCGATTGCCGATTTTCCATCGACATCGACTTCGATCCTGCTCTGCCAGCCGCTTCGGCACCGTCAATCGGCAATCGAAAATCGGCAATTGGCAATGTCTTATTTCGCTGCCTTCTGAACGATTTCAATTACGCGCCAGCGCTTCTTTGCCGATAGCGGTCGCGTCTCAACAATCCGCACGCGATCACCAACTGTCGCGCCCAAGTCGTCATGCGCCATAAAGCGCGAAGTGCGACGCACGTAACGGCGGTACTTCGGATGCAGCACCTGTCGATCGACGCGGACGACAACCGTCTTCTGCATCTTGTCGGACGAAACCGTCCCGACTTTCTGCACGCGATTACCGCGGTCGCTCTTGCTCGTCGCGGCGTCTGCTTTCACGCCCGCAGTCGACTCAGATGCGCCGGCCGATTCCGCCGGTGCCGGCCCGGAAGTTTCCATTTGCGCACCCGCGGCGGTCTCGGTTGCATCCGAAGCTTCCGCGTTTTGGGTCTCAGCGCTGCCTGTTTCCGCACCCGTTTCCGGCGCCTGCGGCGCATCAGTCGGTTCGTCTTTTTTCTTTCGTCTAAACATCTTCTCTTTCGGTGCGCACGCCTCCGGCGTGCTTCTTATGCGGTACGCACTCCACTGGAGCGCTGGCACGCCGGAGGCGCGCGTACCCTATTTGCTCGCCTGCACTTCGCGCTCGCGCGTAATCGTGCGCAAACGGGCCAGCGACTTCTTTTCCTCTCGCATCTTCTTGACCGCGTCGATTTCACCCAGCGCCAGCTTGAAATTCAAACGGAACAGAGACTCTTTCAGGCGCGCTGCTTCAGCCTGCAAATCTTCGTCGGCCATGTCGCGTAATTTATCGACTTCTTCGCGTCTTTTCATGGTTAGCTTCGCTAACAGTTTCGAGTTTTGGGTTTCGAGTTTCGAGTTTGTTACGAGTTCTAAACTCGAAACCCGAAACTCTAAACTCGAAACTTAAATCGCGCCTCCCTCTTGCTGAGCTCGCGTCACGAACTTGGTCTTCACGGGCAGTTTCTGCGCGGCCAACTTCATAGCGTCACGCGCGGTCTTTTCGTCCACGCCTTCAATCTCGTAAAGAATGCGACCGGGCTTAACGACTGCCACCCAATATTCAGGGGCGCCCTTGCCTTTGCCCATGCGCGTTTCCGCCGGCTTCTTGGTCACCGGCTTGTCGGGAAACATGCGAATCCAAATCTTGCCGCCGCGTTTGATGTGACGCGTCATTGCAATACGCGCTGCTTCGATTTGCCGGTCGGTGATCCAGGCGGCCTCCAAAGTCTTCAACCCGTAGTCGCCGAAGCTGATCATGCTGCCGCGAGTGGCGACGCCGGTCATGCGGCCGCGCATCTGCTTGCGATGCTTAACTTTTTTCGGCATCAACATGGCGTCTTATTCCTCGGTCCTTTCTCTGCGCGGACGGGGCCGGGCGCGGCCTTCGCGCGGACGCGGCGTTTCGTTCATCGGATCGGTTCCCGTACCGCGGGCCATCGCTGCTTTCGCGTCCAGAATCTGGCCGCGATAAATCCAAACTTTCACGCCGATGATGCCGAACGTCGTGTTCGCTTCGGCGAATCCGTAATCAACATCCGAGCGCAGAGTGTGCAAAGGAAGCTGTCCCTGCAAGTGCCACTCGCTGCGCGCGATTTCGGCTCCATTCAAACGGCCGCTGACTTTCACCTTGATGCCCTGGGCGCCAAAGCGAAGCGATTCTTCGACGGCCTTGCGCATGGCGCGGCGGAAAGCAATTCGCTTCTCGAGTTGCGCGGAAATTTTTTCCGCCTGCAACTGCGCGTTTAGCTCAGGCTTGTGAATTTCCTGGATCGAGACCAGCACCTCGCGACCGGTGCGCGAAGAGATGTCGCCTTTGAGCTTGTCAATCTCCGCGCCTTTGCGGCCGATGATGATGCCGGGCCGCGACGTGTAGATGATGATCTTCAGACGGTTCGCCGCGCGCTCAATATCGACGTGCGAGACGCCCGCGCCGGTAAAGCGTTTCTTCAGCTCGCGCTTCAGCCGGAGATCTTCGATCAGAAAGTCGCCGTACTGCTTTTTCGCAAACCAGTGCGAATGCCAGTCCTTGTTATAGCCAAGGCGAAAACCGTATGGATGAACTTTTTGGCCCAATCGCTACTCCTTATCTGCCTTCTTCTTGCGCTTCAGTGCGCTGCCCAGTTTCGACGCGGCCGTCTTTGCGCCGCTCTTTTTCGAGGCTGCCTTCTTCGCCGGAGCTTCGCTTACTTCAGAAGCGGCCGCTTCGGCCTTCTCAATCTTTTTCGCGCCCTTCTGTCGCGGCGCCGCTGCGGCCCCGCCACGTTTCGCTTTCTTACTCGTCGCCGGCCCGGCAGATTCTTTCTTTCCGTCTTCGCCCGGCTGGTCGCTCGAAAGCAGAATCGTCACATGACAAAAGTGACGCTGCTGCTTGAACGCGCGCCCTTGCGGCGCCGGCCGCAAACGACGGCGACTCTTGGTCGGACCATCGTCGACGTAAGCCGCTTTCAACCAAAGCTCGTCCGGATCCACTGAAACGTTAGCTTTCTCCGCCGCTTCGTTCGCATTCGCGATGGCCGACTTCACGCACTTTTCGATGCCGAGCGCGGCTCGCTTATTTGCATAGCGCAGGATCGCCAATGCCTGATTGACGTTCTTGCCGCGAATCATATCGATGACCAGCCGCGCTTTCTGCGGCGATCCACGTAAATATTTTGCGCTTGCTCTTGCTTCCATAGTCCGAACTATTGAGTCATTGTTTCATCGGTTCATTGATTCATTGCTTTTCAAGCAGCCAATGCTTCAATGAGTCAATGAATAAATCTTTTCTAGGCTGCCGGCGCGGCCGGAGCACTACCACCCGCCGGCGCCACCTTCGCGGTCTTCTCGGCCTTCTCAGCCTTCGTTCCTGAGTGGCCCTTGAAGGTACGCGTGGGCGCGAATTCGCCCAGCTTGTGTCCAACCATGTTCTCAGTCACGTAGATCGGAATGTGTCGTTTCCCGTTGTGGACGCCGAACGTCAAGCCAACCATGTCAGGCGTAATCGTCGAGCGACGCGACCAGGTCTTAATCACTTGTGGCCGCTGCCCGCCGGAGCGAACGCGCTCGACCATTTTGCGAATGCCCTTGTCGATCCAGGGTCCTTTTTTTACTGAACGTGGCATAACTCACATTTTTGATTTTTGATTGATGATTTTTGATTGGTCGATTTAACTCACACAGTAAAGTTCAAATCGAAAATCGCAAATCTAAAATCCAAAATCACTTAACTCTCCGATCTCTCACGATCATTTTCTTAGTCCGTGTTTGATTTTTGATTGATGATTTTTGATTGGTCGATTTAACTCACACAGTAAACTTCAAATCGAAAATCGCAAATCTAAAATCCAAAATCACTTGACTCTCCGATCTCTCACGATCATTTTCTTAGTCCGTTTATTGTGGCGCGTCTTGTAACCGCGGGTTGGCTGACCCCAGGGCGTCACCGGATTGCGACCACCGGAAGTTTTTCCTTCGCCGCCACCGTGCGGGTGATCTACCGGGTTCATCGCCACGCCACGCACGTGTGGCCGAATGCCCTTCCAGCGAGTGCGACCCGCTTTACCGAGCGAAATATTTTCATGCTCGACGTTGCCCACCTGACCGACGGTCGCGCGGCACTCGACGGGAACGCGGCGAACTTCTCCCGAGGGCATACGCAACTGCGCGTACAGACCTTCTTTAGCCAGCAACTGCGCGAACGATCCGGCCGCGCGCGCCATCTGTCCGCCTTTGCCGGGGCGCAATTCAATGTTGTGAATCTGCGTGCCCAGCGGAATATTCCGAATCGGCAAAGTGTTACCCGGCAGAATGTCCGCGTCTTCGCCGCTGGCGATGGTCTTGCCAACTTCCAGACCGACTGGCGCGATGATGTAGCGCTTCTCGCCGTCGAGATAAGTAATCAACGCGATGTTCGACGAGCGATTCGGATCGTATTCGATCTGGGTCACACGCCCCGGCACGCCGTCTTTGTCGCGCTTGAAATCGATGATGCGGTAAAAGCGCTTGTGACCGCCGCCACGACGACGCACCGTAATGCGGCCGTCGTTGTTGCGTCCCGAAATTCGCTTCTTCGGCTCGAGCAGAGATTTCTCGGGGATTGCGCCCACAGTCAGCTCGTCGCGCGTCAGATAAGTTTGATACCTGCGCGCCGGCGATGTCGGTGTTAGCTTCTTAATTCCCATAACTTAGATTTTTGATTTGCGATTTTTGATTTGCGATTTGAAATCACGCACTGCAATTCAACGAAATCAAAAATCCAAAATCTAAATTCCTAAATGCTTTCGCCGTAATCTACCGGCTTCTCGCCCTTCCGGAGCGTCACGTAAGCCTTTTTCCATGAAGGCTTGCGGCCTTCAAATCGCCCGCGGCGGGCCGTCTTGCCCATAAAATTTGCGGTGCGCACGGCATCAACCTTCACCTGAAAGATGGTTTCGACGGCGCTCTTGATCTCCGGCTTGGTCGCGCGCCGATCGACGCGGAAGGTCAGCAGCTGGCGATGATCCTGCGTCTCTTCTTTTGCCACCAGCGCCTTTTCAGTGATCACCGGTGATTTGATAATGTCCCAGACAGTTCGCATTGCTTACCCTGCGGCTCCTCTGTTTCCCGGCATTCGTCGCGGCGGCCGGCTCTCGCCATCCTGGCGCGGATGGTATTCGCGCTCTTCGTCGTCCTTGGCGCGCGGCTGCAAAATTCCGGTCAGCTCTTCCACGGTCTTGGGCGTCAGCACCAGCTTCTGATGGTTGATCAAATCGTAGATGTTGACTCCGTAGCTGTTCACCACTTTGGTGGTCTGCACATTGCGCGACGCCAGCATCAGGTTCGTGTTCTTCAGCGAATCAACAATCAACGTCTTGCCGTTCAGCTTCAAAGTGCCGAGCGTGTTGATGAATTCGCGCGTTTTCGGTGAATCGAATTTCAACTCGTTAACAATGACAAGGTTACCTTCGCGCAGTCGCTCGGAAATCGCTGAGCACATCGCGCGTTTGCGCATTTTCTTCGGCAAGTTGTACGACCAATCGCGCGGCTGCGGCCCATGCACGTTGCCGCCGCCTTTCCACAGGGGCGAACGCAAACTGGCGATTCGCGCCCGACCCGTTCCTTTTTGTCTCCAGAGCTTTCGGCCGGCGCCGGAAACATCGCCGCGCGTTTTTGTCGCCGATGTGCCCTGTCGCCGATTGGCCTGATAGCTGCGGACCGCTTCGTGAATCAATGGCTCGTTGAGAGGTACGCCGAAAACCATGTCATTCAACTCGATCTCGCCAACTTCCTTGCTCGTAAGATCCAAAATCTTAATTGTTGGCATATGCGATTCCTCCTCTCGCCCGCGGGGAGCCGCGGGCCACCTCTCTAGCGCTTACCCTTGGTAGCCTTCCTCACAATGACGACGCTGCCGTTCGCACCCGGCACGGCGCCCCGGATCATCAACAGATTATTTTCCGCATCGACGCGCGCGACGGTTAAGCCTTTAATGGTCACCCGCGCATCGCCCATGTGCCCCGACGAACGATTGCCTTTGATCACGCGCGAAGGAAAAGCCGACGCGCCAATCGAACCGGGCGCGCGCACGTTCATCGAACCGTGCGACTCGGGCCCGCGATTAAAGTTGTGACGCTTGATGGTTCCGGCAAAGCCCCGCCCCTTCGATTTGCCCACGACGTCAACGATGTCGCCATCGGCAAACTGATCCACCAAAATCTTGTCGCCGACGTTGGTGCCGTCATCGGAAGCCTCGAGCCGGAACTCTTTGAGAACTCGCGTCGGCGGAATTCCGCTACCGGTTTTCTCAAAGTGTCCACGCATCGGCTTTGTGACGTTCTTCAATTTGATAGGACGGTCTTCCACCAGGCCGATCTGGACGGCGTCATAACCGTCTTTGCCGCCGGCGGATTTCTTCTGCACGACGATGCATGGCCCAGCTTTGATAACCGTCACCGGAGTGACCGCGCCATCCGCCGCGAAAATCTGCGTCATGCCGACTTTTTTGCCGATGATTCCGTTAATCATTGTCGATTTCCAATTGCCGATTGCCGATTTATGGATTCACTTTCGTCGACCGCCAATCGGAAATTGGCACTCGCAAATCGGCAATGCTCCTACTGCTTTCCGAACGCTTTAATCTCCACGTCCACGCCCGCGGGCAAGTCGAGCTTCATCAAAGCATCAACCGTCTGCGGCGTCGGATTCAGAATGTCCATCAGGCGCTTGTGCGTTCTGATCTCAAACTGCTCGCGCGACTTCTTATCGACATGCGGCGAGCGGAGCACGGTCCACTTGTTCTTTACCGTGGGCAAAGGAATGGGACCGGCCACGCGCGCGCCGGTGCGCTTGGCAGTCTCGACGATTTCGGTCGTCGATTGATCCAGGACGCGGTGATCGTACGCCTTGAGCCTGATTCTGATTTTTTCGTTCAGCATAATGAGATTTTTGATTTTAGATTTTTGATTTGCGATTAACAGCGGCCGTCACGGTGACGCAATCAAAATTCGCAAATCTAAAATCGCAAATTCTATTCAACGACTTCCGCTACCGTGCCCGCACCCACCGTGCGGCCACCTTCACGAATCGCGAAGCGTAAGCCCTTCTCCATCGCGATCGGCGCGATCAGCTCAATGGACATCTGCACGTTGTCGCCCGGCATCACCATCTCCACGCCTTCCGGCAAGTGCGCCACACCCGTCACGTCCGTCGTCCGGAAGTAAAACTGCGGGCGATAGCCCGTGAAGAACGGTGTGTGACGGCCGCCTTCTTCCTTCGTCAAGACGTAGGCTTCAGCTTTGAACTTCGTGTGCGGCGTGATCGAACCGGGCTTCGAGATAACCTGCCCGCGCTCAATGTCTTTTCTGTCCACACCGCGCAAAAGCAATCCCACGTTGTCGCCGGCCATGCCTTCATCAAGAAGCTTCTTGAACATCTCGACGCCAGTAACCACCGTGTTCTTCGTGGGCCGGATGCCGACAATTTCCACCGTCTCGTTGACTTTCACTTTGCCGCGCTCCACACGACCAGTCGCGACCGTGCCGCGTCCCTGAATCGTGAAGATGTCCTCGACCGGCATCAAAAACGGCTTGTCGATGTCGCGCGTCGGCGTCGGAATGTAAGCATCAACCGCATCCATCAATTCGATGATTGATTTCTCCCACTCCGCGTCACCTTCCAGTGCCTTTAAGGCCGAAACCTTGACCACCGGAATGTCGTCACCGGGAAACTCATAAGCGCTGAGCAGTTCGCGAACTTCGAGTTCGACCAGCTCCAGCAGTTCCGGATCGTCAACCGCATCGACTTTATTCAAAGCCACGACCATGGCCGGCACGCCTACCTGACGTGCCAAAAGGATGTGCTCGCGGGTCTGCGGCATCGGACCGTCAGTCGCGGCCACGACCAGAATCGCGCCGTCCATCTGCGCTGCGCCGGTGATCATGTTCTTCACATAGTCGGCGTGACCCGGACAGTCCACGTGCGCGTAGTGACGATTGGCCGTCTCGTACTCGACGTGGGCCGTCGCGATGGTGATACCGCGGGCCTTTTCTTCCGGCGCTTTATCAATCTGATCGAAAGCCACAAATTGCACTTTCGGATTGTTCTTCGCCAAAACTTTGGTAATGGCCGCCGTCAAAGTCGTCTTGCCGTGATCCACGTGCCCAATCGTTCCGATGTTCACGTGCGGCTTGCTGCGATCAAATTTCTCTTTGCTCATCTTCTCCTCGTGGCACAGACTTCAGTCTGTGTTAGCTTCCAAGAAAAGTCTTCTCAAACAAAAACAGCACAGACTGAAGTCTGTGCCACTTATTTACTTGCTACGCCCTGAACTTTCGCGATTACTTCTTCGGCGACGTTCTTGGGCGCCTGATCATAGCGCTCAAAGTGCATCGTCGAGGTCGCACGACCCTGCGTCGCTGAGCGCAAGTCGGTGGTGTAGCCAAACATTTCCGACAAAGGCACGTACGCAGTGACGACCTGCGCACCGCCCGGTCGCGGCTCCATCTTTTCGATCTGCCCACGGCGGCGATTCAAGTCGCCGTTCACCGCGCCCATGTATTCTTCCGGGGTCACAACTTCCACGCGCATGATCGGCTCAAGCAACACGGGCTTCGCCTTCCTCACCGCATCCTGAAACGCCAGCGAGCCGGCGATATGGAACGAGCGCTCGTCCGAATCGACTTCGTGGAAGCCGCCATCAAGCAGGCGCACCTTCACATCAACCAATTCATAACCAGCGAGGTAGCCGCGCTCCATCGCATCGCGAATCCCAGCTTCAGTCGGCTTGATGAATTCGCGCGGAATCGCGCCGCCGGTAATCTCGTTCTCGAACACGAACCCTTCGCCCTTGGCGGGCTCGATTTCGATTTCGACGTGCGCGTACTGGCCGCGACCACCCGTCTGTTTCTTGAATACTTCTTTGCCGGGCGCGGGCTGCGTGATCGTCTCGCGATAAGCAACCTGTGGCTTGCCGACGTTCGCTTCAACGCCGAATTCGCGCTTCATGCGATCGACAATAATTTCCAGATGCAGCTCGCCCATGCCGGCGATGATTGTCTGGCCGGTTTCATGATCGGTCGAGACATTGAACGAAGGATCTTCCTGTGCCAGACGGCCCAGCGCGACACCAAGCTTGTCTTGATCGGCACGCGTTTTCGGCTCAACCGCAACGCGAATGACCGGCGCGGGAAACTCGATGGCTTCCAGAATGATCGGCTTGTTCTCGTCACAGATGGTGTCGCCAGTGGTGACCTGCTTCATACCGCCGATGGCGATGATTTCGCCGGCGCTCGCCGCTTCAATGTCTTCACGCTTGTTTGCGTGCATGCGCATCAAACGACCGACGCGCTCTTTCGAATCTTTGGCTGAGTTGTACGCATACGAACCCGACTTGATCGTGCCGCTGTAAATGCGCACGAACGACAGCTGGCCGAGATGCTTGTCCGCCATGATCTTGAACACCAGGCCGCTGAACGGCGCACTCGCATCAGGAGGCCGGGCTTCTTTCTGGCCGTTTTTCGGGCTGATACCTTCAACCGGCGGAATATCGAGCGGCGATGGCAGATAATCTACAACTGCATCGAGCAGCGTCTGCACGCCTTTGTTCTTGAAAGCAGAGCCGGTGACAACCGGAACCAGGCGAAGCGCAAGTGTGCCTTTGCGCAGCGCCTTGCGAATTTCGTCTTCGGTGATGTGTTGAGCTTCGACGTACTTGTGCATCAAGTCGTCGTCAACCGTGGCCACAGCTTCGATCAGTTTCTCATGCGCGGCCGCGGCTTCCGCTTTCAACTCTTCCGGAATGTCGATCGTTTCGTATTCAGCGCCCTTGGACTCGTCGTTCCAGATCAGGCCCTTCATGGCGATGATATCGACGACGCCTTTGAACTGATCTTCTTCTCCAATGGGAATTTGCAGGGCGACGGGGTTCGCACCGAGGCGGCTAATGATTGAATCAAAAGAACGCTGGAAAGACGCGCCGGCGCGATCGAGCTTATTGATAAAACAAATGCGCGGGACGCCGTATTTATCAGCCTGGCGCCAAACAGTTTCTGATTGTGGTTCGACTCCGGCAACGCCGTCGAACACGGCGACGGCGCCGTCCAGGACGCGCAGCGACCGCTCGACTTCCATCGTGAAATCGACGTGACCCGGCGTATCGATGATGTTGATGCGATGGTCGACCCCGTTACGCTCCCAGAAACAGGTGGTCGCGGCCGACGTGATCGTAATGCCGCGCTCCTGCTCCTGCTCCATCCAGTCCATGGTCGCCGTGCCCTCGTGGACCTCGCCGATTTTGTGCGAGACGCCCGTGTAGTAAAGGACACGTTCCGTGGTGGTGGTCTTACCGGCATCAATGTGCGCCATGATGCCGATATTCCGGAATTTGCTGAGGTCGTACTTAACCATTGTCATTCGTCCGTTGTCGTTTGTCCGTTGTCAGTTACAAATAACAACTGACTACTGACCACTGACAATTGACCGACTACCACTTGTAATGCGCGAACGCCTTATTGGCGTCCGCCATGCGGTGCACATCATCTTTCTTTTTTACCGCATTGCCCCGATTGTTCGCCGCATCAAGTAATTCCGCCGCGAGCCGATCAGTCATCGTCTTTTCGCCACGCCCGCGCGCATAAAGCACGATCCAGCGGATTGCGAGAGCGCCGCGGCGTTCCTGATGAACTTCAACGGGAACCTGATAGGTGGATCCTCCCACGCGCCGCGATTTCACTTCGACCGTAGGCCGAACGTTCTCAATCGCGCGCTTGAATACTTTCAACGGCTCTTCGCCGGCTTTTTCGCCCACCTGCCGCAAAGCGGTATAAAAAGTCTTTTCCGCAATTGAGCGCTTGCCGCCCCACATGATGCCGTTGATGAACTTAGTCACCAGCGGGCTGTTATATACGGGATCGGGAAGCACCGCTCGCCGCTCTGCAACTCTGCGTCTGGGCATGGCTTACTTCGCGCCTCCCTTCGGACGTTTGGCGCCGTACTTCGAACGGCTCTTCTTGCGATCCGCGACGCCCACGGAATCCAGCGTGCCGCGAATCACGTGATAGCGAACACCCGGCAAATCTTTGACGCGCCCACCGCGAATCAAAACGATCGAGTGCTCTTGCAAATTGTGGCCGACGCCCGGGATATAAGTCGTCACTTCAATGCCATTGGTGAGACGAACGCGCGCGACTTTGCGCAGCGCCGAGTTCGGTTTCTTCGGCGTTTGGGTGTAAACGCGGGTGCAAACGCCCCGTTTTTGCGGGGAACCTTGCAGCGCCGGGCTCGCAGTCTTGTATTTGACCTGCTCGCGTCCTTTACGAACTAGCTGATTTATCGTCGGCATCTTTTAGTTTCTTCTATCGGGCCTCTCGATCCCGTCGCTACCGCTCCGGGTTTGACACGCGCCTGAAGCGCAAAAAGGGCCGCGGCCTGCCTCTTTCCGGAACGTGTCCGGCAGTCAGCGCAGACGAACTGGCCTGCTCCTAATTCTTCCTTAAAGGGACGTTCTGATTTCGCTTTTAGGCGGGCGCGGATTTGGCTTCCCAGTAGCCCAAAATAGCCGAAGCTTTTCTGTAGCGTCGCGGCGCCGAGGTTTCGTTGCCGCGTTCGCACCATGAAGGGTGCGAGCTTTACGCCACAATAATTTCAAACGGCCGATGCCGCGCATCGAGCCGGGCAACGCCTCCGCACCGACAGAACCAGTAACAGCGTTGCACTAGAGGAACTCAGACCGGAGTCCGAAACGGGAAACTATACGGGCGGCGCCCAGGTGATGTCAAGCGCGCGACGGTCGCTAGGCCAGCCACTTAATCAGGTAAACAAGTCCCGTAATCGCGCCGCCCGCAATTGCCAGAAGCAACACTATGACGCCGGCCACAATCAGCTTGAACTTCATGTAACGCTTCTGACTGGGCGGCGAGAGCGAACTCTGTGGAAAATATGGTGGCGGTGTAGAGGTGGCCATGATCGTTCTGGTCAGATCGACTTTCGGATGGATCCTATCCGCGAAAGTTGGGGAAAGGCAAACCGTCCTGACGAGGCTTAAACCGCCCGCTACCGCAGGCGGTTCTCACTATACGCCTAAGGTGTCCGTTTCGGATTAGGGCGGGATGAAGAATTCGAATTGCCATTTCCATTCGCGTTGGCGTTCCCCTGCTTCTTTAGCATCTCCTCATTGTGTTTCTTGCCTTCGCGAATTCGTTGTGCGCCTTCCTTAGCTTCTTCCAATCCGTCGCTCGCACGATAGTCGTTCGCATCAAGTTCCAAAGCTTTCTGAAATGCATTAACGGCCTCGCTGTAGCGGGCCAACTTGATCTGAACCATTCCCAGCTGATACCACGCTTCTTCGTCTTTCTCATTTAGTTGGGTGGCTTCGCGATAGTTGCGGGCGGCGTCTTCGTCGCGATGGAGAAAGTTATAGGCTTCGCCTAAATAGAAAAAGGTCGAGGCGTCTTTGGAATCGGCCTCGACCTTTTTCTTAAACAGCTCAATCGCTTTCTTGTACTCGTCGTCTGAGTCCGGCTTCCGGTCCAGGGCTGCGTAGCTCATCCCCAAACGCAGGTGCGCTTCTGCGTTGTTGGGATCGAGCTTGATCGCCTGCTCGAGTACCTGGGCAGCGCGCTCGTCTTCGTCGTTCTTGTAAAGCTCTTTGGCCTGATCGACCAAAGTTTGGGCATTGCGTTTGGCTTCTTCCGAATTGGCGGAGGTGGTTAAAGAGTTGGAGTTGCCGTTGTTATTGGGGGAACGTTTGCGACATCCCGCTGCGCTGAAAACAAGCAGTAGCGCTGCGATTAAGGCAAGCGAACCCCTGGCGAAAGATTGAACCCCGGTCATGCGACCGAAACTATCTACGCGAAAGGTGTTTTGGAGTCAAACCGCGAGACCACGCGACAGGGCGCCAGATGCGGTTTTTAGCTCAGAAGCAAGCTCAATGAAAAAACAAAAAGCGCAAGTTGATAACTTGCGCTACAAAATAGAATAGGCGCTGCAACGTGGGGGTCGCAGCGCCCATCCATTTTCGTGGTTACTGTCCTCACCCCAGCAACCACTTGAGACGGAGGATCCACCAACCGTCTCTCTTGCCCCACAATATACATCGCAACGATCATGCCGCGCAATAGAGTTTTTTGGCGGCGCTGAAGGCTGCGAAAATTCGAAGATTTTTGGAAAGCACCTGGATCCAAACGGCATCACCGTGAAAGTCTTTCACCCCGCAGGCTGTAAATTTTTCTCGATTCCCAGCGCAGCAAGAGGTCTCAGCTCTCGTCCCCCGGCTGGGTAACCCCGATTTCCTGGCGGATTTGGTCGGCCAGCTTTTGGGCGTAGTTGGCAATCTGCCGCTCGTCTTCGCCTTCTATCATTATTCGCGCCAGCGGCTCGGTTCCCGAGTATCGCAGCAGCAGACGGCCGCGACCGTCCAAAGACTCTCCAATCTCCCGAACCGTGTCTTGCACCGAGGGTAAATCTTCGAAGGGGCGTCTTTCGCGGACTGGCACATTGACGAGCAGCTGCGGGTATCTTTGAAATACGCGGGTTAGTTCAGAGAGCGGCTGTTCGCGCTGGCGCATCGCGCGCAGGAGCATGATCGTCGTAATGATTCCGTCCCCCGCCAGACTAACTCTCGGGAAGATGATGTGTCCCGATTGTTCGCCGCCGAGCGCGGCCCCGCTGCGCAACACTTCCTCCAGGACATATTTGTCGCCTACGTCGGTGCGCGTCAGGTTTGTGCCCTGCGCACGAAAAGCGAGTTCAAGGCCGATGTTGCTCATGACAGTCGCGACCACTGTATTGCCATTCAATTCGCCACGCGCCTTGAAGTCGTTTGCGAGAATCCAGAGCGTCGCATCGCCGTCGACAAAATCTCCGGCTTCATCAACGAACAATGCCCGGTCGGCATCACCATCAAAAGCGACCCCTAAGTCGGCGCGATGCGCCGTGACTTGCTTTTGCAAAGCTTCGATGTGCAACGATCCACAATTCAAATTGATGTTGTGTCCATCAGGTCGATCATTAATCGCGATCACATTCGCGCCCAGTCTGCGGAACACCTCAGGTGCAATTTGATAGGCAGCGCCATTCGCGCAGTCCATCACTATGTTCAAGTTGGCGAGAGACAGATCACCGGCAACTTCTTTGGTTAGATACTCGGCATAAAACGATTGCAACTTTGCTGCGTCAGCGGAAGACATCGTCTCTGAGGCATCGTCATCGTTGCCTTTCGCACTCGCTTCGGAATTCGCAATGTCCGCTTCAATCTGTCGTTCGACCGCATCGTCGAGTTTTCGCCCTGAAGGTTTAAAGACCTTGATGCCGTTATCGTAATAAGGATTGTGTGAAGCGCTAATGACGACGCCCGCGTCTACCGCGAGCGTGCGAGTCAGAAAAGCGACACCGGGAGTGGTAATTACACCGGCAGATTTCACTTGGGCGCCGGCCTCGTGGGCGCCGGCAATTAACGCGCGCTCGATCCATGGGCCAGACTCACGCGTATCGCGGCCGATCACAATCTGCGGGCTTCTTTCGGAATTCTCAGCTAAATGTTGAGCTAAAGACCTTCCGATTACGCGAACAGTTGCGGTGTCCAGCGGGAATTCGCCGGCTTTCCCGCGAATTCCGTCAGTGCCGAAGAGTTTCTTCATCGTTTGCGATTGTATTCGAAATCAGGAAGTGTGCGGTGCCGATTTGGAGCGCGAGCTGCGTAAAAAGCCGATCAAATTGCCAACCTCATCGATTACGCCAACGGCGCTGACTCCGTTCCGCTGCATCAACTCGCGTGCTGAGGCCATAGTCGCTGATGCCCGCAGAAACATTGACGAGTTCACCGGCCGCATGACATCGCGTGCCTTGCGCGAGCGCCATTGTTCGCGCGGCAGCTTCTTCAGATCTTCCAACAAAAGGATGCCAAGCAATCTGCCTTGGTGGGCGACCGGAAACGTGGCGTGTCGGTGCAGCGGCAAAAGTTCGTCGATGAATCTATTGATTGGCAAGTCGGGCTCGATGGAAACGGGGGCCGACATTCCATCGCGAGCCGTTGCAGGTTCGCGCGCGCTCTTCACGACGTTCGTCGCAGCCCCCAAAAGAAAAATGCCGACCATCACCGACCACAGACCCATAAAGTATGCGCGAAAGGTCGGGGCCACTATCATGTAGACTCCAAACGCAATCAGCACCAGTGCCATCAGTTGGCCACAGAATCCCGCGATGCGCGTCGCGTCGCGAATGCTGCCGCTCCGTTTCCAAATGATTGCGCGCAACACACGTCCGCCATCCAACGGATAGCCGGGAAACAAATTAAAGACTGCCAGCAGGAGATTGCCCGCACAGACAAAGAAGAAAAGCGCAAGCGCGAAATTCGATTCCAACCGCGCTGCCACCCACATGCCGGCGAAAGCGATTAACGAGAAGATGAAGCTCGCAGCTGGTCCGGCGACGGCGATGCGAAACTCCGCACGGGGACTTTCTGGCTGGGTTCGCAAACGCGCCAGTCCGCCAAACGGATGTAATACGATCTCTTCAATTTCGATTCCTTCAGTGCGGCCCATCAGAGCGTGCGACAGTTCATGCCCGAACACCGACAGAAACAGCGTGAATGTGGTGACAAGTCCCAGCGTCCACGCCGTAAGTTCACTCATGGGCGGCAGCAGTAAGGTCCCCAATTGCAACGGATGCTTGCGCACGTTCGCGGCAATCAGGGCGACGCTCATCGCGAAGACGATGAACCAGCGGTAATCAATTCTCACGGGAATGCCGTAGACGCGAGCAACGAGAATTTGGCGTTTGAAGAAATCCCGGAAGGTCATCGGTCAAGGCAAAAGGAAAAAGTAAAAAGGCAAAAGTTAAGACTCAGCGAAATGCTTCAAAGTTCCCAACTTCGAAACAATTAACCTCGAAAGAATTTACCTCGAAACCAACAAAGACAACGCGATTTTCCTTTTTAATTTTTCCTTTTGCCTTGCTAGGTTCCCGTGGCTTTTTGCCATTGAACTTCGAAAAGCGGGACGGGTTGTTCGCGGTTCTTGACGCTGATAGCTTCGCGCGGCGTCAACTCGTAACGCGACTTCGCCGCTTTGGCGGTAGCTTCGCTGACCAGAATCTGCCCGCCCTTGGCATTCGACTCCAGTCGCGACGACGTGTTAACGGCGTCGCCGATCGCTGTGTATTCCGACCGACGCTCCGACCCGATGTAGCCAACCGTCACTTCGCCGGTGTGCAATCCAATTCCGACGCCAATCTCCGGAAAGCCTTCATCGTGCAGTTCCACGTTGATTGAAATCATTCGCCGCTGCATCGCTACTGCTGCGGACAAAGCATTCGCGGCATCTTTTGGCGTCGCGGTCGGGGCGCCAAACAGCGCCATCAATCCATCGCCCAAATATTTATCCAGCGTGCCGCCGTGCGCGAAGATGATGTCAGTCATCGCCGAGAAATATCGGTTGAGCAAGTCGACAATCTTTTCCGGGGCGGCATGTTCGGAAATTCGAGTGAAACCGCGAATGTCGGCGAACAGAATTGTAATCGTCTGGGTGACGCCGCCGAGCTTGAACGACTCGGGATTCTCGAGCATCTGCTTGACGACATACTCCGGCAAAAACCTCGAATAATTGGCGCGCGCAACTTCTTCTTTCGCGAGCCGCTCGTGGGCGCGTACATTCTCAACCGCTATAGCCGTCTGCGCCGCAACCGCGCTAATCAGCTCGAGGTCGTCAGGCTTGAACGCGGAAAACGGGTCGAGTCGATCCGCGTACAACGCTCCGTGAGCGCCCGCCTCAGTAAACAGCGGCGCGCAGATCGTCGAACGCACGCCCTGCGAGACAATCGAATCGACGCCCGCAAACTGTTCGTCAGCCGCCGCATCCTGCGACAGCAAAGCAACCTTCTCTTTCATCACCTTGCGCGTGATGGTGCGGCCGATGGTCATCTTCTTGGCAAACGCTTCCAGCTTTTCATCGCGCGCGCGCGTCGCAATGGGAAACAGCTTTGCCTCGTCGGCGTTCTTCTCGGTCACCACACCTTCAGCCAGCAAAGCGATCACGCGGTCGGCCGGCGTGGACCGAAAGATAATGTCCGTGGCTTTCTTAAATATCTTGTCGAGATCGAAACCTGATCCAAGCGCCTTACTCATTTCGTAAAGCTCGCTCAGAATGTTCGCCTTCCGCTGCAACTGTTCGAGGACCTTGTCGCGCGGCTGGCCGGGGAGTGGGCCAGTTTCGGCTTCTTTTTTCAAAACTGTAGAGAGCACATCCTTCGCTGACATCACAAACTGCGTGTGGCCCAACGGCTTGTCGTCATAACTGAGATCTTCTGTCCGCTCCTCTTTGGCTTGCTCGAATTTGATCGTGCTGGCGCCAATCGTAATGCGATCGCCGTTCTTCAACGGCTGCTCAAACGTCTGTTCCCCGTTGACGTAGACCTTGTTTGCGCTGCGATGAATTTGGCCGTTCACGTAGTAGCCATCGACCACTACGAATCCGCCGTCGTCGCTGGGCCTGATGTGCGCGTGATGCCGCGAGGCGCGCGGATCGTCAAGCACAATCTGGTTGTCAGGCGCGCGGCCAATTGTGCAAGTGGTCTTTGAGACCAAATTTTGTTGGGACTGACGGCCGCTCGCGTCGGTGATTTTCAGATGAGCCATACGTTCGAGAGTTGCTGCGAGAAGCGATTTGCCGCGACAGCGAGCCCTGATTCTACAAGCAAAAACGCGCGGAGACTAGCGAGAGGTTCTCACCGCAATCTCTGCTTGCCGTCATGACCGCACGGTGACATCATGGCGCCGAAAACCCAGGCTACCTCGTGTGCGGAGGAATCCCATGCCGAGCCGAAAACTCTCGCCATTGCCCGTGCTGTTGACGACGGCGATCTGCGTGTTGCTGCAAACCACGCTGCGCGCGCAATCAACCGACAGTAAAACAAAACCTTCTGGATCCATTTCCGGCAAAGTAACCATCAACGACAAGGCCGCGCCAGACGTTTCCGTCACGGTCCAATCTGCGGACCGGCCGTCGTTGCAGCAGCCACCGATTCGTGCCAGGACAGACGCCGGCGGGCGATATCGGCTGACGGGATTGAGTGCCGGTCAATACCGGGTGATCGCGCTCGCGCCGGCAATGGCGAGCGCGGAAAGTTCGACGCTAAGTCCCTTCGGCCCGGGCGAGGTGGTAGTGCTCACTGCAGGAGAGGATGTCGACGACATCGATATCAAACTCGTCCATGGCGGCGTCGTCACTGGGCGCGTGACTGATGCTGACGATAAACCTGTCATCGAGCAACAGGTGGGTCTTGAGCCCGTCGATGCCTCGGGCAACACCATGCGGCAAGTGAACTCGATGCTCAGCTATCAGATGAGCACGACGGACGATCGGGGGATATATCGGATTTACGGTTTGTCTGCGGGACGTTATCGCGTCAGTGTCGGAACAAACGAGGGAACCGTCGGTCCGGGCAACCGGATGGTCTATCCGCTAACTTACTACGGCGGCACTAACGATCGGGCCAAAGCCAGCATCGTTGAATTACAGGAAGGCGGCGAGGCCACCAACATCGACATTCGAGTTGGCCGCGCGGGCAATACCTTTGTAGCAACGGGGCGTTTGATAGACGCGGACAACGGGCAGCCGATTCCTGGTGTAAGGATCATTTACGGACCAGCGCGTCAGAACGAGCAGTTCTACGGCGGCTTCCTGGGTTCGACAGCGGGATCCCGTGGTGAGTTTCGCATCGACGGTCTGGCGCCCGGACGCTATGGCGTTTCCCTCGCGCCGGGTTTTGAGATTCCCTTTTACAGCGATCCGATGTTCTTTGAAATTACCGACAGCGATGTAACGAACCTTGAAATTAAGGCAAGTCGCGGCCTGACATTGAGCGGTGTGATGATTTTCGACGGCCTTCACGCGCCGGAATTGCAGCGCAAGATTTCAGCAGTGAGATTAAATGCGAACGTTATTTCAACCACGGCGGGCGGTCGCAGTACCAATTCATCTTCGTCATCAATCTCTCCCGACGGCAACTTTCAGATAGTCGGTGTGCGGCCGGGCCACGTGAACCTATTCATAGGCGTGTTCACTGACTCAGGGCTGCGCAACATAACTATTCTGCGAATCGAACGGGGCGGAGCAGATGTGACTTCAGGTTTTGACATTCAGCCGGGCGAATCAATCTCGGATTTGCGTGTGGTCGCCGCGATCGGCAATGGAACAATTCGGGGAACTGTTCGCGTCATCGGCGGCGAGTTACCGCCGACTGCTCGTCTTGCGGTAAACGCGCGACGCGAGAGCGGCAGGCCGCCGTTTAGTGGGGGGGTGGTTGATGCGCGCGGCCGGTTTGCCATGACCAACCTGATCGCCGGCACCTACGAAGTAATGCTCGCCGTCAGCCTTCCCCAGGGAGGACATCAACCGATGCCCCCGCAAAAGCAGACGGTAACCGTTTCAGACGATGGTGAGGTGCAAGTTGATTTCATCATCGATCTGAGCGCGAAAGCAGGTGGACCGTAATGCGTAAGCCCTCCAGGTTGCTGCTGATTTCGATTGCGGTTGGCCACGCATTGGCGCTGACAATTTCGGCCCAGGTAAGCGGCACCAGTACTGTGCCGTCAGGTGTGATTACCGGCCGAGTAAGCAGTTCAACCGGCGATCTTCCGAATAACGCGGTGGTGTATGCCTCGGCGGCCGGTATCACTCTGGGTCCGCCGCGGACCACTATCGTCAGCAGCGACGGCAGCTTCAAAATTGACAGCCTGGCAGTTGGTGTTTATCGAGTTTGGGCTTCCGCATCCGGGTTCGTCGCTGATGTCCCGTTGGGTACAGACGCGCGTGGCTTCGTTCATACAGGCGAGTCAACTAATCTCCGGCTGAGAAAAGGTGGCGTCATTACCGGGACGGTTCTGACTGGTAATAACACCCCGGTTGTCGGAGCGAGCGTGCGGGCGTTTCGTGTTCGCGATGAAGCTGGGAAAGCAGTTGAAATCTCGCCGTCATTTACCGAACGCTTCACGGACGATCGCGGCATCTATCGAATCTACGGCTTGACGCCTGGAACCTATGTCGTGGCTGTGGGCGGCGGTTCGCGGTTCTTCGGTAGTTTGGGGACGACTGGATTCGATCAAGACGCGCCCACATACGCTCCCTCTTCCACCCGCGACACGGCAATGGAGATCTCGGTAAGAAGTGGTGACGAAGCAACTGCTGATATTCAGTATCGCGGTGAACCGGGCCATGCGATCAGCGGCAGGGTCAATGGCGTCGTTCAGACAGCCGCGGGAATAATGTCCAGCGCGACGATCACTGTTACCGATGTAAAGAACCGCACAGTGCTGATGACTTCAAGCACGTCGTCATTTACCGAATACGCATTTGCTCTTTTCGGCGTGCCGGATGGCGAGTATGAAGTGGTCGCGCAAAACTTCTCAGCGCAGACCCGCGACACGAAAGCCTCAGAAGCGAAACGCATCAAAGTGCAGGGCGCGGATGTCACCGGAGTGATTCTAACTGTAGCGCCCCTTCCCGGGATCAGCGGTCGCGTGATCCTCGACAATTTCACGGCGGAGTGCGTCGCCCACCGCGACACCGCTCTTCAGGAAACGATCATTTTCGGTCGCCGCGATAAACAAACCGCGAAATCGGCGGACGCCAAGACTAATACGGCGGCGGAGCCGGTACCTCTGATTTTTGCGGATCAGGCGGCCGACGCGGTGGCTGACGCAAAGGGCGATTTCGTTTTACGAAATCTGCATGCGGGCACTTATCGGCTCGGCGTTACTTTGCCAGGTGCACGTTGGTATCTGAAATCCCTCACCCTGGGCACGAACCCGCGGAATACAGACTCGCGAATTATCAGCGATGGCATAACTTTAAATACCCAATCCGTTTCCGGAATCAACGTAACCATCAGCGAAGGTGCAGCCCTGGTTCGCGGCACTGTCGTAACCAGTGAAGGAAAGCCGGTCAAAGATCGAATGGTTATCTATTTTGTGCCCGCCGAAAAAGAGAACGCATCAAACTTGCTGAGATACTTCGAAAGTCGCACCGAGGCTGATGGCAAATTCGAGTTGCGCAACGTTCCGCCGGGAGAATATCTGCTGATTCCGTTGAGCACTGACGAAAACCGGCAACCTGGCATTCTTATTCGTCAGGATGCAAGCCTGCGAGCCGACATTGTGCGCGACGCGCAAAAACTTAATCAGCGCCTCGCCCTTAAGCCGTGTGAACGCATCGACAACCTCGAGCTGCCAAACCAACTCTCCGTCAAACAATAACTCGCGGCTCGTTCTGACATCCATTTGCAGCCTTCGCCTCATCGAATGCTTCCAGCCACAGCGATTGACCGTGTTCCGTGAGTCAGGAGTCGCTGTGCTAGAGTTGAATTTTGAATCCCTTTACAGTTTTCGCGCGTATTACAACGCATTGATGTGGGGCCGGCGCAGGCCTGTCTCCGAACAGGATGGATTGATCACGTGAAGCGAATTTTCTTAGTTTTTGCATTAATCCTCGGCGTCGTCGCCCAATTACCGGCGCGCTCGCAAACGACCACAACTCCGCAGGCGCAGCAAGGTCAAAGCGCAGCGCCCGCCAGGACCACCCCCACCAAACCGGCCGCGGATATCAACAGCCACCTGCTCGCCAACGGTTTGGAAGTTGTGACCGTGGAAGATCACTCGGTACCGTTGGTCACGATTGAGTTAGCGGTGCGCAACGGCTCGTTTACTGAGCCGCCGGAACTGAACGGGCTCTCGCATCTTTACGAGCACATGTTCTTTAAAGCCAACCGTGCGATCGAGAATGCCGAAGCGTACCTGATGAAGATCGGGCAGCTGGGAATCTCGTACAACGGTACGACCCGCGAAGAAGTCGTCGAATATTACTTCACCACGACGAGTCCTAATTTGCGCACAGCGATGAATTTCATGCGCGACGCAGCGCGTTATCCTAGTTTTGACAAGGGCGAGTTTGAGCGCGAGCGCGAGGTCGTGATTGGCGAAATCGATCGCAACGAATCGAATCCTTTTTACTATTTGAATCTGGAGATGATCAATCGTCTCTTTTACAAATATCCCAGCCGCAAGAACCCGCTCGGCAATCGGCAGACCGTCGCATCCGCGACAACCGACATGATGCGGTTGATTCAGTCGCGCTACTACGTGCCCAACAACTCAGCTCTCGTCGTAACGGGAGACGTGAATCCCGAGGAAGTATTCAAGCTGGCGCAGGATCTTTTCGGCGACTGGCCGCGACGCGAGAAAGATCCGTTCGTGGAATTTCCGATGGTCGAGCATCCGCCGCTGCCGAAGAGCCAGGGCGCGATCGTGCAACAGCCCGTGCAGAATGTGCTGATAGATATTGGCTGGCACGGCCCGTCGATCGGCAAAGACAATCCAGGCAGTTATTCCGCAGACGTTTTCTCTTTCATCCTGTCGCAGCCGAATTCTCGCTTCCAACACAACCTCGTCGACAGCGGGCTGGTATCGGGCGTCACCATTGGCTATCTGACGCAGCGAAATGTCGGGCCCATTCAAATCATTGCGCAGACGACTCCCGATAAAGCGCACGAAGCAATCAAAGCCATTTACAACGAAGTGGCCCACTTCAATGACAAGGATTACTTCACCGACGAACAGCTCGAAAGCGCAAAGGCCTTGCTCGAAGCCGACGATCTTTATTCCCGCGAGAAGTTGAGCGAGTACGCGCACACTTTGAGTTTCTGGTGGTCATCGACGGGGCTGGATTATTTTCGTACCTACCTGCCAAACCTGCGGCGCACGTCGCGCGCGGACATCAGTCGCTACATCACCACTTACATTCAAAACAAACCCCATGTTGGGTTGGTGTTGATTTCTCCCGAAGCGCAACAGCAGGTGAAGCTGACGCCTGAGGAATTGGTGGGGCCGTAAGCATTTTCCATTTGTCATTTGGCATTTTTCATTTGCCATTTGGCGCGGGAAAACGTGAGAGAGCGATTTTTAAGTAAATGAAAAATGGTAAATGGAAAATGATGAATGGAAAATGTTTTGTAGCGCGCGCAAGCGCTA
Source organism: Pyrinomonadaceae bacterium (assembly GCA_035606795.1). GTDB lineage: Bacteria > Acidobacteriota > Blastocatellia > Pyrinomonadales > Pyrinomonadaceae > UBA11740. The sequence goes on from DATNEI010000198.1 coordinate 36,684, forward strand.
TCGTCGTTTTACTGATTAGTGCTGCAGTCGGTTTCGCTCAAACTCTAACAACTGCATCCCAAGCGCCCGACCTCCAGGGCCTGATCGCGCGCCAAGCCGCGCTGGTAACTGAACTCGACGTCAACGGCCTGAAGGTCCTGGTGAAACGGCGCGCGGGTAGTCAAACCGTGGCTACCGGCCTTTTCATCAAAGGCGGATCCCGCAACATCACCACCGCCAACGCCGGCATCGAATCGTTGATGCTCGACGTGATGGCAGAGGGAGGCACCGCGTATCCGCGCGAGCGTCTGCGCGCCGAGTTGGCCCGCACGGGTACCGTGATTGGATCAAGCGATAATTACGATTACTCAGTATTGTCGTTTACCGCTACGCGCGCGAACTTCGACAGCATGTGGGGTTTGTTCACGGACGTCGCGCTGCATCCGGCATTTGCCAAAGAGGATTTTGACCTGACGAAAACGCGCGTGCTTACCGCGTTGAGTGACGACTCTGACGATCCGGACACCTACTTGCAACGGCTGCAGGAGCAAGCTGCGTACGTGGGCCATCCCTACATCAATCGGCCGGAGGGCACGATCGAGTCGGTGGGAAAACTGACGCTGGAAGACATAAAGCGATATCACCAGCAGGTCATGCAAACGTCGCGTTTGCTTCTGGTCGTGGTGGGAGACATCGATGCAAATCAACTAAAGCCGCGTATCGCCGCGTCGTTCGGCACGCTTCCGCGCGGTACGTACAAAGCCGATGCCGTGCCGCCTCTTACGTTCGACGCGTCGACCATTCAAATCACGCAACGAGGGTTGCCGACGAATTACATACAGGGTTTGTTCACCGCGCCGCCGATTACTTCACCCGACATTTATCCGATGGAAGTTGCGGCCGCCATGCTGCGCGATCGCGTCTTTGAAGAAGTGCGCGTGAAGCGAAACCTTTCTTACGCGCCGAGCGCATTCCTGAATAGTCAGGGAGCAAACGTCGGTGGGATTTACGTGACGGCAGTCGATGCCAACCAAGCCGTGCGGGTCATGCTGGACGAGATCAAACGGCTGCAAGTTCAGCCGCTGGATCAGACTGACATCACCGGCGTTGTCTCGCAGTATCTGACAACTTACTACCTGGGACAGGAAACGAACGCAGCGCAGGCATCGAGTCTCGCTGAGTACGAATTGATCGGCGGTGGCTGGCGCAACTCGTTCGAGACCATTGCGAAACTGCGGGCAGTCACGCCTGCCGACGTGCAACGCGTCTCGCAAAAGTACATGCGCAACATTCGCTTTGTGGTACTCGGCAATCCGGCGCAGATCGACAAGAATGTCTTCACGGGGCAGGCCGGAAACTAGCTGCTAAGCTAGTCCCTGCAGCCAGCCAGGTTCGCGTTCGTGCTCTTCCTGATGACGATGCAGACGTGCGGTCATTACCGCCGCCCGTCCCAAATAGCCAACTACATCACGCCCATTATCGCGTTTGACCACAGGTAAGCGGCCGATGTCGTTGCGTACCATCTTGTCGATCGCTTCGTACAAGATCTCATCCGGATAAGTCACCACCAAACTACGGCTGCCGGCCTGAATGACCGTAATGTTTGGATCGTCGTAACGTTCGATCGCGCGCAGCACGTCGCCGCGAGTGATTATGCCGGCCAGCGCTCCTGCATCGTCGACAATGATCGTCCCCTGGCGACGAGACAGACGCGGATCTCGATTCGCGATCCGGTCTGAAAAATCAGCGAGCTTCATCGACGCTGAAATGGTCGGTGGGTTCTGATCCATAACTTCACTAACGCGCAAACCCATCAGCGGATCGACCACGTATTCGCGGTTGATATGAAATCCGCGGCGCGCAACTTTCTCGGTCAGAATCGAACGCCGCAAGGCCAGCACCGTGAGCGCGTGCGCGGCGATGCAGGCGACCAGCAAGCCCGGTAACAGATTCAGGTCGTGGGTTAACTCCAGAGTGAAGACCATGGCGGTCAAAGGCGAGCGCATCGTGCCGCCCATCATCGCGGCCATGCTGATCATCGCCCACATGCCGGGATCGCCCATGGGAATCCAACGCGCTTCGATCGCGCCCAACGCTCCACCCATAATCAAAAGCGGGGCAAGTACTCCGCCTGAAGTGCCGGACCCAAGCGAGATGGACCAAACCAACGCTTTGCCGATGAGCAGACCGGCGACGAGCGGTCCAAATACTTCGCCGCGCAGCAGCGAGTGAATCGTGTCGTATCCCACGCCGAGGACGCGCGGATCGATATAACCACCGAGACCAACGAATAGCCCGCCGATGGCCGGCCACCACATCCAGTGAATCGGCAACCGCTCGAAGAGGTCTTCAAATGCATAGACAAGTGTCGTCAGGACACCGGAGGCCAGACCCGCGACGATGCCGACGATGAGTGCCAGCATCAGGCCTTCGCTTCCGAGTTCCGCGTGCGGCGTGACCGGGAAAATTGGTCCACCACCCATCAAGGGAATCCGCAACGCCCCCGCGGTCGCTGCCGCAATTGCGACGGGAATGAACGATCGCGGTTTCCACTCGAACAGCAAGAGTTCAACGGCCAACAGCACTGCGGCTACGGGCGCAGCGAAGATCGCCGACATCCCTCCGGCCGCGCCCGCTACTAACAGAGTCTTTCGCTCGGCGGGTGACAGGTGAAACATCTGTGCGAAGAGCGAGCCGACCGCACCGCCCGTCATGATGATGGGTCCTTCAGCGCCGAATGGTCCGCCGGTTCCTATTGAGATGGCCGACGACAAAGGCTTCAACACGGCGACCTTTGGCTGCATGCGGCTGCGGCCAAACAGAATGGCCTCGAGCGCTTCCGGAATTCCGTGACCGCGAATCTTCTCAGATCCATAGCGGGCCATCAGGCCGATGATTAATCCCCCGACGACGGGCGCGAGAATCACGAACGCTCCCAGATGATGATTCGTCAGCGAAACGAGTTGCGAAGAGAAGGTTTGATAAAAAACCAGGTTGGTTATGATCGCGATCAGCCAAACAAGAACTTTGGCCACGACGGCGCTCAGTGCGCCAATAACTACTGCCATTAATGAAAGAATCAGGATTCGTCGATCACGCGTGAAATCGGCGAGCCGGTCTTCGGCCCGCTCGACTCTTGAAGTCATAGTTATCCTTTCGATATGAAAGAGTTGATAAACGTCGGGGAATTAGGGGAATTTTAGATTAGTAAATTGTCGGGCTTGGATCAAGAATGCCTTGATCGCGCGAACCGGTTGAGCACGCTTGTGGGTTCGGTGATTAAACGAAATCGCTGCCACCTGGAATCAATAATTTCCAGGCGCGGTTCGGCCATTACGTGAAAATAAATTCGGCCATAACGTGAGAATTACCAGTTTTCGGGGGTAAGTTGAACTATTGCTATGGCTTCTTGGCTGCTTTGATTTGGACGTTGGTACTCGTGTTACAAGCCGGACTAATTCTTCTCGGAGATTACCCATTTCATGATCCCGAGAATTAATAAGAGGGATCGATTAAGAATCACTGCGTAACTCCTAATCCTGACGGGTCCGTGCTTGAAATGCGCCCGCGGCGGGTAATGACTGGATCCGCCGATAACGCTATATCTTTGACCGGTCCAGTATGCCGCGGGGATGCCTAAGCAAAAAGATACGAGGAATGGTGACGCTGCCAATGTCCAATTGAAAGCATAAACCAGACCCACTACGGTTGCGATGAGTCCAAGAAGAGTGGACGGCCAAAGCTTTAAAGCAACATCAGTAAATTTCGGTGGTCGGTTCTGCTTCGGCGTCGGCACCCATTCGCGGGCTCTCGTTGGGCGAATCAGGGCCAGGACAACCGTCATTGAATCAAAGAGAATGCAGTTTAAGCAAACAATAATCGACGCGGCCAACTCAAGCGCTGTTTCTCCGATTTCTCCAAGCGCCCGACACTGTGTAAAACGATGGCCGAAAACGACCACCATGGTAAAGATCAAACAAGAACTCATTTCGAGATGAACATAGCCGGCCCCCGCCGAAGCGAATGTTTGCACCGCTAAGAACGGGCCAACCGACGAACTCAGGATAAATCCAAGCGCAATCCAAATAATTAATAGCGGCTGAATCAGATAAAGATAGATTGGCAGCAACACGAGAAATCGTGTACCCAGGGGAACGCCTGGACGCGCGAGCAAAGGAAACGTTTCTGTTGTTCCTAGAATCCAACGCCGGCTTCGTCGCATGAAATCAAGCATGTTGTGCGGGAAACTGCCAAACGTCACGACATCGTGGCAATAAACAACCCTGCCGGCATTTTGTTCGAAGGCGACCGTCTCCCAGATATCATGGCTCAGCACCCACGCCGGAACATTTAAGTTGCGATATGCGATAGTGCGAATCAGACAACCGCTGCCATAGTAGGCACTTCGCCCGAAGATCCGTTGATGAGTGGCGGTGTACAGTCGCTGCGCGATCTCCTGCCCGAACGAGAGCATTCTGACGAAGCGCGTTTCTGCTCGCAGATTCCTGAGGTGAGATTGAAAAAGGACTATTTCAGCGTTGTCCGGGTGGTTGGCCTTGCGTATCAGTTTTTCAACTGAATCGACGGGCACAACTGTGTCAGCATCACAGATGAAAACATAACTTGACTCTGAGTGGACCTCCAGCCATTCGTGAATGCAAACATGTTTGCGACGCAGAGGGTTCTTGAGCGTCCTGAATAGATGTACACGCTCCGCCCCAAAATCAGCTTGAAGTTTGCTTACCAGCAAGTCCTCGGCCATTTGAAATTCTGAATTGTCTGAATTACTAAGTAACCACACGCGAGTATTTGAAGTGGCAATTCCTGCAAGCGAACTTAACATCGCGGTAAACAAAAGATCTGTGTTCTCATTTCTCACGATGTACAGGATGTCTGTGCAGTAGTCACTTGAATGCTCAGCTTCAGGAAGACTCTTCTGTCCGGGCCAAAGAGCAACCACAGAGCACACAATCATGTGTGCGTTGTTAAGTGCCATAATTCCAAATCCAGCCAACCAGATAATCGCTGGCCAGTACGAACTGGCACGGAAATCAATCATGCCCGACAAGACATAGGTCCCCAGGAATGTTAACGAGAGTATGGCGGTAAAGAAGAGGGCAGTCTTGAGCGATTGTCTTCCTTGCCTCAAATCCGGTCGTTCGACCTGTGCGAACATGGCCGCCAGAATCCTGCTTTTTGAGTCTCCACGATTCTGAACTTTGCTGATCATTTACTTAGCTATCCGCAGCTTTTCCACGCGCCAAAGTCGTTTCATGCCGGAAAAGGGCCGCAGCTCAGGGTAGACCCCCGTCTGCTGACCATTTATCAGCCATGCGCGTAGCCGGTCATTCGCATCAGCATTTGCAGCCCAAAGAGAAAGTTCAAACTGGTCCGGATGTCCGTCTTCAAATACTGACTGATTCCACTGGCCGTTCTGATCGACAGTTACATGTGCCTCCTTCGGCCAGATTCTGCCGTCGATTTCAACCGCAAGCCAAAGGTAAACCCCTTGCCCGACGTGATCAGCCGTGCCTGAGGCATTGAAAGTTGCGTTAACTACCGCGCTCTCACGCGGTTGAATAATCGTGCCGTTGGTGTCTAGGTAAGCATTTCGATCTTCGGCAGTGCCGGTCCTCGGCCAGAAGGAAACCGCCGCGATGGCAAAGCACACAACAAACGTAATCGTCGTCGCAATCACATACCACCTGGATCTCCGATGCCTCTTGTCGAGTTCGTCTCTAATAAGCGCCAGTTTTTCCTCCGGAGACAGATTCTTTCCGTCGATTCCGTACCGAGTGAGATATTGATCTGTTTGCTTCCCCCGTTGGCCGGGCGGTAGGTTTTTCAGCTTAGTCTCGTCGTAGCTGAGCTTCCGCATGTACGCGAGGTATATAACCGCAACCAACAGCCCAAGAAGCGACAGCGGGGTGCCAACACTAACGGCGATTTTGAGGATTTCTGGCATACGGTTAAGGATCCTTTTCAATCAGCCAGGCTGAGAGCTCTAATATATGCGCTGGATCGATCTTGAAAACTGATCTCAGGCAGCAAACTCTGTGGCCCTGAGAGTAGGCTGGTACTAAAGAGAAACGCGGGTCACGCGCAGGCTCAGAGGACCAGCCTGTTAAAGCCATGAGAACCTATTCCAATTCTTCGATCTTCGTCAACATGTCTGAGAAGGTGGTGGTGGGGTAAAAGTGCGACTTAGTTTTTGTGAACTCTGTCGCCTAGCCAAACGCGGCCACCTCTTGAAAACCCTACATCTACTCCCTTCCTAACCACAGAAACCAATATTACAACCCCTCCCAGAGCAAAAAAGAGTGCCGGAGCGGCATTAAGGAGTTGACCTTTTACAGAGTGTGTTTCCAAGCTCAGACTGGCTTGTCCAGTGACTCCCAAAACAAACAACCGATACCCCAAGTAGATCGCGACACCGCCCACAAGACTTGTGACGATCTTGAATCCAAAGTACCAAGCCAAAGCGATATTTGATTGTGTGGGAACGTCCTTCATGCGGCGCTATATATCACCGATCCGAATGCAAGGAAAAGATTCCTACAAGCCTTGTTTCAAATAGAGGATTTGCATCATTGCCTTGATTGCAACAAACGACATTTCTTCCAGTTCAGTCTCGTAGTATTCCGGTCTGGTTAACAAGTCTTGATCATCATGGGGATCATTTACGTGAACCCACCGATGCAGATATTTGCGTATTTTGTGTAAGTCACCCTTGAGTTCTAACGGCACTGGGCTTTGCTCTATTAGCTCGTCGAAACCTGGCTTTCGAAGTGCGCCATCGAAATACTCATATCGCAGATGACATTCAATAGCAGCCCCATCCGGTGACGGAAGCTTTTTCAAGCGAAACGGTACTCTCTCTCTTCTTGCTGAATGAATGCTCATTCAGTATTATCTTGCCGCCATGATTCAGGTCAAAAAAGCTGCTGTCTTAGGCGCCGGCACAATGGGCGCGCAAATCGCCGCCCACCTGGCTAACGCGGGCGTGCCGACACTTCTGCTCGACATTGTTCAGAAAGACAATGCGGAAACCCGACCGGCAGGGAGGGTGCAGGAGCCGGATCGCAACGCGATCGCGCGCGCCGGATTCGAAGCCGCGAAGAAAGCGAAGCCCGCCGCCTTCACCGCCGACCGCGCATCGCTGGTTTCCATCGGTAACTTCGAAGACGATCTGGCAGAACTAAAAGACTGCGACCTGATCATCGAGGCTGTGGTCGAAAACCTCGAAATCAAGCGCAGCCTCTACGAAAGAATCGAACAGCATCGTCAGCCCCGTTCCGTGATCGCTTCGAACACGAGTGGCATTCCCCTGGCGCAACTGGCAGAGGGACGTTCGGATGATTTCAAAGCGCACTTCCTGGGCCTGCACTTCTTCAACCCGCCGCGTTACATGCATCTGGTCGAGTTGATTCGCACTGAATGGACCAAGCCGGAAGTCTCATGTTCGATGTTTGGGTTCCTCGATGAGCGTTTGGGAAAAGGAGTTGTGATCGCGAAGGATCGCCCCAACTTCATCGCCAATCGCATCGGCACATATGGCGCGCTCGTGACCATGCGCACGATGATCGAAGACGGATATTCCATCGAAGAGGTGGACAAGATTACCGGACCGGCGGCGGGGCGTCCGAAGACCGCCACGTTTCGCACGTTCGATCTGGTCGGGCTCGACGTCTTTGCGCACGTCGTTAAGAACCTGCACGAGAATCTTGCCGACGATCCTGAGCGTGAAATATTCGTGATGCCGGAGTTCGTGACGAAGATGATCGAGCGCGGCCTGCTCGGCAACAAGACTAAAGCCGGCTTTTATCAACGCAAGAAAGGCGAAACGGACAAGCGCGAGATTTGGGCTATTGATGTACAAACCCTCGACTACAAACCTGCGCAAAAGGTGAAGCTCCCTTCCCTCGATATGGCGAAGAACATCGAGGACACGCGCGAACGTTTGAAGACGTTGACTTGGGCGAAGGACCGGGTGGGCGCGTTCCTTTGGAAGACACTCTCGCAGACACTCGCTTACACAGCGGAAAGGATTCCGGAAATCGCCGACACGATCCTCGAAGTCGATCGCGCCATGCGTTGGGGATTCAACTGGGAACTCGGGCCATTTGAAGTTTGGGATGCCATCGGCGTCGAAAGATCCGTCGCGAAACTCAAGGAAGAAGGGCGAGCGGTCCCGGCCAACGTCGAGAAGCTTTTGAGCAGCGGCGGCAAAACTTTTTACAAACAGGAAAACGGGCAGCGTTTCTACTTCGACTTTGCCTCCGGCGAATATCGCCCGCTCGCCGATCCGGCCGGCACAATTATCTTGAAGTCATTGAAGGATCGCACTGGTGTCATCAAGAAAAATTCCGGCGCGTCGATGATCGATCTGGGCGACGGTGTCGCTTGTGTCGAGTTTCATTCGAAGATGAACTCGATTGGCGGCGACACGCTCGAGATGTTGCGCTTTGCGATCGCTGAAACGGAAAAGAATTTCCTCGGGTTGGTCGTCGGTAATCAGGGTGTCAACTTCTCAGTCGGCGCCAACCTGATGCTGATGTTGATGGAAGCGCAGGACGAAAACTGGGAAGAGCTGGAAATGATTGGCCGCTACTTCCAATCGTCGGTGATGAGCCTGCGGTACTCACCGAAACCGGTAGTAGTAGCGCCGTTTCAGATGGTTTTCGGCGGCGGCTGTGAAATGGTCCTTCATGCTGATCGAGTGCGCGCGGCGGCGGAGACCTACATCGGTCTGGTGGAAGTCGGCGTAGGAATTATTCCCGCCGGCTGCGGCACCAAAGAGATGCTGGTGCGGGCGCTGGATTCAATTCCGGCGGACATGAAAGATGCCGATCCGTTTCCATTTGTGAAGCGCGCTTTCGAAACAATCGCGCTCGCCAAAGTTGCGACATCTGCCGAAGAAGCGCGAGACTTAGGTTTCTTGCGCGCAGAAGATTCGATTTCCATGAATTCAGATCGTTTGATTGCCGACGCGAAGAAGCAGGTGCTGGCGCTGGCCGCCGGGGGATACGTTCAGCCACAACCGCGCACAGATATACTCGCGCTGGGGAATTCGGCGTTGCCGACTTTGAAGCTGGGGGTACACTTAATGAAGCGCGCCGGTTACATTTCCGATCATGATGCGCTGATTGGCGAAAAGCTCGCGCGCATCCTGACTGGCGGCGATCTCAATCACACCACGCGTGTGAGCGAACAATATTTGCTCGATTTGGAACGCGAGGCTTTTCTGTCTTTGATTGGGACGCGCAAGACGCAGGACAGAATTGCGCACATGTTGAAAACAGGAAAGCCTTTACGAAATTAGTCCAACGTCCCAGGTCCAGAGTCCAAGGTCTTCTTGGGCCGGTGGGCATTGGACTCTGGACGTTGGACTTGGGACAAGATTATGAAAGACGCAGTAATCGTATCAGCAGTCAGAACCGCAGTCGGCAAAGCTCCCAAGGGCACTTTGCGCAACACGCGTCCCGATGACATGGGCGCCGCGGCCATCACCGAAGCACTCGCGCGGGTGCCGGGATTGCAAGCCAGCGAGATCGATGACGTGATTATGGGCTGCGCGATGCCCGAAGCCGAACAGGGGATGAACGTCGCGCGCGCCGCTGCGATTCGCGCGGGGCTGCCGGTGGAGACGAGCGCGATGACGATCAATCGATTTTGTTCGTCAGGCTTGCAGACGATCGCCATGGCCAGTGATCGCATTCGCACGAACGGCGCGCACGTAATTGTCGCCGGCGGCCTCGAGTCGATGTCCATGATTCCGATGGGCGGTCACATCATCCGGCCGAATCCGACCCTGATGGACACTTATCCGGATTTTTATCTCAGCATGGGATTGGCGACTGAGAATGTGGCAAAGAAGTATGAGGTCACGCGCGAAGAACAGGACGAGTTTGCGTTGCGTTCACACCAGCGCGCGGTGGCGGCGCTCGATGCCGATAAATTCAAAGACGAAACCGTTGGTTTGAATGTCACGGTCGAAGAACTGGACGGGTCAGAAACCCGACCCCGGGGCCCCCAGCCGGGCAGCCCGGCTGGGGTGGGGCGGTCAGAGAGGGTGCGACGCACTGAAATCACCTTCGATAAAGACGAGGGCCCTCGTCGTGACAGCACCGCGGAAGCGCTCGCGAAACTCAAGCCCGCGTTTCAGATGAACGGCACAATCACCGCGGGTAATTCTTCGCAGATGTCGGACGGCGCGGCCGCGGCAATCGTCATGTCGGAAGAAAAAGCGAAGGAACTCGGCGCGAAGCCTTTGGCGCGACTGGTTGCCTACGCGACTGCGGGCTGCCCGCCCGAAGAGATGGGCATTGGTCCCGTGTATGCGATTCCGAAAGCGTTGAAGCTGGCTGGATTGACTCTCGATGACATCGCAGTGATCGAATTGAATGAAGCATTTGCGGCGCAGTCGCTGGCGGTGATCAAAATGCTCGAACTGAATGCTGACAAAGTGAACGTCAACGGTGGCGCGATTGCGCTGGGTCATCCGCTGGGGTGCACGGGAGCGAAACTCACTGCTTCAATTCTGCGCGAGCTCGAACGTCGCAACGCGCGTTACGGGATGGTGACGATGTGCGTGGGCGGCGGCATGGGCGCCGCGGGAATATTTGAAAGGTTGTGATCTTGTAGGGGCACGGCTTGCCCCTGCCCGCTGCTTACAAATCGGTAAACGGGCAGGCACAAGGCCGGCCCTACAGAAAGGCATCAAAACATGGCAGCCGTAATGGACAAGAAAGAAATCGTCAAGGGCGGAAGTTTCCTGATTGAGGAACGCACGCCCGCGGAAATTTTCACGCCTGAAGATTTCAACGAAGAGCATCGCATGATTGCCGATACCACGCGGCAGTTTATGGACGCGGAAGTCTTGCCGCGGATCAACGAACTTGAAGCGAAGGATTGGAATCTCGCGCGCCAGTTGGTGAAGCAGGCTGCGGAACTTGGTCTGGTGGGCGCAAACATTCCTGAAGAGTACGGCGGCCTCGCTCTCGATCAGACCAGCGGCTCTCTTATCGCTGAAAACCTTGGGCGTTCGGCTTCGTTCGCCACTACCCTCGGCGCGCAGAGCGGAATTGGGCTGCTGCCGATTGTTTACTTCGGCACGGACGCGGCCAAGGAGAAATATCTGCCCAAGATCGCCGCGGGTGATTTGGTGACAGCCTATGCGTTGACCGAAGCAGGCTCCGGCTCAGACGCGATGAACGCGAAAGCGACTGCGAAACTCAGCGCGGACGGCCAGGAATACATTCTCAACGGCGAAAAAATGTTCATCACGAACGGGGGCTTCGCGGATATCTACGTGGTATTCGCGAAAGTCGATGGCGACAAGTTCAGCGCCTTCATCGTGGAGCGGCAGGAAGGATGTCGCCCCGGCGCCGAAGAACACAAGATGGGCATCAAGGGATCGAGCACGACGCCTTTGATTCTCGCTGATGCCAAGGCGCCGTTGGAAAATCTGCTGGGTGAAGTCGGCAAAGGCCACAAGATCGCTTTTAACATTCTCAACATTGGCCGTTTCAAATTGGGCGCGATGTGTCTGGGCGGCATGAAGCTGGCCGTTACCGAATCGGTGAAGTACGCAAACGAACGGCATCAATTTGGAAAATCGATCTCGTCATTCGGCGCAATCAAGGCAAAGCTTGGCGAGATGGCGATTCGCACGTGGGTGGGCGAAGCGATGACTTATCGCACCCTCGGAATGATCGAAGAAGGTCTGGGCGCGGTTCAAGATTCGCACGATATGGACGCGCGCCTTAAAGCGATCGAGGAGTACGCCGCCGAATGTTCGATCATTAAAGTCGCACTGTCGGAATACTGCGACTTTGTCACTGACGAGATGGTCCAGATCTTTGGCGGTTATGGTTACTCAGCTGATTATCCGGCCGAACGCGCGTATCGCGACACGCGCATCAACCGCATCTTCGAAGGCACGAACGAAATCAATCGCATGCTGATTCCCGGCCGCTTGATGAAAGCGGCGCTGAGCGGGCGCCTGGCTCTGCTGCCGGCAGCGCAAGGGTTGATGGATGAGATTCTCAACCCGTCGATGCCTTCGTTTGATACGGATGAGAGTTTGCTGGCAGCTGAACAGAAGCTGGCCGCCAATGCGAAAAAGGTGGCGTTGATGACGCTCGGCACGGCCGCGCAGAAATATATGATGGGACTCGCAGAGCAGCAGGAGATTCTGATGGGTGTTGCGGACATCATCATGGATGCGTTCGCGATGGAGTCGGCCATCCTGCGCACACAAAAGATCGCCGCGGCGCAAGGCGAAAAAGCCGGCGAACACTTCATCGATATGACGCGTGTCTTCTGCAACGACGCGGTCGAGAGAATCGAGGCTCATGCAAAGAACACGCTGGCGGCAATGAGTGAGGGCGACGAGTTGCGGACTCTGCTCGCCGCGTTGCGCCGCTTCACGAAGATGACGCCGATTAACACGGTCGCGGCGCGGCAGCGAATCGCGAACGCAATGATCGAGGCGAATAAGTACGTTTACTAATTCATTGCCGATTGCCAATTGGCGATTGCCGATTTGCGCGCAACTGCGATTGTGGTTCAATCGGCAATTGGCAATCTGAAATCGGCAATGAACATCGTTCCCATCTCCCTTCCCACTCCGTTCTACATCGGCGCGGTCAACGTCTATCTGATCAAAGAAGACCCGATCACGATTATCGACACGGGACCGAAAACGCGGGACGCAGTTGAAGCTCTGCGCGCAGGTTTACGCCAGGCCGGCCTCAACGTTTCAGACATCCGGCGCATCGTGCTCACGCATGCGCATGAAGATCATTGCGGACTCGCGCGTTCGCTGCGCGATGAAGCCAGAGATGCAGAAGTCTTTGTGCACGACTGGGAGACCGGTCATCGCACTGGTCGCCTGGAACATGAAGACAGCTTGCGTCTGTTAATGCGGGCCGGTGTTCCGGAAGACGAGCTGCGCACAATGCGCGCGCTTTACGATGAGGTGCGCCAGTATGCCGATTCGCTGGAAGACGACCATTGCACCGCTTTGAACGACGAAGACGAGTTGGAATTCGAAAGTGGATCGCTACGCGTGATTCATACGCCGGGACACACGCCCGGCTCATGCTCATTCATCCGTGAAGCTGACAGGACAATCATCGCCGGCGACTGCGTGCTGAAACGTGTTACTCCCAATCCCGTCATCTCGCCCGATCCGATCGATCCCTCCCGCCGGTTTCGATCGCTCGCGGAATACCTGGTCAGCCTCGCGCGGGTGCGTAGCTTTGCGCCGACGCTTGTGTATGGCGGTCACGGCGAGCCGATTCATGATTACGAAGAACTCTTCAACCGCTACCTGCGAGCCATCAATGATCGCCAGACCAAGGTCCTGCGATTGGTGCCCAGGAGCGGCGTGAGCGCTTGGGAACTTTCTCGCCAGATGTTTCCGGACGCCGACGATGTTCACAAGTTTCTGGCCGTGTCGGAAGCCGTCGCGCACCTCGACCAGGCGCAAGCTGAAGGCAAAATCGCTTTGGAAATGAGCGATGGCCGAGAGATCTACCGGCAACTCAGTGCCCACTAAATCGCTCTCAGTACAGAACCGCGAACGGTAGTGAGCGGAACAAAGATTCAACTGTGGTCAAAAAACCGAGTTTTTGACCGAAGGAGTTGAGTCCTGATCCCGCTCACTACGGTTCGCGGTTCTGTAACTCTCCCCTAACAATTTGGAACTCGGCGTCCTTCCCCGCGTGAAACCGTCAAAACCTATCGGAGGACTCTGTATGACAATTCGCAAACTGCTTGTGACTCTCTCAATTATTCTGGGTTGCGGTCTCATTATTGGCGGCATCGTGAGCGCGCAGGAAGCGCCCAAGGCGCCTGACGCGGCAAAATCCCCCAAGGCTCCGAAAGCCGAATGGTCGTTTGACGATAACGCTTTTGATTTCGATTTTGACTTCGACGTTGATCCTGAAGTGTGGGCGCCACAGGGTGACCGAAACTTCACGTTCTTCTTTCAGGGCGGAACTTTCCTGGGCGTACATGCGGAAGACGTCAGCAAAGAAAACATGGCGTCGTATGGCCTGCGCGAAGTGCGCGGTGTCGGGGTGACGGAAGTGGTCAAGGACAGCCCCGCCGAAAAAGCTGGTCTGCGCAAAGGCGATGTCATCGTGGGGTTCAACGGCGAAGCGGTGACCAGCACGCGCAAGCTCAATCGCCTGGTGAACGAATCGTCACCGGATCAGAACGTGCGCCTGACCGTCGCGCGCGGCGGCTCTGAGCAGGAGATCTCGGCAACACTCGGCAAGCGCGACGCGTTCAATAACGTCTGGAACGAAAAGACTCGCGAAGAGATGCGCCAAAAGATGGAAAAAATGCGCAAAGACATGCCGAAGATCAAGACCGGCGACGGCACGTGGACTATTAACATGGGCGGCGCGCACCGCCGCATCGGCATCAGCACTCAGACATTGACGAAACAACTCGCGGACTATTTCGGCGTTACTGAAGGAATCCTGGTGACGTCGGTGGTTGAGAACAGCGCCGCGGCAAAGGCTGGATTGAAAGCGGGCGATGTGATTACCGCAGTCGACGGCGAGAAAGTTGATTCACCCGGCGATATTTCGCGCGCCATCAATAAGAAAGACGATGGACCAGTCACCCTGACGGTGGTGCGCGATCGCAGTAGTCGCAGCATCACGGTCACCCCTGAAAAGCTGCGCACAGACTCGGGCGATATTCGGACTATTACAATTCCGCGCATCGAAATACCGACAGTTCCCGCGATTACCGTCACCACGCCTCAGATAGTCGTGCCGTCGACGCCTGACATCAATATCACTGTTCCTCGTCGACCGGTGACGATTGTGCGACCGCGCAGTGTCATCATCTAGACGACGCCTCAAGCGGTGTTAGTTTTAGAGCAGTCCCGATCCGTCGGGACTGCTCTTTTTGCTTCTCGCTCCCAACGCGTATAATTTCGCAGCCCCCCCGCACCAATGCTCTCGACAATTTGAGAGCGGTCGAACGCTTTGCAGACTATGAGTCGGCCCAGACGCCTTCATGTCACAGCCGCAACCGCTAACTTCCTCGCCACGACTTGTCATTCACGATCTGACAAGGCAAAACGGCCACGCCAACTTCGCCCGAGATGTGCTTGCCGGCCTGTCGGCAACTCCGAAGCAACTTTTCCCGAAATATCTTTATGACGAGTTGGGCTCGCGATTGTTCGCAGCGATTTGTGAGGTTCCCGAATACTACCTAACGCGGGCGGAACACGAGATTCTTTCAACCCATGCCGATGATATCGTAGCCGCGATTCCCGATTGCGATACGTTAATCGAACTTGGCAGCGGTAGCGCGGAAAAGACCCGGCAGATCATCGAAGCCATGATCAAACACCGTGGCGAGTTACTTTTCATTCCAATAGACATCTCTGCATCCGCGCTCAAAGAAAGTTCACAGGCTTTGCTGGGTTCCTATCCCGAACTGCGGATTCGCGCTTACGCCGCCGACTATTTCCAGGCCCTGGAAGCTCTGACTTCGCTCGAACTGAATCCTGTGTTGGTCCTGTTCCTCGGATCGAATATTGGAAATTTTGAGCCGGATGAAGCGTCGAATTTTGTCCGCGCGATTCGACGCGTATTGCGAAAGGACGACACGTTGTTGCTCGGCGCGGATTTGAAGAAGGATCGTCGCGCGCTTGAGGCTGCTTACAACGATCCACTGGGCGTGACCCGCGCATTTATCGTGAACGAACTCGAACGGATCAATCGCGAACTTGATGCCGACTTTGATTTATGGGCGTTCGGCCTGCGCTCTTTTTACAACGTGCAGGCCGGGCGCGTTGAGGTTTATCTGGAAAGCTTGCGCCCTCAGACTGTGCATCTTCGCGCCCTGCCTTTGACTGTCCAGTTTGCGCAAGGTGAACGAATCCACGTAGAAAACGCTTACAAATTCGATGTCGAGAGTTTGCGGAAGTTGGGCGACGAAGCCGGGTTTGTACTGGAACGTACCTGGCTGGACAAGGCGAAGCGCTTCAGCAGCAATTTATTCCGCGTAACCGAGAAGTAGTACGCGGCAAAATCATCGCGCCGCGTTCGCGGCTTCTACGGGTTGAGGCTCAGGCTTCTGTTCCGGCAACTCCAAACGAACGCGCAGCAGCCGCCGGCGCTCGACCTTTTCGACATGGAACTTGAGGCTGTCGAATTCAATCACCTCGCCCGCTTGCAACACGTGACCGGCTTCAGTCATCAGAAATCCGCCAATCGTGATATAGGTTTCTGACTCGGGCAGCGATGTCTTGAGGCGCCGGTTGAGGTCGCGCACCGCGAGTGCTCCATCGAGATCGTAGGTCCGATCGCCAACCTTGTTAATCTGTTCGTTGACTTCCTCGTCATGCTCGTCGGAAATTTCACCCACGATCTCCTCAAGCAAATCTTCGAGCGTGATAATTCCCTCGATGCCGCCATGTTCGTCAACCACAAAGCCAAAGTGCGACTTTGCCTTCTGCATTTGCCGCAAAACGTCTTCAAGGCGCGCTGTATCGACGATGTACATCGGCGCTTTCAGCACAAATTCCAGTTTGAACGTGTCCGGCTTCAGCAAGTACGGCATCAGATCCTTGCTGTGAATGAAACCTATGACGTTATCGAGTGAAGCGTTGTAAACGGGCAGACGCGAATAACCGTGCTGGTTAAAAGCGTCGCGAATATCTTCCAGCGAGCAATCGACTGAAATCGCCGCAATCTGGGTACGTGGGACCATCGCTTCGCGCACCAGCGTGTCCGAGAACTCAAACACGCGATGTATCAATCGTCGCTCTTCCGCGCGCAGGAAGCCACTCTCGCGCGAGATGTCGACCAGACGGCGCAACTCGTCTTCACTGTAAACGGCGGCGTGATCCAGCGATGACTGCAATCCCAGCAGCCGGCCGATGGCCGTGCCGGTGGTATTGAAGAGCCAGAGCGGCCAACGAAAAATTTTCGCGAAGATCTCCAGCGGTCGCGCCGCAAACAAAGCCAGGGATTCCGCGCGGTCGAGGGCCACCATCTTCGGCATCAATTCCCCCAGCACGATATGCAAGAACGTGATTACGGCGAAGGCAATCACAATTGCCAACACATGGGCGACATAAGCTGCCTTTCCGGCGGGAGCGATGGCTTCAGCGACGGGCTCCAGCAAAGCGGCAATTGTCGGCTCACCCACCCAACCCAGGGCGAGAGACGCGATCGTAATTCCCAGCTGGGTGGCGGAAATGAAGAGCGTCGGATTTCCAAGCAACCGCAACGCCGCGTGCGCGCGCCGGCTACCGGCGGCCGCGCGCGCTTCCAAACGAGTTCGCCGCACAGACACGAGCGCGAACTCGGCGCCCACGAAAAAACCATTTGCGCCGACGAGCAAAAGCACTGCCGCGAACTTCGTTAGGAATTTGACGAGAATTAGCGAAAGCTGGTCGCCCATCAAAAGGGCCAGGAAGTTACTAGCAGGATCGTCCATTGCTAATCGTGATGAACAGCGAGGCGTTCATCATATCACGACACAAAAAGGGCGCGCAGTTTGTAAGGCTGTCTCCGCGCGCTCCAGATATTCTAATTGTTTAATGAATCAATGTGCGCCCGCTGCCGCCGCCCGACGCGCTAAACCGTTCCCTTTTCCCTGATGCCGCGAACAAGCCTGGGCCAGCGCGTCATTGACGCGTGGTTCGATGTTGCATTCCGGCTGCCGGCAAACCGCCGCCAGTTCGGAAACAACCAGGTAGTGGGCCCGTTCAAGCATCCGTTGCTCGCGAAATGAAAGGGGCTTGCTGTGGCTAAGGAAATTGAGGTGCTTGAGGACTTCGGCCACCTCGAAAATATTGCCGGTGCGCATCTTCTCTGAGAAGTCTTTGAATCGATCTTTCCAGTCATGCGGCGGCGCCGTGAAGTCCGCACCCAAAGCGGCGAACAGCGTGTCGCATTCGCTCGACGTGATCGGCTTACGGAGGCCAACCTCAAGCGCATTTGAAACCGGAACAAGAACGAGGGAATTAGTAGCAGCGAGGCGAAGCGTATAAAACGGTAGTGCGGTTGCGCCTATTTGCTTTTGTTCGATTTGTTCGATGGTACCGATCCCGTGATTGGGGTAAACAACCTTCTGGCCGACCTTGAAGCCCACCTGACACCTCCCGAATTTGAAAGTTCACAAAGGCAGTCGCATTGCGCGGTTTGGAACCGAATTGTTATGCGAGACAAAAAACCGATCGGGTGTTCTCGAACCGAGTTGTCCTGAACTGAACGCAGGATAGCAAGGCCTGTCAGACGGCGTCAAGTTTTGGCGGCAGAGATTTTGGCGAGAGAGCAATTGGTGGGCCATAGTATTTGAGAGATTTGC
Source organism: Pyrinomonadaceae bacterium (assembly GCA_035606795.1). Lineage (GTDB taxonomy): Bacteria > Acidobacteriota > Blastocatellia > Pyrinomonadales > Pyrinomonadaceae > UBA11740. The sequence continues at coordinate 55,014 of DATNEI010000198.1, forward strand.
GATTTGGCATTTGACATTTAGCTATTTGAGGTTGCGCGCAGCGTTGATTCCCCAATGACTAAATGGAAATCTCAAATGCCGAATGTCAAATAATGCTTCTTAAACGGGGGAACAGCATAACTACCCGGAATAGCTTTCGTCCTGCTCAATCTTCGAAAGCACCCAATCAAATTCACCCGAAGTGATTTTACCGCCGCAAAATTCGCAGATTCCCACGGCATTTACTTTCAACGGCGCGCCACAATTCGGGCAATTAAGGTCGGCGCGCGCGGCCATGGGTTTTGCCCTGGCGTTGCGCACGAAGGTCCAGTACTCACTCCAGCGGCGCAGATTTGTTTTCGATCCTGAAACCAGCTGGCCGTTCTGATTGACGGTGTAATCGAGTCCTTCGGCGAAGATGCGCAAGGTGATCGCCTGATAAAAAGAGTCCTGCTTGATCTTCACCGGCTGCATTGCGGTGATTTGATAGCGCTCGAGAACATTGCGTAGATGCTGGGCTTTGTATGCATCAATCCAGTAACGATGCATCTGGAAGATGCTGTCGGTCTCGTGCGGGCGGGCTCGTTCCCAGTTGAGCGACGACCAGGCTTCCTGCAATTCGTTGAAGATCATGCGCGCGCGCGCCTGGAAATCGGCCCATCTGAATTCGGGATTGTTCTGTTCAAAGCCCGCTCGCACCGCCGGGAAATTCGGCTGGGTGACCGTCGGATAGTTGGTGCCGACTTCGGGAACGTCTGACGTCAGCAAAGGTCCGCGCGCTTCACGGCTCAAAGTGCGGACGATGCGAACGTACCATTGAAATTCCCCGCTCTCGATTTTCGCGCCGCAGAAAGCACAGGCGCCGTTCGTGTCTTTCTGTAAAGGCGCTCCGCAGCGCGGACAATGCAAAGCGATCGCCTGTTCAGGTGTCGGTGAGAGCACGTCGCGTTTTCTTTCCAGGTCCCAACGCTCGCGCACGTAGTAACTCATTTCGCCGCGCGGATCGCCCTGCCGCGGCGTGAACTCAGTGTAGTTGGCTTCGAACTCGACGCTGATCTCAACTTTCGGGGAAGCGAGCCCGCGCACATCAACCACTTGCATGGCGCCGACGATCACACCCTGCACGGCTTTCAGTTGCGGCGAATTCAGTTGCAGCAAGGACGAGCGCGCCGCATCGCTCAGGTATGGCGACAGCTCATCGAGAGCGATTTTTCCTTTTCCCCGAGCTTCGTGCGCGCGACCATAAAGCGCGTAACAAAAATCCGTAAAAATTATTTCCGAAAAATTCGGATCGAATCGTCGCAGTTGATTGAAGGCGCGCGGGACGTCGAGTTGCGGACGAATACCAGGGCCAGTCGAAAGACCGAGAACCGGCGAAGAAGAAACAACAGAGACCGATTTCTTCGACGGCTTCATGAACCGGTAGATCAGGAAACCGATGACAATGATATCGACCGGAATTCCGATCGCCGGATGTTCAATCGTCAACCACAGCAGGAATCGAAAGATGAGATAGACAAGTACACCGAGACCGCCACCGTCTCCACCACCGCCGCCGCTGCCGCCCCCTCCGCCGTATGAATGTCCGCCGCCGACGCGGGCCCAGGCCTCGGTTGTGAAAAGAGCGAACGCCAAGAGTCCAAACCCCGCGAGAGCCATGCGCAGAGCGGAGCGACTGAATTTCAAATTCCAAATTCCAGATCTCAGACGCTTCATTTCAGTTCGATACGCGGACCGTCGACCAACTCATTTGGATTCTCACCGGTGGCGGGAATGTGCGCGGCTAAGACTTTTCCCAGGTTTTTTAGTGAGGCAACCAGCTTATCAGGTTCGCAATTACGCGCCAGATCTTTCAGCTCGTGAATCGATTTGTTCCAAGCCAAGGGCGGCATCGCTTTCAAGATGCCGCGATCAGCGATGATTTCGATCTGTTGCTCGAGCAACGAGACGTAAATCAAGAGTCCGTTCTCTGCCTTCGTATTTGCGATGCCCGCCTCGTAGAACATCGCGGCGGCTCCCTGCCGGGCCGCATTCGCGCGAAACTTCCCGGATGTCAGCAACCGGCGCAGCAATGGCCAGCGCGAGCAAACGAACGCGCCCAGAGCGAATAACAGGATGACTTCGATCGGGACCCAGCGTTCGTGAATAACGTAGGGAGAAAACAGGAAGAAGAGTAAACCGGCAAAGGCGAGCAACGCCCCGCACAAGTAATCTGCCTGCCGGTACGAGCCCGAGCGGCCGCGAATAACAATTACCAGCTCTGCATCCGTATCCTTCTCAATTTCGCGGACGGCAGTTGCAATCGCCTCGCTCGCGTCTTTGTCGAACTTCCGGCTCATAGCGGCCCGCAGTCTAGCATGACCCAGTCGTGAGTCATGAGTCATGAGTAATGAGTGATGAGTCATGAGTGAGTCCGAAGAAACACGGTATCGAGTTCCACAGGCGCTCGACTATTGCAGTTGGGTACTCATCACTCATCGGCCCGCCGCCCAGTCATGAGTCATGAGTCATGAGTAATGAGTGATGAGTAATGAGTGATGAGTGATGAGTGATGAGTCATGAGTGATGAGTCCGAAGAAACACGGTATCGAGTTCCAAAGGCGCTCGACGATTGCAGTTGGGTACTCGTGACTCATCGGCCCGCCGCCCAGTCATGAGTCATGAGTCATGAGTCAGAAAAACGCAGTATCGAGTTCCGCAAACAACCGACGATTGTAGGATTTTACTCATCACTCATCACTCATTACTCATCACTCATCACTCATTACTCATCACTCATCACTCATTACTCATTACTCATCACTTATCACTCATGATGTATTGTTGAAAACAGAACGGCCCAGCGTGTGCTGGGCCGTGGCGAACTCGGAATAGAAGCGTCTCTATTTAAAGCTGCTGAGCGCCTCCGCTTCATTGTCGTAGACATCAAAGACGGTGAGCAGCTTTGTGATCACGAGCAGATCCTGGACCTTCTCAGTGAGGTTGAGCAGCTTCAATTGACCGCCGCCGCGATTCACCGTCGTGTAGTTCGCAATCAGCTCGCCGATGCCACTCGAATCGATGTACTTGACGCCTTTGAGATTCAGCAGAATTTTCGTATTGCCACCGGCGGCCAGATTACGAATCGCGCTGCGCAGCGCGGTGCTGCTGTCGCCAATTCGCACTTCGCCGTCAAGGTCCAGAATGGTCACATCTCCTGCCTGACGTTGATTGATCTTTAGTTCGGCCATGCCAACCTCCCTCGCTTCGTGGGCGACGCTGAAACGTTCAGCGCCGGTAACTGTTAATTGAAGTTGCTGAGCGCTTCCGCTTCTTCGTCGTACGCATCGAAAACTGTCAGGAGCTTCGTAATCGTGAGCAGGTCCTGAAGTTTCTGAGTCAGGCTGAGCAGCTTCAGCTGTCCACCTTCCTTATTAATCGCCGTGTAGCTCGAGACCAGCTCGCCGATGCCGCTCGAATCAATGTATCCGACGCCAGCCAGGTTTAGCAGAATTTTTTTCTTTCCTTCTTCCAGCAGCCGGCGCACGGCGCTACGCAAAGCGATGCTGCCATCGCCAATCGTGATGCGGCCGTCCATGTCGAGCACGGTCACGTCGCCAGCCTGTCGTTCGCGAATATTAAGCTCTGCCATAATTCTCTCCGATTTTTGATTTTTGATTTCCGATTTTTGAGTCTGCGGTACAACAAAAGTTCCCAGCTGATGTCTTTCAGATCAAAAATCGCAAATCCAAAATCTAAAATTTCTTAACCATGCGCACTGTAGTGCCGCCCTCGGGTCTTGCCTCCCACAGCACCTCATCCATGAAACTGCGCATGAGAAAGTTGCCGCGCCCCGACGTCTTCATCAGGTTCTCAGCAGCTGTAGGATCCGGCACGTGCCCGGGATCGAAGCCTTCCCCCTGATCCTTAATTTCGATCTCGACTGCGTGAGGCGCGCAATTGAAAGTCACTTCGACTTGCTTTACGTCGTCCTCTTTGTTGCCGTGCACGATGGCGTTCGTGATTGCTTCGCGCACAGCCATGTCGATGCCGAAAGCCGCCTCCTCCGCCACGCCGCAATTGCGCGCGAAGTCAGCCGCCGCGGCGGCAGCGTCAGCAACAGCCTCAATGTGGCTGGGCAAAACGAGTCGAGTCGTTTGTTCGGTCACAAAAGGCGCGGCCTCCCGAACATGGGAATTGCGGTCTGGCTGCTGACGATTCAAAAGCAAAACGGAGACGGACGTGTAACATGCTGGCTGGGCGCGTGTCAATGGGAGCGCAGGTATCCGGTGCGTATTTTCCGGTCATCGAGACGACGCGTTAAGATTCTGGCGGTGATCATTAATCCAGCAAGACGAATTCGCGGTCGCCTGGACATGCCGGGCGACAAATCGATCTCGCACCGCGCCGCGATGATTGCCGCTCTGGCCCGCGGTTCCTCACGAATCCAAAACTTTTCCACCAGCGAAGATTGCGCGGCAACGCTCCGGTGTTTACAAGCGCTGGGAGTTTCGATCGAGGAGAACGGGTCGGACGTCCTTATTCAGTCGCGCGGTTCTTTGTCCGCGCCGGCCGCGCCGCTGGATTGCGGAAACAGCGGGACTACGATGCGCCTGCTGGCTGGGATTCTGGCCGGCCAGGACTTTGAATCGATCTTGACTGGAGACGAGTCGCTGCGCTCGCGCCCAATGCAACGAATCATCGAACCGCTGACCATGATGGGCGCGATGATTTCTTCTGTCGACGGATGCGCTCCCCTCGCAGTGCAAGGCCGGAAACCGCTCGATTCGATCGAATACGAATTGCTGGTAGCGAGCGCGCAAGTGAAATCGTGTATCTTGCTGGCCGGCCTGAGCGCGAACGGTGAAACGCGCGTAGTCGAAGATCAGCCAACTCGCGATCACACCGAGCGGCTACTCCGCTGGTTTGAGGTCGCAGTCGCCGGCGGAAGTGGCGCAGAAGAAGGCGAACGGTGCGCGGCCGTAAAAGGTCCAGCTACTTTGCAGGCACGCGACCTTGATGTGCCCGGTGATATTTCATCCGCGGCTTACTTTATTGCGGCGGCCGCGATGCTGGAAGAATCGCTGCTCGAAATCGAGAATGTCGGCCTGAACCCGACTCGCACATTGTTCCTGGAACAGATGCGCACGTTTGGATTCTCGATCGACACGGACGAGCTTCGCGAAGAGTGCCACGAACCGCGTGGCACCGTGCGAGCTTCGAGCACGCGCGCGGCGGCGCACGCCAGCGACCCGGAAAATACGTTAACGTTGCACAGCGCGCTGATTCCGCAACTAATCGATGAATTGCCGTTGCTGGCCGTTGTGGGATCGCAAATTGACGGTGGCATCGAAATCCGTGAGGCCGCCGAGTTGCGCGTGAAAGAATCAGATAGGATCAGTGCGACGGTCGCAGGGCTACGCGCGATGAATGCCGAGGTCGAGGAATTCGAAGACGGGCTGCGTGTCCCTGGCCCTATACAACTGCGCGGCGCCGAAATAGACTCGCGCGGGGATCATCGCATCGCGATGAGCTTCGCAATTGCCGGCCTGCTCGCCGACGGCGAAACTGAAATCAAAGACGCCGAATGCGTCAATGTTTCTTTTCCGCAGTTTTTCGAATTGCTGGAATCAGTGGTTGAAAGATGAGCACACGTCGTATCGTCATTCTTGGTTTCATGGGCTGCGGCAAAACCACCGTCGCCAATGAAGTCGCGCATGAGCTCAACTGTCGCTGCGTTGATCTGGACACCTTCATCACCGAACGCGAACGCCGCTCACCGGCTGAAATCATTCCGGATCAGGGAGAGGAAGCTTTTAGAGAATTGGAGACGCTCGCACTTCGTGATGCGCTGCAGGACAAAGACACCCACGTCATCGCGTTGGGAGGCGGCACCTGGATCACGCCGGCCAATCGCACACTTATCGCGCTTTACGATTGCCTCACTGTTTGGTTGGATGCTCCGTTCGAATTGTGCTGGAGTCGAATCATGTCGGCGAATGCCATCCGGCCGCTCGCGCCGGATCGAGAAACCGCTCAAAAACGTTTCGACGCACGCCGATCAGATTACCGACTGGCTGAAAGACAGATCACGGTTAACGACGGCGTTAGCGCGACAGACATTGCCAAAGAAATCCTGATCCAAACGTAACCGCCATATTCGCCGGCAAGCTTGGTCTCTGGCTCCGCTCAAAGAAGTTGAAGACTACCCCGCGGGCGGAAACGAAAGCGCGGGCGGCGCCCTCAAGGAATTGACTCGCGGTTCGGTAACTTTTCCTTTAATCTCTCTGCCGTGGACAAGTTTCGCATTCGTGGTGGCGTGGCGTTAAAGGGCCGCGTCTCGATTAGCGGCGCGAAAAACTCTGCGCTGCCGTGCATGGCGGCGGCCATTCTCACGCCTGAGACGGTTACGCTTCACAACATCCCGTACGTGCGTGACATCATCACGATGCGGCGACTGCTCGAGGACATCGGCGGACAGGTGCTGACGCCAGAGTTGCGCACGCACAAGATTTCCGCGGCCAATGTTGAGCTGATGAACGCGCCCTACGAGTTGGTGAAGACGATGCGCGCCTCAGTGTTGGCCCTGGGCCCTATGCTGGCACGATTTGGGAAAGCGCGCGTGTCTTTGCCCGGCGGTTGTGCGATTGGCGCCCGCCCGATTGATCTTCATCTCGCGGCGTTCACGAAGATGGGCGCGGAAGTTGTTCTGGAAGCTGGCGACGTGATTGCGCGCGCGCCCGAGGGTGGATTGCTCGGCGCCGAAATTGAATTCGAGAAAATTTCGGTAACGGGCACCGAAAACGTGATGATGGCGGCGGCGTTGGCGCGGGGCAAGACGGTGATTCACAACGCGGCGCGCGAACCGGAAGTGCGTGACCTGGCTGAGCTGCTGAACAAGATGGGCGCGCGAGTGCGCGGCGCGGGTACTCCCAAAATTGAAATTCAGGGCGTTGAAGGTCTCAGCAGCGCGCAACACACGATCATTCCCGATCGCATCGAGACCGGAACGTTCATCGTCGCCGGCGCAATCACGGGGGGCGAACTGGAAATCAAAGACTGCAACCCCGAGCACTGCAATCGGATCATTGGGAAGCTGCGCGAGGTTGGCGTCGAGATCGAAGAGGTCAATCAAAGCACCCTGCACGTGCGGAGTGCGCAGCCGATTCGCGCCGGCAATTTAGAAACAGAAGAATATCCCGGCTTTCCGACTGACATGCAGGCGCAATTCATGACTTTGATGACGCAGGCAAAGGGCCGGTCGGAAATCACTGAAAGGATTTTCGAGAATCGTTTCATGCACGCTTCAGAGCTGCAACGCATGGGCGCGCGCATTCAAATTGGACACGACAAGGCCGTCGTCGAAGGTCCGACACAATTAATTGGAGCGCGCGTGCAGGCTTCGGACTTGCGCGCTTCAGCGTCGCTGGTGCTGGCCGGTCTGATCGCCGAGGGCGAGACAATCATCGACCGTGTCTATCACATCGATCGCGGCTACGAGAAGATCGAAACAAAACTAAAGGCCGTGGGCGCGGACATTGCGCGACTGCGCGAATCGGTGACCGCGCCGCTGCAGTCAGAGGACGTCGCAGCCTAAGATCAACTTATGTCTGTGATATCATGCGCGTATGAGCGAGAGTGATTGTTTGTTTTGTAAGATTCTGAACGGAAGCGCCGCGGCCGACGTCGTCTATCAGGACGTTCGTTGCGTGGTGATTCGCGACATAAATCCCCAGGCGCCCACGCACGTGTTGGTGGTTCCACGCGAGCACATGGAGTCGCTCGACGACATTTCACAACGAGACGAGCTGCTGCTGGGTCATCTGCTGCGAATTGCGGCGAAGGTTGCCAACGACCACGGCTTGAGCGATAGCGGGGGTTATCGAACGGTGATTAACTCCGGCAGCGGCGCCGGGCAATCAGTGTTTCATCTGCACGTGCATGTGCTGGGCGGACGCGAGATGGCCTGGCCGCCGGGCTAGACAAATCTGCAATTGAAAAAGAAAGCGCGCGCCGAAATCGACGCGCGCTTTTGTTTTCAGCATTAAGTTACCGGTTATTCGCGCACTCGTCGCTGTTGTTGCGGCGGAAGATCGTTCAGACGCACCGGCACGGTCATGCGGCGAGCACCTCGATAAATGTCGATGTTCACCGTCTCGCCGATCTGATGCTTGTTCAGCGTCTTGTAAAGTTCATCGTTGTTATTGACCTTCTCGCCTTCGACGCCGACGATGATGTCTCCCAGTTCGATCTCGCCATCGTCTGTTTGGACCATGCCACGCAAGCCGGCATTGGCGGCCGGGCCGCCCGGCTGAGTTTGCCAGATCAACACACCGTACGACACCGGCATCTCGACTTGATTGTTGAGTGTTTCCACGTCACGCGGGACGATGCCTAACTTCGGACGCTGCACGGAACCATTGCGCACGAGCTCGGGAACAATTCGTTTCGCGATGTTCACCGGAATCGCGAAGCCAACTCCGGCTGACGCGCCCGATGGCGATTCGATCTGTGAATTGATGCCAATCATTCTTCCGTGCGAATCAAGTAAAGGCCCACCCGAATTCCCTGGATTGATCGATGCATCAGTCTGAATTGCGCCTTCGATTTGTTTTCCGTTCTGGGCGCGAATTGGTCGCTGCAAGCCGCTGATTACGCCGGTCGTCAGTGTGCGATCGAGGCCGAAGGGATTTCCAATCGCCAGTACTTTCTGGCCGACAATCAACTTGTCTGAATCGCCGAGCGGCACAATCGTGATCGCCTCTGCCGGCTTTTCCAGCAGGCGAATCACCGCTAAGTCAGTGTCGGGATCGCGACCCACCACTTTCGCCGCATAGTTACGACCGCCGCCGAAACTGACCGTCAATTTTTCCGCGTTAGCGATGACATGATAGTTCGTCAAAATATTTCCCTGATCATCAATCACCGAACCCGAGCCGGCGCCTTCCCGCGGCACCGAGTACATGCCAAAGAAATCTCTTTCTATCGTCGTTGACTGAATGTAAACGACGCCGGGGGCGACAGCTTTATAGACCTCAATGTTGTTCTGCTCGTCGCTGACGGTGGACGGATCGGTAATCGCCGGCGGCGCATTCACATTCAGGGCCGAAGCAAACGGATTGAAACGCTGTGATAAGTGCTGGAATCCAAGGACGCCCACCGAGGCAAAGAGGGCAGAACTCAGGGCAATCACGAGAATTTGACGGGCTGTTATGCGGTACATATTGCTAATCTCCCAGTAAGAATATGGAAATCTGTCCTATAAGCTTGAGATGCAATTACCCAAGTTTACGTTTGCGCAACTCGTATTGGCAAAACGCCGAAACCAGGCCCGCGGTTCCGCTAACACGCTGATTTTGGCGAGCGCCGGCTCGTGCAGTGATTGAATTCTTTAGGAAAAGAAAGAAACGACGGTGGAAGGAAGCTGGCTGACAAACGTAACCATGGCGAGCGGTTTCGAATAGCCGAGGGCTGAAAGACCGGTCGCAACGTGAACGAACATGATGGCCGCGTAGACCGTCAGCACAAGTCTCATCCCGCGTTGGGCCACAGTCAGGTGCGAACAGCGATAAAGCACGTAAGCTGCAAAGCCACCAATGGCCAGTTTGGTGAACAGGAAAGGCCCATCACCAAACCCGAGCAGTTGCGCCATCAATCCGTTGCCTTCGCTGGCGATGTTTGAATGCACCCAGAACAGGGTAAGTTGGGCGTCCAGCCAGTTAAGAAGAAAGAGCGTGATGCTTTTTGCTAAAGCTCCCATTTGGTTTTGGTGTGCTCTTCTCCTTCCGCAAAAACTCTTTAGAGCTCTCCCTTGCGGACTGCGAAATCCCGCTTCATGGGGATTCCGCCGTCCGTACGGGAAGAAACGAGACTCGCTTCGTGCTACCCGAAATAAAATATCAATCTTGTCTGACTTCCCGCGGCGCAGTCGGAACCGAGCAAAAACTTTGCCGCGGCGACTTCTCTCAATTTTTTCGCAAGCCTAATATACGATTAGATTACTGGCAAGGCATGAATGGTTCAATCCGCGAAATTATTAATGAGGCCGCGGCCGCGCTCGGGGCCGGTCAAATCGACCAGCCGCGGAGCGAAGCCGTGTCGCTTCTGATGCACACGCTGAACGTAGATCGTGCATTCGTAATTGCTCATCCGGAACGAGAGTTACTAAATGACGAGCTTGAGAGATTTCGGGAATTTGTCAGCAGACGCGCCGGCCGCGAACCTCTGCAATACATAACCGGCGTTCAGGAATTCTTTAACCTGAGATTCGAAGTGACGCCGGATGTTCTGATTCCCCGCCCCGAAACGGAAATGATCGTGGAAGCTGCGCTCGATTTGTTGAGAGTTGATTCCGCTCCGGTCGTTGCAGAAGTTGGCACGGGCTCGGGTTGTATCGCGATTTCGCTACTGCACGAAAAGCCTGGTGCTCGCGCTGTCGCCATTGATATCTCCGCAAAAGCGCTGGCCGTTGCGCGACGAAATACTGAACGCCATGAATTAGTTGATCGTCTAACGCTGGTCAATGGTGACGGCCTGACATGCTTTCTCGCAGAGCCGCAGTTTTCGGCAGTCCTTTCGAACCCGCCGTACATTCCGGCTCACGAAATCGAAAGCTTGCAACCCGAAGTACGGGACTACGAACCGTTGTCGGCTTTGATCGCCGGAGACGACGGGCTCTCGCACATTCGCGCGTTGCTGCGGGATGCGCCCGATATCCTGCAGCCCCGCGGTTACTTAATTTTTGAAATCGGATTTGGGCAGGTCGATGCGGTGAGATCTTTGATCGACGCGAGTGTTTGGGACTTGATCGAAATCAAGAACGACTTGCAGAACATCCCGCGCGTTTTTGTGCTGCGCAGGAAATAATCATCGGCTCACGATCTCTTGAATGGGAAGACCCGTAACCTGCGCAGAGCGAGGTCGCGAACGCCAAAGAGAAAAACCTTCGCGTGCCAGCCGGTAAATCAAATGTCGATTGGCGAGGAATAGGCTGGCCCAGGCGCGCTTACCCATCTGCGGAAAATAAATTCCCCGGAAAATAAGTCTCGTAATCAGGTGCATGATGCGGTGATCGATTGGCTTGTCACGGATCGAATCAATCGCACCCGCATTTCTTTCGGGGCTATACGAACGACTCCATGCCTTATTCAGTTCTGCCTCAGCATCTTCAATGCTCATCTTCAGCGGGGTGTGGGCCATGTGAAACGGCGCAAAATCAAGCCAGTGCTTCGGCCGGGTAAGACGATCCGCTTTCATCAAGCGTTGATAAAGGGGTGTCGAAGGAAAAGGCGTAAGCTGGCCAAAGATCGGCAATCCCGGCGGCCACGATTCAATTTCTCGCAGCGTTCGATCCGCAACTCCGACCGTGTCGTTATCCAAACCGACGATGAAAGATGTAATCGCATAGACACCGCGGTCGGCGAGCCGGTTCAGTACGGTCGCGTATTCCGCCGGCTTGTTGAAATTCTTATTTACGTCCGCCAAGTTTGCGGAGTCAATGGACTCCATGCCGATGAAGATCCATTTGCCATGAGAGGCGGCAATCAGATCAACCAACTCCTCGTCCCGCAAAAGATTCGCGCTGATTTGTGCGATCCAGGGGAGCTGCGCATCTGCCGCGATAATGTCTCGCAACAGCGATTTCGTTCTCTTGATGTTGATCGCAAAATTATCGTCGATGAAAAACACCATTATCTGCTGACGATTTTTCCGTGCGTGCTGTTTTAGCGTCAGCAGCTCGTTCACCACGCTTTCGTTTGAACGAAAACGGATTGAGTCGCCAAAGAACCCGGTGACCGTGCAGAACTCGCAGCCGTACGGACAGCCGCGCCCGGATTCAATCGGTATCATGTGCATCGATCCCCAACCGGATCCTTGCCGCCGGAGAAGCGGCCGCACCAGTTTCGGCACCAGATCGAACTGTTCCAAATCCATCGTGTTCCACGGAATTTCGGGATAGGGTTGCAAGCTCGGCTTGTGCTCCTTACCCGTTTCATCGACCGGAGCGTAAATCTCTTTCAGTTCGCCGCGCGCTGCATCCATGACAATCGTGGGCCAGGTCTCATCGGCTTCGCCCAGCGCCACCGCATCCGCATGGCGCGGCCCGCCATCTCGGCCCAATGCCTCGTCAGGCACTTCGGTGACGTGAGGACCACCCATCACGACCGGAACTCCCGCTGCGCGAATCGCGTCGGCCATGCGATACGCGCGGGCAATCATTCGCGTCATCGCGCCGATGCCAACCAGGCCAATGTTTTCGCGACGAATGAAACTAACGAGTTGCTCCTCGTCCATGGGGCGGGCGTTGCCATCGATCAGCAGGACTTCATGTCCCGCTGGAGTGAGCGTCTTCAATAAGAACATCCACAAGTGTGGCATGAAATTGTGAGTGACCCCGTTATCCGGGTTGTAGAGCAGAATTCTCATTCGATTCCCTAAACTACTGGTGCTACAGGAGGCCTAATCTGCCGGGCATTATCAGGGATTATTTCCGGAAGCGTAAAGCTCAGACGGCGTATCTGACCCTTCGGCGGCGGACTATACCACAGGACATGTACGTCAGCGTACATAAAACTTGGCCTGGCGCGTCACACCTGCCAAAAATGAGGCTTGGAAGAAGCAGACGCAGATGCTAGAATCCGCGCCGAACACGGCGCAGCGAATGGTACGGCGCACTTTTTGAGCTTAACGGAGGTTCTGGTTGCGTTCCCCTGAGATCATTCTGACCGCCTCATCAAGCGAGGCGAGTGAATGGCGCCACAGCATCTGGCAACAGATGTTGTCTGCAACAATCCCCGCAAAATACGGTCACAAGTTTATCCATCCGGATGCGTTGAAGACGGAGTCGTGGCCTGACGGCCGCGCCAAGTATGTCCCCAACGGACTGCGGATGGTGGAAACATTACTGCTGCGCGAATACTCGGAAGCCGATGTCGTTGTCACGTACGTCGAGCATCTCGAAAAGTTTGTGGGGCCGGAAACCAAACTGGTCGCCATTCATGCTCACAACCCGCTGGGCATTTCTTACGCGACGGATGTCTATTCGAAACTGGCCGGCGAGAACCTAATGCCGGTGAACGCAGCTGAATTTCTGAAGATCGTCACCCATCCCGTCATTAAGAAATATCAGCCGAAGATCGTGGTCGGCGGTCCGGGGGCGTGGCAGCTCGAACGCGCGAACCGGCTCGACGAATTCAAAATTGACTATTTGATCGATGGCGAAATCGAGAGAGTTTTCAGCGAGCTGTTTCGTCAAATCATGAGCGGCGATCCGTCCCTGCCACGCATTATCAAAGTTCCGAAAAGCATGCAGCCGACGGTTGACGAGATTCCGGTTGTCAAGCACCGCTCAACCTTTGGCGTCGTCGAAATAACCCGTGGCTGTGGACGCGGTTGCCAGTTTTGTGGGCCGGCGACCAAAGTAGGGCGTTCGTTTCCGCTCGAGCACATTCTGCGAAGCACGGAAGTGAACACGCGTGAAGGCGCCACTGAGGTAATGCTGGCCAGCGAGGACATGTTCCTTTACGAACAGCTTCCGAACTTTGAAACCAACGTGCCGGCGCTCGAGAATCTCTTCCAATCGGTGGCTGCGGTTCCCGGCATTAAGACGATCCAAACTTCGCACATCACGATTGCACCAGTAGTTAAGGATCCCACCATCATCGAGCGGCTCACGCCGCACATCGTTCCGTATTCGCATCTGACGCACGAGGACTCAACCGATCCAAACAAATGCATCGCGGATCCGATTATTGGCCTGGAAACGGGTAGTTCGCGTCTTTTCGAGATTTTCATGAAGGGCAAGGCTTATCCTTACAAAGCAAACCAGTGGCGCGATGTGGTGCTCAAGGGAATGGAAATTCTCAACAAGCACAACTGGTTTCCGTTTTGTACTTTCATCATCGGCTTGCCGGGTGAAACTGAACAGGACACCAAGGAGTCATTAAATCTGTTGTACGATTTGCGCGATGCCAAGGGCATGTTCGTGCCGACGTGGTTTGTACCGCTGGAAAACACGCGCATGGAAAAGAAAGCCAGCGCGAAGCTGATAGAGATGACCGATCTGCAGTGGGAATTTTTCTTCACCTGCTGGAAATACAATCGTGAGTTTTATGCGGCAGACAGAAGTCAGTACCAATGGTCACTGGGCGTGCCGCTCTATTATCGTCTGCTGGGGAAACGTTTGTTCGGCGAAGGAATCAAGTATCCTCTTTGGCGCTTCGCAGGCTGGCCCGATCGATTCATGCGCAAGCACCTGTACCTTGATTTCACCGGCTATAAACGCAGCCAGAAAATAATGAGTGCGCCGGTCGATCAAATCGTTCCAGGGTTCAAGAGCGTTAGAGAACAGGGGTTAAATATGATCGACGCAAGTCAGCTTCAATATCTCGCCGCTAAAGCTGATGCCGCGTCGGCAGCGGGTTCGTAGTACTGGTTCGGTAAGATGGGTTCATAGGCGATCTGGCCTAAAGCCATTTGGCAGCTCGCCGTTCGTCACGACGTTTACCGCAAAGTAAACGCAGCGGCGAATGTTACGAAGCGATCAAGCAAAACCCTCGAAGTAGTTTTTTTTAAGCTCGACAGTTCAATCGTCGAGCGTCAGGTTGACTGGGAAGCCGGCCTCGCCCGGTCCTTGCATCCCAAAGCCTTTTTCTATCCACGAAGATGGAGGCTTAGTTGATGCACGCAGGTGAAACTCTGCAAACACAAGGTATCGCGGAAGCGCGACGCGGTGAGCACGGTGCCGCGCTGGAAACTCTGAGACGGGCCGCGGTCGCGGCGGAAGAAGCGAACGATCCTGAATACGCGGGTCAAATCTTCCTCACAATAATCGAAGAGTTGAAAGCGTTTCTGCGCACCGACCAAATCAAACACTTCTATGCGCAAGCCGATCGGCGTCTCGGTGAGGACGTCAGTCGCGAAACATTGCAACGCTTGCGTACTTGCGCGCACTTATTAACCGGCCTTTCAGCACCAGTGACGACCGCAGCCGATGGAACACTGCGCATTCCTTTCGCAGAGGAAGTCCGAAAGTGCGAAAGCTCTCTAATCAAACGCGCTTTGGACGAAGCTAATGGAAGCGTGACGCGTGCGGCCAGGATTTTAGGACTGACTCACCAGGGCCTGTGCTACATCATCAATCATCGACACAAGAGTTTGCTTGCCGCTCGGGCTCCGATTCGCGTGCGGCGAAAATCCTTGATGAAGAAGAAACCGTAGCGCCCATTCATCGTCCCCAAAAACCGATAGATATTATTGTTGCTATTGACAGTATCCGCCGTTATATATTAAATTGCGCTTGTCAGTTCTCACCCTCAACCGGGGAGATATCAAATATCCGTGGCGGCCCGAACTCGCGGATGCTGGCCCTCGGTAGCGCGCCCATAGCGGCGGGACAACGTCCCGCCGTTTTTACTTTGTCTCTGAAAGTCTGACGGGCGCCGGCCGGAAATCGCCTGCTTGCCTTTCCCCTTATAACCGTGACAGAGTGCCGCCAATGTTATCGCGACGAGTCAAACTGTTCATTGCGACGCTTTTCCCGTTGATGCTTCTGATCAGTTCCGGCTGCGGAAAGTTAGCTAACCGGAGCGTTCCAACTCTCACATTGTTTAAGGTCAAGTCTCCGAACGATTTGCCTGAATTTCCCGCCTCAGCCCAACCAGTGAATTTGGGATCGCTATCAGTCCGTGCGGCGCCGCTACTCACAGACGAAGAAACTCAGGAGTTGTTTGAATCGAACTTGCAACTTGCCGGAGTGTTGCCGGTCAGAGTCGAGATGACGCATAACAGCGGCGCCGCGGTTGAATTGAAGAAGATTAAGTTCCGGTTGCAGGACGGCTCGGCTGCACAATGGAAGCAGGTCTCAGCGAAGCAAGCGGTTTCCAGAATCCTCAAGGCCAATGGAGTTTTTCTTTACAACCCGCATGCGCGCAAAACTTTTGAAGAAGATGTTCGCGCTTACGAATTCGATGCGAAGACCGCGCTTACTCACGCGGAACCACGACGTCATGGCCTGATCTTTTTTATCGCTCCCGACAAGCAGCCGGTAGCATCGCCTCACGGCCTCGTGCTTGAGATCGATGGGCTCGCTCAACCGGTCTCTCTAAAGCTCAACTGATTCTGATCGCAACCGCATCGGGGAACAGCGGCCCGGCCCATTAGACTTTCGGGCATCCCTTCGATACGCTTTATTCCCCAGAAATCATTCATTCGGAAAGGAATAATCATGGCTCCAGAAGCACAACCAGGAATACAACCGTCACCAGCTCTAATCTTCGAAACGTTTAATGGCTATCAGCGCACACAGGCTCTTAAGGCCGGAATCGAACTCGAATTGTTCACCGCGATCGCTGAAGGCAATCGCACGACGAAAGCAATTGCGGAACGATGTGGCGCGTCTGAACGCGGCACGCGGATCCTCTGTGATTATCTAACTATCGCCGGCTTTCTCACCAAACAGGACAATGCGTACGCCCTGACACCCGACTCGGCGACGTTTCTCGACAAACGCTCTCCGGCCTACATGGGGACAGTAAGCGAATTCATCTTGTCGTCGCACATTCGAGACAAGTTTGATCGGTTGACCGAAGCCGTCAAGAAGGGCGGATCGGTGGCCGAGGATGAAGCGTTTCAACCGGATCATCCCATGTGGGTGAATTTCGCGCGCGCGATGCAGCCGATGATGGCGATGCCGGCTCAGTTGATGACCCAACTCGTCGATCCGAAGAAAGATCAACCGCTGCGCATCCTGGACATTGCCGCCGGTCACGGGTTGTTCGGGCTGGCATTCGCAAAGAACAATCCGCAGGCGCAGATTACTGCGGTGGATTGGCCGAAGGTGCTGGAAGTAGCGCAGGAGAATGCCAGGAACGCAGGCGTGGCGGATCGTTATCAAACGAATCCAGGCAGCGCTTTCGATGTCGATTACGGCACCGGCTACGATATCGTTTTGATTACGAACTTCCTGCACCACTTCGATGTCGACACTTGCGAAACGCTTTTGCGGAAGGTTCACGCCGCACTGGCCGACGGCGGTCGCGCGGTGACTTTGGAATTTGTCCCGAATGATGATCGAATCACGCCGCCGCAAGCCGCTGTGTTCAGCATGCAGATGCTGGGTGCAACTCCGGCCGGCGATGCCTACACCTTCCGGGAACTCGAGCAGATGTTTAGGAACGCTGGCTTCTCTCGCAGCGAAATGCACGAACTGCCGCCATCAGTTGAGCGCGTCATTGTCAGCTACAAGTAGTTTCATGAGACGGCGCGTCATTCTGTCGGTTTTACTAACTCTTGCGGCTTCGGTCTGTGTCTTCGCGCAGACCGAAGCTGCTCCCCGCCGCATTATCTTCGCTCGTGGCGCTACGGTTGCTCGAGCAACGGGACATCTGCGCGGGATGAGCGATGAATCATGGTTCGTGCTGCGCGCTAAATCCGGGCAGCAGATGCGGGTTGAGATCCGCGGCCGAGGTCCTACCCGCGGTGTCTTAATTTTCCCATCAGGCAAACAGGACGGCGGTCCGGGTGGAGTAATTTACGATGGCATGATCGACGAGGATGGCGATTACAAGATTCGCGTCACGGAAAGCATGATGGCCGAAGCATGGAAAGGCCGCTTCACGTTGATTGTTAAGATCTTGCCGGCCAAGAATCCCACCCCGAGATACAACAACTTACAAAACTTTTCTCAAAGTTAGTGAGTTCGAATTCTCATAGTGAAGGATATTATCCGGGCAAAATCCCGTCGTTATTGATTTCATCGTCAATGTTCCACGCCCCAGTATCAACCGCCTCGTGTTTCTCTTCTGACTGATCGCCTTTCTTGCCTTTTGCTCATACATCGATAAGACTTGAACGCCGAGCAAACTCAACCCTCAACGCCGAACAGCCTTTCACCCTTAACGTTCGACCAACCAAGGCGGTAACCGATCAAGAGGGGCCAAACATGCGGCTAGCCGACTTTATCGTGAGTAACAACGAAGCCATTCTGGCGGAATGGGAGACGTTTGCTGCTGGCCTGCTTCCGGCCGCGAGGGGTATGACATCGCTGGCGTTGCGTGACCACGCAAAACAAATTCTGAAGGCTGTGGTGAAAGATCTGTCCACGCCCCAGACCAAGGAAGCTCAGTCCCAAAAATCCAAGGGTAACGCACCCCAACTTACGGGAGCTTCCGAGACAGCAGCACAAACGCACGCCGTGATGCGGGCGCGAAGCGGCTTTGACATTAATCAACTCGTCGCCGAGTACCGCGCGTTGCGCGCCAGCGTCCTTCGCCTTTGGATGGACGCGTGCCGGCCTGGTGAGATTAATCTTGATGACGTGGTCCGTTTCAACGAGGCCATCGACCAGGCAATTGCCGAATCGGTTCACTTTTTCAGTGTCCAGGTGGATCAAGCCCGCAACCTGTTGCTTGGCATGTTGGGTCACGACATGCGCAACCCGCTAAACACCATCCTGATGACGGCCAAGTACCTGGCGGCGCTAAATGCCGGTGACCGTGTATCGGATGCAGCGTCGCGCCTAATCAGCAGCGGTGCTTCGATGAAGGCACTTCTGGATGACTTAACTGATTTCAATCGTACTAAGTTGGGTTTGGGTATTAAGGTCGTCCCAGTCGAACTCGATTTAGGCCCACTGCTTACCGATGAGTTGGAACAATTGCGTGGGGCGCACCCAGGTCGGCAAATCGAATTGGAAATTGTAGGCGACACTCGAGGCTTCTGGGACGGGTTACGTGTGCAGCAGTTGCTCCGCAACCTGGTAATAAATGCCATCAAA
>DATNEI010000203.1:0-75823 GCA_035606795.1 Pyrinomonadaceae bacterium
TCACTCGATACCCATGTCGGTCCGTACGGATAATCGTTGATCCAATATCCCTCCGAGTACGGCGTCCAACCGCTGGCTACGCGCGGACTCCATCCGTAACCGTAGCCGCTCACGTTTTGCCAATCCCCGTAGTAACTCAGATCGTTGATGCCGGGCGCCACGTATGATACGTAACGATAGCTAACGTCGTTGCGATAAGGATCGAAGTAGTAGGGATCAGCGAGGTACGAGTCATAGCTCACATACCTGCCGTCATAAGCGTTTGGATATTGATAGCGATAGTAATCGTCGACTAAGTAGCCGGCGTTCCGTCCATCCATGCGTGACAGCAAAGCCTGGCCTGCGGTCGCCCCGAGCAACGTCAGCATTTCGCCTTTGTTGATCTGGCCACTGCCGGCGAGACCTACGACCTGCGCCAGTCCGCTCAGGACTGACACCATCGTATTGCCGTTGTTGACGTCGACGTAGTAAAGACCGGGCTGATTGAAATCAACTGCGCCGTACGGCGTGCCCACCTCGTATAAACCGCCCGACGGCAAGTAACCGACATCGAACATCGCCGAGCCATCACGCAACGCCAGTTGCGTGCGATCGTCCGTCAGCGCAATCGCATCGAGCGCCGTGTTCGGATTCAGCCGCGCATAGTTGCGCGCGTTGAAGGCCAGACTCGCGCGCGAGTTGTCGCGCGTGTAGATGCGATCGCCGACTGAGTACGGCTCGTTCAGCCCTACGGCTCTCCAATCATCGGCATTCGCCGTATCGGCCAACGCTACCTGCCCATCGACGCGCTGAATACGCGCCGCATCCGGCAACGCTGCCGCTTCTACATTTTGAGAATGTTTTTGATAGAACCAGACGCCCGCGCCCGCAACACCGGCTACCGCCAGCGCCAGCACAGCCGCCTGCCAAAGTTTGATCGTCCTCATGAAAACAATTACCTCCCGGAATACGCCTATTTGTCGCAATCACCGTACCTTTTGCAGGGACGTTCTTATCAGGACAAGGCAACTGTTTCGTGGTGATTACCGGGAGAAGCGAGTGTCTGTGGTTTTTGCGAGATGAGCTCTGCGGCCTTCGGATTCGGCAGAAAACGACCACCGATTAGTCACACGATCGCAAGGAAACCAAATCGACGAGGGACGTTTGAAGTTGAGTGAACAAGACGAAATGTGAACGATTACGTGCATAAAAATGGGAGTGGTGCATCGCGGAAGTTATCTCTTCGCGTTTCTCTCCGAGGCCTGTCGGTCTTCTCGTCTGCGGTTTCATCCCAAACGTTCCGGATTAACTGCAGAGGCTGCCGAGGTCGCAGAGCCCGCAATAGAAAATCGAAATTAGCTGTTACCTCGGCACGCCGGGATTGATCAAAACACTATCGTGACTTAATCTATTCTCCCCGAATCACCCCTGTAACCCTCAAACGCACACCGAATTAGTTCTCTGGGGCTGCGTCTGAACACCCTTTTAACTATCGCGGCGCATGACCTGTGAGGTGTCGACGCGCGACAGGTCGTCAGGCCGAACCGCATAACGATTACCATGGCTATCAGGAAAAAGAAGAACAGCGTCAAATCCGCTAAACCTCAACGCACAAAACCACCGCGGGTGCCGAGACTCGCGACTGGCAATCCCGGTCTGGACGATATTCTCGAAGGCGGCTTTCCGGCACAGCGTCTTTACCTCGTTGAAGGTGAACCCGGGACGGGCAAGACGACGCTCGCGTTGCAGTTTTTGATGGAGGGAGCGCGGAAGGGCGAATCCGTCCTCTACGTCACGCTCTCAGAAACCCGTGAGGAACTGGAAGCCGTGGCGACTTCACACGGGTGGTCGCTTCACGGAATCGACATTTATGAAGTCGTCACGCCAGCAGAAATGCTGAAGCCTGAAACGCAATACACCATCTTTCATCCCGCTGAGATCGAGTTGGGGGAAACCACTACCGCGCTGCTCAAAGAAATCGAACGCACCGGCGCCACCCGCGTAGTTATCGATTCGCTTTCCGAGATGCGTCTGCTCGCACGTGAGCCTTTGCGATTCCGCCGGCAAATTCTCGCACTTAAACAGTATCTCGCCGGCCGCGACGGGACCGTCTTGTTGCTTGACGACAAAATCATGGGTTCTGATTTGCAAATCCATTCAATCGTGCACGGTGTCGTCTCGCTCGAACACCTGGCGGTTGAGTACGGCGCGGAACGGCGTCGTTTGCGTGTGACGAAGTTGCGCGGCTCGCGCTTTCGCGGCGGTTACCACGACTTCAACATCGTCACGGGCGGCCTCATCGTTTTTCCGCGGCTGGTTGCGGCCGAACATCGACTCGGCTTTCTTAAGGAATCAGTCAGCAGTGGCATCGACGCACTGGATAACCTCCTGGGAGGTGGCCTCGATCGCGGCACCAGCACGCTCGTCCTGGGCCCGGCCGGATCAGGCAAATCGACAATCGCCGCACAGTTTGCGGCGGCCGCCGCCGGGCGCGGAGAGCGTGCCGCGGCCTTCATCTTCGACGAATTGCGCGAGACGTTCATCGCGCGCGCCGAAGGCGTCGGCACCCCGATAAGGAAGCTGGTCAACAAGTCGTTGATTACAATTCAGCAAGTTGACCCCGCAGAATTGTCGCCCGGTGAGTTTGCGCACGTAGTCCGCCAATCCGTAGATGAGGATGGCGCGCGTGTCGTCTTGATTGACAGCCTTAACGGTTATCTCAACGCGATGCCGGAGGAACGTTTCCTCAGCGTGCAGATGCACGAGTTGCTCACGTATCTGAATCAGCAAGGTGTGGTAACGATACTGGTGATGGCGCAGCATGGCTTTCTCGGCAGTTCCATGGCGTCGCCCGTCGACGTCAGTTACCTCGCGGACACCGTGCTACTGCTTCGTTACTTTGAAGCGGAGGGCGCCATTCACCGCGCGCTTTCGGTCGTGAAGAAACGGACTGGTAAACATGAATTGACGATTCGCGAATTGGAGGTAAAGTCCACCGGAATTCGTGTGGGCGAGCCGCTGGCTAAGTTTCGCGGGGTGCTCACAGGCATTCCGGTTTACGACCAGGTGAAAGGCGTTGCGGGTGAGTAAGTCGACGACTCCAACTCAAGATGTGCACATTCGCGACGAGCGGATTCTGATTCTCGCGCCGACCGGACGCGATGCCGAGCTCAGTGCGCGTTTCCTGGCGGACGCAAAATTGTCGCCTTATATCTCCGGCGACATCGACGATCTGTGCGAACAGATCGAAGCGAGCGCCGGTGTAGTTTTTCTCACCGAAGAAGCTCTTTCAGCCCGCGCGCTCGCGTGTCTCGCACGCGTCCTGCGCGCGCAACCTGCGTGGTCTGACATTCCAATCATTCTGCTGACGAGCGGCGGCAGCGAGTCACCGGCAAATGCTGAAGCGCTCGCGTTGCTGGAGACAATCGGCAATGTCACCTTAATAGAACGCCCGGTGCGCATGACGACGCTCCTGAGCACGATGAAGGCCGCGTTGCGAGCGCGCAATCGCCAGTACGACGTGCGCGAGCATATGGAAAACGAGTTGCGCACCCACAACGAATTGGAAAAGGCGTTTACTCAAATCGAAGAGGCGAGTCGTTTAAAAGACGAGTTCCTTGCCACTGTTTCGCACGAACTGCGCACTCCGCTGAATGCGGTGCTGGGCTGGACGCGGCTGCTTCGCTCGAACCATCTTGATCCCTCCGAACATGACCGCGCTCTGGAAACGATCGAACGCAGCGCCCGGTCACAACAGCAACTGGTCGAAGATCTGCTCGATGTTTCGCGTGCGATCAGCGGCAAGCTAAGGCTGGAAGTGAAGGCCGTTCGTCCGCGTGAATTTATCGAAGCGGCCGTCCAAGCGCTCCGGCCCAGCGCCGAAGCGCGCCGGATTCGCGTCAAACAGAAAATCGATCCGAAACTGAAAGTGGTCTACGGCGATCCCATGCGCCTGCGACAAGTCGTGTGGAATCTCTTGTCGAACGCGATCAAATTTAGCGCGGAAGGTGGACTGGTTGAACTCGCTGCGCGTCGGGTCGACTCTGAGGTCGAGATTTCTGTAAGAGATTACGGCGAGGGCATCAGCGCCGACTTCTTGTCGCATGTTTTTGAACGCTTTCGTCAGGCGGACATGACCACCACCCGCGCGCACGGCGGGCTGGGCCTTGGTCTGGCGATTGTTCGGCAGATAGTGCAACTGCATGGCGGGACTGTCGCCGTCGAGAGTGAGGGCGCAGGACACGGCGCAAAATTCACGGTAACGCTGCCTTTAGTTACCCAATCGTCCGGGCGCGCTGAGAGTCTGCTTGAGGCTGCGAAACCTTTGTACGTCACGCGGGCTTTGGATGGAGTGCGCGTGCTGGTGGTGGACGACGAAGCGGACACGCGCGATTTGCTCAGAGCAGCGCTTTCACAGCACGGCGCCCGCGTCACCACGGCTCCGTCCGCATCCGCAGCACTCAAGAAAATTTGGAGACGTAAGCCCGATGTGATGATTTCTGACATCGGGATGCCGGGAACCGACGGCTATGAACTGATGCGGCGCGTGCGCCTGCTGCCGCCGGAACGTGGCGGCCGCATTCCCGCAGTAGCGCTGACTGCCTACGCGCGCGAACAGGATCGCAAACGTGCGCTCGCCGCGGGCTATCAGATTCACCTTGCCAAACCGATCGAGATTGGCGAACTGTCCGCCACGCTGGCCGAGTTGATTAGCGATAAAGTCGGACCTTCATCAAACGGCAACCACTGACGACGGCCGTACGAGCATTTTGGAGTGTCGCGCTTGGATCGGCGTAATCACACGGGGCGACCTCCTGCCATCTGCCTCCTGCGTTCCGCCTTCCGCCTTCTGTCTTTCCGCCTTCTGCCTTCCGCCTTCTGTCTTTCCGCCTTCCGCCTTCTGTCTTTCCGCCTTCTGCCTTCTGCCTTCTGTTATATTTCCCTCAATGCCGAAATCCTTCCCCGACTGGATCGTCCCCATGGCCGCGACGCTCACCCAAGAGCGGTTCACCGGACCCGAATGGAGCTTTGAAAGAAAGTTCGACGGCATTCGCCTGCTCGCATACAAAAAGGGAAAGCAGGTTGAACTGTTCTCCCGCAATCGCCTGCCGCAAAACATTCCGTCCATCGCGAAAGCAATCGCAAAACTGCCGTCGCGCGAATTGATTCTCGATGGTGAAATTGATTGGCACGCGGTAATGGGTACGCAGGCGTCCCCGCGCGCTGCTTATCACGTCTTCGACATCATGTGGTTCGACGGTCGCGAGACGATGTCTCTGCCGCTGGAGGAACGGCGCGCGCTCTTGGATCAACTGCCTTTGAAAGCGCCGCTGCAGAGAGTCACTGAGTTGCCTGTGTCAGAACCGATTGTCTCCTCTCCCTCTGGGAGAGGTCGGGTGAGGGTGCGAAGCTTAGCGACCGGGTCCAACTTTGCTCCATGGGAGTTGGCACGGGAACAAGGTTGGGAAGGCGTGATTGCAAAGCGCCGCGGCTCAGTCTACGAGCAACGCCGATCGCGCAACTGGCTGAAGATGAAATGCGAGCTGGCCCAGGAGTTTGTCGTTGGTGGCTTCACCGATCCGCAAGGCAAGCGCGTCGGCCTGGGGGCGCTGCTGGTTGGGTATTACGAATCAGAACCGCCTGCGTCAGCGGGCGGGCAAAGCGCGCCTGTCTCCTCTCCCTCTGGGAGAGGTCGGGTGAGGGTGCGAAGCTTAGCGACCGGGTCAAGCGACGAGTCCGCGCAATCCGATTTCGTTTTCGCGGGAAAGATCGGCACCGGCTTCAACACTGAGTTGTTGCTTCAACTCCGCAACCAACTCAACCGTCTTGAAATACCGAAGCCTCCCTTTACCAAAGCCCTCGGCTTACCACGCTTGCGCGCTCACTGGGTACGCCCAGAGATCGTCGTCCAGGTCGGCTTCATCCAATGGACCAAGCACAACAAGCTTCGTCATCCGCGACTACTCGGCATCCGTGACGACAAAGATCCGCGCGACGTGGTGCGGGAGTAGTTTGGAGTGCGCCGGCCCCGTCGGCGCGGCCTTGCTCCCACGCAATTGCCTCCAGCGGTTCTGCTTTTCCTATCGGCGTTAATCCGCGTTTATCCGCGGCCACTATTTCTTGCTCGACTTCTTCTTACCGCCCTTCTTCTTACCGCCCTTCTTCTTCGGTACTTTGCCACCGGCCTTGCGCGCTTCTGACAATCCAATCGCGATCGCCTGTTTCTTACTCGTCACTTTCTTGCCGGAGCGTCCGCTCTTCAGCTTCCCCTTCTTCCGCTCATGCATCGCCTTCTTAACTTTCTTTTGCGCCGTCTTCCCGTACTTGGCCATAGCTCCTCCTCTGCCATCTGCCCACTGCCTTCTGCTTACTGCCTTCTGCCTTCTGCCTCCTGCCTACTGCTCCTCGTACTCCTTCGCTACACCGAAGGTGTACGCAACGAACACGGCTTCACGTTGAATTTGAGGTTCGTTGAAGTAAGGAGCAAAGACGATGCCAAGTAATGCCTGAATGCGAAACTTTCAGTGCGTCGTCGGCTGCAATTTGGAGTGCGCCGGCAAAGCTACCGGGGTCCCTGCGCGGGCATCCCACGTGGGGTGACCGTAGCAGCGACGGCGCTTTGGATTGGAGCGCCCGCATCTTGCAGGCGGGGGCGCGCATCCTTGCGCGCTCTTTGCTTTCTGCCGTCTGCCGCCTGCCTTCCGCCTTCTGCTTTCTGCTTTCTGCTCACTGCTTCTTGATCTTCATAAATTTCTGAGCACGAGCCAACACGGCTTGAGAAATGTTGGACCATTCCGCGTGGGCTGAGCCGCCTTCGTTCAGATCAGCCGCGGTGAAACCTGTGCCGCTTAGATCTTCCAGGTAAATGATCATCAACTCGTTGCGCTTGGTTTCATCCACCAGGTGAACGAGCCTTTGCGAAACCACCTCCGTGCTTGTCGTGAAGCCCTTGCTTTTAAGAAAGGCGCGAGCGCGGTTGCCGTCGGAATCCGGCCGGCCCAGATTGCCGCTCAGACTGCGGGCGTAAACATCGGCAAAGAAATTAAACCCACCGATGTTAACGATCTTGGGAGACTTGTAATTGTAAGTGTGCGTGTTGTCAGGCAGGTAACCCTCGAACTGAATCCAGTACAAGCGCTTTATGTGCCCATCTTTGTCGGCATCGACAAAGAAATGCTGCTCGGCGTTGGCCACGTCGTACAGCACAAAGCTCTGGCTGCCGGCGTATTTGAATGACTTATCAAACTCCAACTGGACCGCCGGCATGTCTTTGGAAGCGAGCACCTGCCCCGCCACCGTGCGCGTCACCGGCGGCGCATGACGCGCGTTCGCCGGTTGAGAGTTTTCCTGCGCGAACGTCCTAGCGATAGGTGTCAAACTGATCTCAGCAGAACCGAAAACGGCCAAAGCGACGAGTGTAATGAAAGTAAGCGCGAGCGGAATCCATCGTGTCATTGCGAGCTCTCCCATCCTGTCGGTTTGTCGATTGAACGTTGGAAAGAAGCGAATGTCAAAACAACTTCGGTTTCTGCTTTCACTTCGGTGCAGGCCTCATCCAAGAATTGATTGAAGAGCAAATGCGAACGACACCTATGACTTTTTTGATGTGGTACGCGAAGCGCTGACAAGAAGTGCGGAACAAAGTATATTTGTCAGTTCTTAGAGACCTTACTCCTATTCAGCGTTGGCAAAGAATAAACTCAAACTAATTGATCTCTTCTGCGGCGCTGGCGGCCTGACCGCCGGTTTTCATGACGTATTCAAGAAGCAACTCGATGTTGTTTGGGCAAACGACTTTGATGAAGCAGCGGCAAGGACCTATAACGCAAATTTTGGCCACTGCACAAGCGAGGACATCGTAGAACTTCTTAAGAAGAAACGGGCTCCGCACGCCGATATCGTGATCGGCGGTCCTCCTTGCCAAGGGTTTAGCCTCTTGAACAAGGACAGGAAAACAGATTCCCGCAAACAGCTCTGGCGACCGTTTATTGAAGTTGTGATCCAATCGGGCGCCGAGGTGTTTGTAATGGAAAACGTTCCCCAGCTCATGGGTTCGCCTGAGCATGAAGCGATTATTCGCGAAGTAGAAGAGTGCGGTTTCGAAACCGTAACCGAGCTTCTTCGCGCATCCGACTATGGCGTTCCTCAGCGGAGATATCGTTGCTTCATCATTGGCTGCACGTTTGCTGATCCTGGGGCCGTGTTTCCTCCGAAGAAGACGCATTTCAATCCGAACAACGGCTTAGTGCCATCGCTGTTCAAAACTAATGGCGAGTATGTTGCCGATGCAGAACCTTGGCGCACCGTACGTGATGCAATTGGCGACCTCCCCGAACCTGAAGGTACTGAGATTCGTGATGTCGCACCGCCCTTGAACTTGCATTTCGGACGGAGCCCCACGCTGATGAGCATGAAGCGGTATCGAGCAATTCCGAAAGAAGGTATGAACCGTTTTGACCTTCAAAAGCGCGCACCTGAACTCACGCCAGCTTGCTGGATCAGAAAGACGACTGGCGGAACCGACCTCTTCGGTCGCCTCTGGTGGGACCGTCCGGCATTCACAATTCGGACGGAATTCTTTAAGCCTGAGAAAGGCCGGTACCTACACCCAGTGAAGCATCGGCCGATTACTCATAGAGAGGCAGCGCGCCTTCAATCGTTTAAGGACGATTTCATCTTCTGCGGCACGAAGATCGAAATTGCGAGACAGATCGGTAATGCAGTTCCCCCAAAGCTCGCTGCTGCTGTGGCTCAGTGCGTCAAGAACCTGTTTGAGATCCGTCGAAGGAATGTGAGCGGCGAATGAATTCGGAACGTCCAGTCACCATTGGCGAGATCGTCGCGGATCTCGACGCGCAACTTAAGGCATTCCACGCCGAGCACGATGGCCTTGAGCTGCGCGAAAAGGTCCTTCGCCTCGTGGAAGTATTAAAAACCGCTCGCCAACTTAACGTCGCAGCTCTTAAACTGTCTGGCATCCATAGCGACAGCGCGCGTGAGCGCATCCGGTTGTACATGGTGCGCTACGTTGGAGTGCCGTTAGACGCGATCGAGTTAGAAGTGGTCAGCGGAATTTCAGACTACGGGAGAAGGATCCGAGAACTGCGGAAGGAGGATGGATATTCGATTATTAGCGGCCCGAAAGACGATGAGGCCGCTGGGCTGGTTTTGTTGGAGAATCAATATCTACTGACGCGAGTTGAACCCGACCTAATGGCAGCCGGACGTTGGCACCTTGCGAATCGCATCCGCAGACAAGAGGGAAGTGGACAATCCAGAATGTTGGCCTACCTGCAAGCGAACGTCGGACAAGTTACTACAACTGAAGAGTTGGCATACGTCGCCAAAATTTCCGATTACGCTCGAAGAATTCGGGAGTTGAGGACGGAGGAAGGATATGCTGTCTACACTTGCTTTACAGGGCGACCCGATTTACGTGGCGGCGAATACATACTTGAAACGATCGAGCGCATCGCTGAACCTCATGATCGGCACATTCCGATTGAGATTCAACGGGCGGTGTATGAGCGAGACAATAACGAATGCCGACTTTGTCACTGGAATCGCGCTTTGTGGACGAAGGAGGACGCGCGATTCTTAGAGCTTCACCACCGACAGCATCACGCTGACCGAGGCGAAAACATCGAAGAGAATTTATTAGTGCTCTGCAATCGTTGTCACGATGATGTCCACGCTGGCCGGTTAGTTCTGCCGGGCGACTAAGTCATGCCGGAGAATCTGTCACCCGCGCAAAGAAGCTTGAATATGTCGCGCGTTAAAGGGCGCGGAAACGCCGCGACAGAAATGCGGCTCATCAGAATTTTACGAAGCGCATCGATCGTTGGTTGGCGAAGAAATTACAGATTGTTCGGACGGCCTGATTTCGTTTTTCCTAAAAAGCGCGTTGTGGTTTTTGTCGATGGTTGCTTTTGGCATTGTTGCCCTCAGCACCGTTCGCAGCCTGTGAACAACGCGGAGTTTTGGAGACGGAAATTGGAACGTAACCAGCGACGCGACAAATTAGTCAACGCGACTCTCGAGAGGGAAGGCTGGAAGGTCGTTCGCATTTGGCAACACGAACTGAAGCAATCGGACAAGATCAAAAATAAATTGTTGAGATCCGTTCAAGCCTAATCTTTAGCTTTTGGATTACCCTCGGTTTCTGTGTCTTCCGAGACAGAAGGAGCAGGGGCAACGCGGCGCGATAATCGACATCTTGCGTCCCGAGGCAAAGCTTCCGACGCTTGGCATCCCGCTGAAGGCTACCTGCCAACGCCTCCCTAGTACTCAGCACCTCCCTTTGTTTGCTAGAGAAATCTGGGTGGTCAACATTTCCTTCTAAAACGGCTCGGTAGTGCTCATAGTAAGCTCGTGTTTTAGAAAAAACCCCGACCAGAGACGAATGCTGCCATCTCTTCGAGTTTTCCAGTTTAGTCTTACGTCTTCGGAAACATCGAGCGAGCCACTACATAGCATGACCATATAAAGTTCTTTATCGTGGGCCTTGGATAATCGATCTTTGTACTTCTCTAGCCGCTGTAGATCATCGAGAGTCACAGCGTGGCCGGAACGCTTTATTTCAATGATCACAAGCCTTCTCTCATCGGTAAGCGCCAAAAAATCATACCTTAGGCGTTCGTCCTCGTCGCCAATGTCCTTGACTCCCCAATCCTCAAGTGTCTTCGATATAGTCTTTTCTTCTTGACGCCTGTTTCGACCTACAACTAGGTACTGATGCTGAATTTCGGACTGATTCATTCCCGAGCCATCATCTGTGATCGTGATTACCCCTGTTTCACGGTCATAATCCGCTTCGTCAGGCAGAATGACCTCTACACGATTTGCACCTGCATCCCAACAATTTGCGATTAGTTCAGCTATCGCTGTATCACGGCGCTTGTACATCATCACGCCTAGGTGCTCAAGAGTTCGCCCCAGCACCGTTAGCGTGAACGTCAACGGCTTATGTTCTGTAACTGCGGTGCTCAAAGTAATTCCTTCCTTAGCGAGAGATTCGAGGATCGGAGTTTATAGTGGAAAGGTTAGTTATTCCCGTAAATCTGTCAAGCGATCAATAACTTGCGCGCAGCTCAAGTATGACGGCGTTTCAATACCTCCCGATTCTTCGGCGGCCGACTACCTAAAATCCAACCGGCGTTTCCCTAACAACATTGAACTCGCGCTCAAGGGCGACGCCTACCTGGCCAATCAAGCCGTCGTCGAACAGTCTCCCGAGGATCGTGATTCCGTGAGGCACACGTCGCGGTGGATTGAACTTGGGCAGCGGATTGTTTGGATCGGGAGCCCAGTCGCTGCGCGCCTCAGAGACTTCGACGAAGCCGGCACGCAAAGTCAGCGATGGATGGCCGGTGAAGTTCGTGATGGTCAGCTGCTCGTCACGCAGCGAAGGCACGATCAGGACATCGACCTCTTTGAAGATGCGGGCCATCTCGAGCGCGACTTTGCGACGCAGACGATCAGCCTGCACAAAATCTATGGCCGACAGGAACCGCGCTTGCCGAAACAGATTGGGCCAGGCGTCTTTCACTTGTACCTTCAATTCACCGAGTTTGTTGTTGAGCGCGAGATCTTCGAACGAAGCCGCGCCTTCGGCAAAAAGAATCGGCATCAGCGAACTGTAAGGCCAGTCCGGCAAAGTCACTTCGCGCAATTCCATCCCCAACTTTCTGATCACATCCAGCCCCGCGCGATCGACATCGGTGGCCGGCGCCTCTTTCATCCACTGCGGAAAGTAACCGACTTTCACTCCGGCAACGGACGCGTTGGCGTCAAAGTCGAGACGGCTGGGCACACTCGAAGGATCGCCGGCGTCAGGACCGCTGATCGCCTGCAGCACGAGCAGCGCGTCTTCGACGGAACGCGTCATGGGACCAAGCTTGTCGAGCGACCAGCAGAGCGTCATCGCGCCGGTGCGCGCCACGCGGCCAAACGTCGGACGGAAACCGGCGACGCCGCAGCGCATCGCCGGACTGACGATGCTGCCGCCGGTTTCACTGCCAACCGAAAACGCGACCAGGCCCGCCGCAGTGGCGGCGCCCGGCCCGCAGCTTGATCCTGACGCGCCTTCTTCGAGGAGCCATGGATTCATCGTCTGACCACCGAACCAAATGTCGTTGAGCGCGAGCGCGCCGAGCGCCAGCTTCGCGATTAGAACTGCGCCCGCTTCGTTGAGTCGCCGCACCACGGCTGAATCGGCTGACGGTACGCGATTACGAAAAGGTTCGGCGCCGTAAGTGGTCGGAATGTCTTTGGTGTCGAGCAGATCCTTCACGCCGTAAGGAATCCCATGCAGCGGCCCGCGATATTTGCCGGCAGTAATCTCGGCATCGGCTTGTTTGGCGCGTGCCAGCGCCTGATCTTTTGTGAGCGTGATGATCGCGCGAATTTTCCCATCAAGACGGCCGACGCGTTCGAGATAAATATTCGTCAGCCGCTCGGAAGTCAGTTTCTTTGATTCGATCCAACGCGACAGTTGTGTGACAGGCGCAAACGCGATTGCGTCATCTGACGAAGGCAGCGGCACCTCGGTCTTTGAGCGAACGAAACGATCGCGCGCTGGACCGGAACTAATGCCCGGTAGCATCGGAGTCCACAATGTCGCCGGAGTTTCAGTGTCCGCGAGCGAAACTTTTCTGGGGCCAGTGCGGCGCTCGAGATATTGCGCCAGTGACGTGCGCCAGGAAGAGGCGGCTTGTTGCCGTTCGGCGTCAGTCATCGTCACTTGCATCAGCTTCTCAGCTTCCGCGAATGTTTCGGGCGACACCGCGGGCCCGCTGCCCGCGCCCGTACCAAACGTAGGCGGCGCGCCGGGCGGCGCTGATGTTGATTCCGAACTTGATGGTGATGAGTTGTTCCGACAAGCTGTAGCCGCGACGAGCACAGCGATAGGCGCTTGGATAAGAAACTGGCGTCGAGTGTTCATGGGCGAAGATTATCAGAGCAGAAGGCAGAAAGCAGATGGCAAAAGGCAGAAAAGAAAAGGGCCGGGCAGGTGAAGTGCTCTTAGAAAATCTCAAGGTCAGGAAGGTGGGCTTGCCCCCGCTTTAGAGATTCAGGAAAAGGAGCGGGCGCAAGCCACCCTTCCTAACCGGGAGGCATTCCCGGATGCGCGGGAACTCCCGGCCCCATCACAAATCCAAAAACAAAAACGCGCGACCATCGAGGTCGCGCGACATAAATCTGAATTGAAACTGATCTCAGGGTGGCTTGCACCCGCCGCCTTCTCTGAACCCTCCAAAAGCGGGGGCAAGCCCACCTTCCTTACCGGGAGGCATTCCCAGTCATTCCTGATTTCATCAGGTGACAACTGCCTACTGCTCACTTCTTATGCTTAAAACAGAAAACCCAGGGCGTGGCCCTGGGCTATTAGATTCTTCAGTGCAATGAGCTGTTGATGAGATTGTTCGCGTAAGACTTTGACCCAACCTCCTCCCAAGGGCAATGACATACTTGAGTAATCAACAGCTCGTGCATTAAACGCCGAAGGCGTTTGCTACCTTCAGCTCAGGGTTGACGCGCGCCAGCGCGGCTACCCTGGGTAGTCAAGACAAAACAGGTCCCAACCCTGAAGGGGTTGCGAAATAGGTTTGCCCCAAAGGTTCAAATTTTTGTGAATCCCAATTCAACACCGGTGTGCCTGCAGGGTTCCGCAACCCTTTCAGGGTTCCGTGTTGGCTCATTACCCAGGGTAGCCGCGCTGGCGCGCGTCAACCCTGGGCTGGAGGTGGTGAACGCCTTCGGCGTTCATGTTCGCGACGCTCAACACTTCCTGATTATTCAAGTATGTCATTGCCCTCCCAAGGGAGAGGGAAGAGATTCACGGAGCTTGACCGCTTATGGTTTTTTGCCTTTGCCTTTGCCACCAGCCTGACCTTTGCCGCCGGCTGCGGTCGGTGGATTCTGATTTTGTTTCTGGTGCTTTGGCGCTGCTTGTGTCTGCGGCTTCGCCTCAGATTTTTCCGGTTTGCCTACTCGTACTCCCTGAGCTCCCAGCTGATCTTTTGGCTGGGCCTTATCCTGACCATGCGTCTGGGCGCGAGCCGCCTCCTCCTGATCGCGCGTCTCTTTTCTTTGCTGCTGATCAAGCTTACGCGCGTCCTTATTGTCTTTATTAACTTCGCCGCTCACGCGGCCCGTGTCTTGTTTACGCCCGATATCTGCCTGCTGTTCCTGCTGGCGATCGTCTCTGGCCTTGAACTTTTGATTCCTGGCTGTATCGGAAACCCGTTCCACGTGCATCGACTTTGGCAGGTCCTTGCGAAACTTTGACTGCTTGATATCAGAGCCGACATAAACCGGCGTGTCTCTAAGTTTCTTCGCAATGCCTGGCGGCAGATCGATCTTGCCACGGCCCCAGGCTGAGTGGATGACTGCGTTCCGCAGCGGAGTCAGGGTCAAAGGATCCAGTGTAGCCCGCAGGGCTGCCAACTTCTGCTGATCAACCTGACGGACGTTGCGCCGATCGATCGGCCGACCCCACGCGTCCGTGGACACAAAGGTCACGGCGCCGGGTATGCCGAAATTAACAAGTTGTGACGGAGCGACATTCGTTCGCGTCAGATAATGTGGCTGCCAGTTGTCGTCGTAATAACGCGGCGCATAAGCGTCGCCGGGGCCGAGCGGCACCCAACCGATTTGGTTGTTGTCCGGCGAAACGAAAGCGACGAGGGCCGGCGAATATACTGGCGTCGTGTTCACTCCTTCGGGAACCCAGTACCACTGGTTACCCACGTTGGCCCAACGTCCATAGTGATAGGGCGCATAGCCCCAGGGCTCACTTGAAACCCAGGTCGGCCCATACGGATAACTGTTGGTCCACTGGCCCTGCTGATAAGGCGTCCATCCCGCGTCAACTCGCGGTCTCCAGGCATAGCCATAGTTGCCAACGTTCTGCCATTCGCCATAGGAATCGAGATCGTTTAGACCCGGAATGTTTGAATTGGCATATTTATAACTCGCGTTGCGCTGGTAAGGATCGTAATAGTAAGGGTCATTAAGATAAGCGTCGTAATTATTGTAACGACCGTCGTAAGAATTCGGATATTGATAGCGGTAATAGTCGTCCACCTGGTATCCAGCGTCCTGGCGATTCAAGCGCGAGAGCACCAGCTCGGACGCTGTCTGGCCCAGGAGGGTAAGCACTTCCCCTTTATTAATTTCGCCGGAACCTGATAGGCCAACTACCCGCGCCAGTCCGCTCAGCACGGAAACGAGCACCCCGCCATTCTGGTCGAAGCCCACGTTGTAGAGCCCGGGCTGGTCAAAGTTTATCGCGCCCTGGGGCGTGGCTACTTCAAACAATTCATTGGGCGCCAGGTAGCCAACGTCGAACATTGCCGACCCGTCGCGGAGCGCGAGCTGCGTGCGCCGATCTTCCAGCGACACGATGTCGAGCGAAGTGTTTGGATCGAGCCGGGCAAAATTGCGCCCGCTAAATGCGAGCGAGGCACGCGAGTTATCGCGCGTGTAGATTCGATCTCCTTCAGAGAAAGGTTGATTGGCGGCCGCAGCGGTCCACTGAGCATTCGTCTCGGTGTTCGTGCGGTCATTGCAGAAAGCGACCTCGCCGTCTACGCGTTGAATGCGCGCAGCATTTGGCAGCGCCTCAGCTTCCACAGTCTGTTCATGTCTTGCATAGAACCACACGCCCACGCCAGCGACGACTGCAAAGACTGCTGCGGCAATTATCCCGTGTGGCCATAATCTGATCCTGTTCATAAAACGCTCCTTACTCTGATTCCATTGTTGCTTTGTTTAGTTTAGGGGGGTTGCCACATTCTTTCGGCGAAATCGGCATCTCGCCCGTAGTGAACTAGGTTGGAAAGCATTCTGACATTGCGACGCTAAGTGCTTATACAGGACGGCGCCATTACTCGTCTGTCGGTTACCACACATATACATCCCACCCAGTTGTAATCACACTCGGCAACTGTCTTAGAGATGTGTTTCCTCAAGCAGCAGGCCGGCGCTTCGTGCAAATGCTGGCGAAGTTGACGGCCGCCATGGCTTAGGCACACTTCCGCAATGAGATTAGTAGCGGAGGAATGCCGAGTGAGAGGCGACGAACACAAGGCAGAAAGCAGAAGGCAAAAGGCAGAAAACGTGGTCTCGCTCGCGGTCTGGTTATGGTCCTAATTGCCACAGGCGCAAAAACACGACGCGCGGCCAGCCATCGAGGCCGCGCGATATGAATCTTAATTGAAACCTAGTCCCAGGGTGGCGCGCTGATCCGCTGGTTCTGTCGCCCGCTAAAGCGGGCTGGTGGTGTTGGTTGATTCCCGATCCCAGCGCTGAAGCGCTGGGGTACTCTCAATCATCCGCGACGCGGACGAACTGCTCACTGCTCACTGCTCACTGCTCACTGCTCACAGTTTAGATATCCAAGTTCCTTACATCCAGCGCGTTGTCTTCGATGAATTTGCGGCGGGGTTCGACCTGGTCTCCCATCAGCACGGTGAAGATTTCATCCGTCTCGACTGCGTCGTCGATGCGCACTTGCAGAAGCGTGCGCGTTTCGGGATTCATGGTCGTTTCCCAAAGCTGCTCGGGATTCATTTCGCCCAAGCCTTTGTAACGTTGAATCGTGAGGTCCTTTTTCGCGGCGGTGAGCACGCGCTCAAGCAAGGCATCGCGCGTGGCGATCTCTTCGCTGGTACCATTTTCACCGGCGACAAACGGCGGCGCCAGACGGTCCTCGAGCTTCATGAACAGCTCGACAGCTCGCTGAAATTCCACGAGGCTGGCGAAGTTCCAGTCGATCGCTACAGGCACGCCTGAGATCGTAGTCGTTTCAATCTCCCAAAGGCCGTGCTCTTCGTCCTCAGCCAGTTCCGTCTTGTAGCCGGCTTTCGCGATCACACCTTCGACTTTGGCCATCAACTCGCCGTCCTGAAACGCGCGCTTCAACGTCGCGCCTTCCGGGCGCAGCACGCCTTTCTTTCCTGCGAATGCGGTCAACAAAGCGTCGAGCAGATACGCGTCACCTTTCAAACGGCGGGTCGCCTTCTCGCAGTAGCGCTTGAACTCGACCATGCGTTGCAAAGATTTCACGAGCGTCGCGCCTTCAATCGGCGTCTTATTCGATGCCGAAGTCACTTTCATGCCGCCGGTCGCCTGCTGCATGAGGAAGTGCGTCATCGACCCTTCGTCTTTGATGTACTCTTCCTTCTTGCCGCGTTTGACTTTGAAGAGCGGCGGTTGCGCGATGAAGACGTAACCCTGTTCGACGAGCTGCGGCATTTGCCGGAAGAAG
The DNA here is from genome assembly GCA_035606795.1 of Pyrinomonadaceae bacterium. Classification (GTDB taxonomy): domain Bacteria; phylum Acidobacteriota; class Blastocatellia; order Pyrinomonadales; family Pyrinomonadaceae; genus UBA11740. Next base: position 17,252 of record DATNEI010000203.1, read on the forward strand.
AACGTCAGCAACAGCGTGCGAATGTGCGAGCCGTCGACGTCGGCGTCGGTCATCAGGATGATTTTGTGATAGCGCAGTTTCGTCAGATCGAAATCTTCTTTGCCGATGCCCGTGCCCAGCGCCATGATTAGCGATTTGATTTCGCTGTGCGCGAGCATCTTGTCGAAGCGCGCTTTTTCCACGTTCAGGATTTTGCCTTTGAGCGGCAGAATCGCCTGGTTCTTGCGGTCGCGGCCCTGTTTGGCCGAACCGCCGGCCGAATCGCCTTCGACGATATAGATTTCCGAAAGTGCCGGATCGCGTTCCTGACAATCCGCCAGTTTGCCCGGCAGCATGGTCGACCCAAGTGCGCCTTTCCGCACGATTTCTCTAGCCTTGCGCGCGGCTTCGCGGGCGCGCGCGGCATCGAGCGACTTGCCGACAATTCGGCGTGCCACCGTGGGATTCTGATTGAGAAAATCAGTCAGCCGGTCGTTGAGAAACGACTCGACGGCGCCTTTGACGTCTGAATTGAGCTTGCCTTTAGTCTGGCCTTCGAACTGTGGCTGTGGCAGTTTCACGGAAATGACGGCCACAAGTCCTTCGCGCACATCATCGCCTGACAACGAGCCTTTGAAGTTCTTGGCCAGTCCGGACGTTTGGGCGTACGCGTTGATGGTGCGCGTGAACGCTGAACGAAAACCGGAGAGATGCGTACCGCCGTCGACGGTGTTGATGTTGTTCGCGAACGAATAGACCTTCTCGTCGTAGCCGTCGTTGTACTGAATCGCGACTTCGATCGAAAGCGCGTCCGCGACTTTCTCGAAATAGATCGGTTTGTCGTGCAGCACGTTGCGGCTCTTGTTAAGGTGCTTCACGAATTCGGCGATGCCGCCACGATAGTAGAACTCATGCGACTTCTCCGGCTCTTCGCGCTCGTCCTTAATCGTGATGCGAATGCCTTTGTTGAGAAAAGCCTTTTCGCGCAGACGCTCTGAAAGCTTGTCGAAGCTGAACTCGATCGTGTCGAAGATTTGCGGGTCCGGTTTGAACGTGATCTTCGTGCCGCGTTTGCGCGTCTTGCCTGTCTGCTTCAAGTTAGCGACCGGAATGCCGCGTTCATAATCCTGTTCATACGTCAGACCATCGCGCCAAATTTCCAGGTGCAGATCTTCAGCCAGGAAGTTCACACACGACACACCCACACCGTGCAGACCACCCGAAACTTTGTAGGCGTTCGAGTCGAACTTGCCGCCGGCGTGGAGTTTCGTCATCACGACTTCAGCGGCGGACTTGCGCTCTTTCTTCATCAGGTCCACGGGGATGCCGCGGCCGTTATCGATGACGGTGATTGAGTTGTCCAGATGGATGCTGACTTCGACCGAATCGCAATAGCCGGCCAGGGCCTCGTCGATTGAGTTGTCGACAACTTCGTAAACCAGATGATGAAGTCCCAGCTCGCCGGTTGATCCGATGTACATCGCCGGCCGCTTGCGAACTGCATCGCGGCCTTCCAGGACCGCGATTGTCGAAGCGTCATAAGTCTCTTTCTTGTTCTTCAGTTTTGATGTAGGTGTGGCCAATTCGTTTCTACCTTTACTTCCTTTGTCCGCTCTGTCAGTTGGCATTACGCGCTCACCGATACGGCAGTCATGGTCTGTTCCGCAGTCGCAACTCCGGCGCAGACCTCATAAAAATTCGCCCGGTTTTCGAACCGCTCAAAGTGACTTCTCTTTGATGTGGTGATGAATGTTTGAGTGCGTCCGTCGAGGTATTCCAGCAAGCGGTTAATGCGGTTTCCGTCAAGTTCAGCGTCCACGTCATCAATGAGGAAAATCGGGTAATTCTGATGCTTCGAATAATACACGGAAATCGCTGCTAAATCAAGTGTTATCAACGCGCTACGCTGTTGTCCAGAGCTGCCAAAACTGCGTATGTCACGGCCCCCGAAAAGCACTAAAAGATCGTCACGATGAGGACCGATGAGACAAGCGCCGGCGAACAGTTCTGCCTGCATTCTGAGTTGCAATCGCGACGTGATCAGCGAGCGGTAATCAGCGAGGTTTCCTTTCCCCTCGAGCGACGAAACGTAACCGATCGAAATGTCATCGTGAAAGAGATTGTGTTCCAGCGCTTCGTTCAGAAGCTCGACATAACGCAGGCGCGCGCGATGGATTTGCGTTGCCAAATTTATTAACTGCTCATTCCATGGCTGCACCAAATTCGTCAGCGTCTCGAGATTGAAACGATCCTCGGCTGCTTGTTGCAGGAGACGCTTCTTCTGCTTGATGACTTTGTTGTAGTCGGACACGGTCTGTGCGTACGGCGGGTGCAGCGAAATAGCGCCTCGATCCAGAAAGTTGCGGCGCGCCTCGGGACCTCCGCGAATGACCTCTAATTCATCTGCAGTAAAGCAAACGGCGTAAAGATATGCGGCGTAACGCGAGATAGGCTCGCGCTTGCCATTGATGAGCGTCTGTTTGGTGGTAGGCGTCAGGGTGACTTGCAGTTCGCGCTCAAGACTCTCTCCGCTGCCGACCACGCCTTTCACGCTGGCCGCTGACTCTCCAAATTTGATCGTCTCTTTCAGGTGGTGAGACCGAAACGACTTTCCGTGCGCGAGCAGATAAACTGCTTCCAGCCAGTTGGTTTTTCCTTGCGCGTTATTACCGTGAAGGATATTGAGACCTGCTCCCAGGGTAATCGAACCGTTCGAATTGCGGAACTGGTTTGCCTCGATAAACCTGAGAAACATCGATGAATTTTACCATAGACGGTTGCTGTAACGGCGCTGTTTTGCGCCACTGCTGAAAACAAAAAGGAGCGTCTTTTACGGACGCTCCTCTTGCGATTTTTGCGAACATGCGGGACCTCATATTCGCATAGGCATAACGACGTATCGGTAGTCGTATTTCTCTTCGGTCACCGGTCTCAACTGCGCCTGTGAGTTTCCATCTTTGAATTCGAAGTTAACCTGTTCGGATCCGACGACGTTCAAGAAATCCTGAAGATATTGCGCGTTGAATCCAATCTCAGTTTCGTCGCCGGCGAAGTTTGTGCTGATAGTCTCCCGTGCTTCACCTTCTTCGGCGTTTTGCGAGCTAATTAGCAGTTGCTCTTTCGCTAGATGCATGCGGATAGCGTGCGAGCGATCGTCAGCCATGAGCGCCACGCGGCGAATCGCCTGATTCAGACTCAACGTGTCGAAGGTCGCAGTTCGATCATTTCCCTTCGGCATCACCATTTCGTAATTCGGAAACTGGCCGGACAAAAGACGCGAGATCAAAAGGCGTGATCCGACCTGGAAATAAACATGATTTTCATCTGAGCCAAGGTTGATGTCGCCATCGAAGTCTGAGGTCAGCTTGGTTAATTCCGCCAGTGTTTTCCGCGGAATCAGAACATCCATGCCATCGCCCGCGCCGTTTGACCCCGAAGTAGAAACAAATGCCAGACGGTGTCCATCGGTCGTCACCATCTTCACGTTTTTCTTGTCCAATTCGAACTTGGCGCCGGACAAGGTATAGCGACCTTCTTCCTGGGTGATCGCGAAGATCGTTCGTTCAATCAACATCTTGAGAACTGACGACGGCAAAGTTAGAGGCGTCGACTTAAACCCCGGGAGTTCAGGAAATGTTTCCTTTGACACTCCTGGCAGACGGAACTTCGATCGATCACATTCGACCGTTACCCATTCATTCTCTTCTTTGCGAAAACTCACCGGCGCATCCGGCAGCAGACGCGCAATGTCGAAGAGCTTTCGCGCCGGAACACAAATCGCGCCTTGTGTGGAAATCTCCTGCGCATCCGCATCGCAACGAATCGTCACGTCGAGATCAGTTCCGCTGATGCGGATCGAGTCTTCTCCCGCGGATTCGATCAGAATGTTTGCGAGGACCGGGATGGTGTTTTTGCGTTCGACAATTCCCTGCACAAAGGCCAATTCCTTTTGCAGCGAATTTCGCGCGATTACGAATTGCATCGATTACTCCTTCGGGTTGGAAAATTCTTCGTCTTTATATCACAAGCCACAGCAACTACTGAATACCCTGTGATCTAAGAAAGTGATTAATACTTAGTCGTAATAGTAGTGCCTGTGAATACTGTGCAAAGCGGCGCTGACCTTTAGATTCGGTTCAAGATTTAGAAAGCAACTTGACACTCATTTCGGTTCAGGCGGTAGTGTGGAAGTCGACTGAATAAACTTCAAACATTCACAGCCTCAATAAGGCGGTTAATAATTCCCGCCAGCTCTCCATTTGAATTCATCTCTTTCTCGATCTTTTCCACAGAATGAATCACAGTCGTATGGTGTTTACCACCGAAGTGCTTAGCGATCTCCGGATAACTTTTCTTAGCCAATCGTTTACACAAGTACATCGCAACCTGTCGCGGAACCAGTACCTGACGAACATTCGATCGTGCTTTCAAGTTTTCCACATCTATCCGATAGTGCTGGGCCACTAACTGCTGGATTCGCGAAATCGAAATTTCTTGTTGAATCGGCTCGTTTGTGACGCCGCGAAACGACTCTTCGGCTAAACCTTTCGTGAGTGGCAAGCCGCGCAGCGAAGCCATAGCAAGCAGACGGATCAATGAACCTTCGAGTTCGCGTATGTTGTGTTTGGCGTGACGTGCCAGGGTCAAAGCAACGTCGTCCGGTAAATCAAGGCGATGAGCCTCTGCCTTTCGTTTGATGATGACTACCTTGGTCTCCAAATCAGGAGGCTCGATATCGGCGATCAGACCCCACTCAAACCGAGAATGCAGACGCTCTTCAATTTCAGGAATGTCACGCGGTGGACAATCCGATGTTAAGACTATCTGTTTCTGCCCATCGTACAAGGCATTGAACGTGTGGAAAAACTCTTCCTGCGTACGCTCCTTTCCCGCGATGAACTGAACGTCGTCGATGAGAAGGACATCGATACTGCGATAACGTTCACGAAAGGCGTTGGTCTTGTCGTAGCCATATCGGATTGCGCTAATCAGTTCATTCATGAAGCGTTCAAGCGAGAGATAGGCGATCCGAAGAGACGGGTTGACAGCAGCAATCGAGTGACCGATTGCTTGAATGAGGTGGGTTTTCCCAAGTCCCACACCGCCGTAAAGATAGAGCGGGTTGTATGTCTGACCCGGCGACTCTGACACAGCCATCGCCGCAGCGTGAGCCAGGCGATTGCACGGCGCGACGACGAAATCACTGAAAGTGTATTTCCCGTTTAGAGAAGAGAGGTCCGAAAACTTGATTTCGGCAGGAGGGTCTTCACGCGTTTCGGTTTGCTTAGGGGTGTTGGTCTCGAAGACGGCCGCCGCTGCTGAAGCGACATTAAGAGTTGAATTGGTCTCCCACTCGATTCGCAACGAGCCCAGTTGGGACTCGTTGAGCGACTGACGCAAGGGTTCTGCGTATTTCGACAGTATCCAGTCGCGAACCACCTCGTTTGGCGCAGCAATGCGGAGTACGCCGTCGCGGCTGCTGCGCTGGAAGCGTAACGGTCGAAACCAAGTTTCGAAGGCTTGGTCGGTTAGTCTGCTGTGGATTGCCTGAAAGAAGGGTTGCCACTGAGCGTCTTGATGTCCTGTATACATTGAGAAATAACACACACTACCTAGTACAACACGAGAGGATTGTTGCCTTGGGGCGGAGCCAGCAATTTTTTCGAAGGGCGAACCTAACACAAGGTAGAAAGCTTCGGCAAGAAAAACAGAAGACAACTTTTCGAACAGCGATTCGGGGCCGTTAAAGTACTTTTCTCAGGACTGAGTTGGGTCAAATATGGGCGAAGCTGGCTAAACCTCAAAGAGGCCGCTGCTGCTGCATCAGGTGAAGGTGGAGACGGAAACTCATCCTCTTCGTATTGCACTTAGTAACACAACCAATGCTACACAGCAGTCGTAGCGGAAGCCGTCAGCGGATGAGTCGAGTCTGAGAGGAGGTCGTACACGCGGTTAAGATCATCGGCGCTGTAGAACTCTATTTCGATTCTGCCGGCGGACCCAGCCTTCGCCGGGACGATTCTGACTTGAGTTCCGAAGCGTCTCCGAAGTTTTGCCTCGGCTGCTCTTAGATTCGGATCAACCTGACGCTCCGGCGTAGTTACCGCGGCGGGCTGTGGGGAATTGAGGTTCCGGATCCTTGACTCGGTTTCTCTTACTGACCAGTTGTTCTTATGAATGCGTTGAGCCAAGCGCCGCTGCATTTGAGGGTCCGCGACACCCAGCAGAGCGCGAGCGTGTCCGAAGGTCAGCTTTTCCTGTTCCAGGAGCGACTGAATCTCGTTGGGAAGTTTTAGGATCCGAAGATAGTTCGTAATGAAGGTGCGGTCGCGGCCGACACGCTGAGCAACTTCTTCCTGCGTCAGCCCGAGGGACTCTATCAAACGCCGGTAAGCGTTTGCTTCCTCGATGGCGTTCAATTCCTGGCGTTGGATGTTTTCGATCAGAGCTAGCTCCAGAAGGTTCTCGTCAGGTATCTCGCGCACGATCGCGGGCACTCGTGTGAGGCCTGCCATCTGAGCTGCTCGCCAACGCCGTTCACCTGCAACCAGTTCGAACAAACCGCCGCGGCGCCGGACCAAAAGGGGTTGGATGATCCCGGTCGCCCGAATTGACTGGGCAAGCTCCTGGAGCTTTGCCTCATCGAACGTGTTGCGAGGCTGCTGTTCGCCGGGCCGAATTAGGTCGATCTCGATTTCGCGCAGTTCTTCATGATCCTGCGGCGACGGCGCTGTGGAAATCAGGGCGCTCAGGCCTCTGCCCAACGGCTTCCTGTTCATGGGCGATTACCTCCTCTGCTAGTTGCAAATAGCTCTCGGAACCGCGTGAGCGCGGATCATAGTAAGTTACCGGCTGGCCGTGACTTGGTGCTTCGGCCAGGCGAACGTTTCGAGGAATAAGTGTTTTCAAGATGAGGTTACCGTAAAACTCGCGCAAATCGTCCGCGACAGCCGAAGACAGATTTATGCGATCGTCGTACATCGTCAGGAGTAAGCCCTCAATCCGCAGCGTGGGATTGACAGCTCGGCGAATCGACGTAAGCGTGTTGAAGAGTTCTGTTACACCCTCAAGCGCGTAGTACTCACATTGAACCGGAACCAGGAGCGTGTCGGCGGCAGCCAGCGCATTAACTGTCAAGAGATTGAGGGCAGGCGGGCAATCCACAATGATGTAGTCGTAATCATCCTTGATTTCGGCCAGCGATTTCGCCAACAGGAATTCACGTTCCGCTATGTCGATTAATTCTATTTCCGCGCCGGCAAGGTTCCGATCCGATGGAATCAGGTCGACCGCGAAGTCGGTCTGAATTATCAATTCTTTGATCGAGTCCTGCAGCACCAGAATGTGATAAGCATTCCTTGAGATCGCATTTCTAGCGATTCCCAGTCCGGAGGTCGCGTTGGCTTGAGGATCAATATCGAAGAGCAACACGCGCTTGCCGGCCTTGGCGAGAGCGGCCGACAGATTTACTGCGGTAGTCGTTTTTCCGACACCGCCTTTTTGGTTGGCAATGGCGATCGTTTTCCCCATCTAGCCGAGCGTCGCCGACAAGTTTAAAGTGATACATTAACACAAACCAAAAAGGTGGCAAGGTCGACTGAGGGGTGATCGGGGAAGAAAAGGGCGCATTCGACAATAATGTGGCACGTGAAACATAGGCGGGCCACCCCTTGACCGCGAGCGTTTTTTCAGCTGTTTAGAGGCCGGAATTGTTGTGCTGTGAGGTAAACAAGCAGGTTTGAAAGCGCCGCCGGGGTTAGGCCGGGTATCTTCCTGGCGTCTCCGAAATTACGCGGCTTGACACGCTCGAGTCGCTCGACCATCTCATGTGAGAGGCTCCCGACCGCCTTGAAGGCCAACGTCTCAGGAATTGCAAGGGCGTCGTGCTGGCGCAGGCGCCGGCTGGTTTGATCCTGCGATTCGAGATAGCCGGCGTATAGACAATCGGCGAGAGCGGTTTCAAAGTCCCGCGGTTGTAGATGCAACTTCTCATCCTCTGCGAGCAGTTTGGTTATCTCGCTAACGGTGATGTTGGGGCGTAGCGCGAGTTGGCCTAGATTTATCGAGTCGCCAAGTTCTTGTCCGGTGACTTCGCGAAGATGCGCGAAAGCCGGATCGGTTCGTCGAATCTTCTTCGAAGCCAGCAGTCTGCGGACCTTTGCCAGGCGATCTCGACGCTGACTGAAACGTTCCCACTCGCTATCCCCGATCAGTCCGAGTTCCCGCCCCTTGGGCCCAAGACGCTCATCAGCATTGTCATGACGCAGGGACAAGCGATGTTCTGACCGCGATGTGAACATGCGATACGGCTCGTCGACGCCTTGGGTTATCAGATCGTCTATCAGAACGCCGATGTACGACTCCTCGCGGTGAATTCGGAAAGGCTCACGGCCGGTCGTCAGCAGTCCCGCATTGATACCCGCAATCAGGCCCTGGCAACCAGCCTCTTCATATCCAGTTGTGCCGTTGATTTGACCGGCCAAAAACAAGCCCTTGATCCGCGCGGTTTCGAGGAAGGGTGTTAGTTCCCTTGGGTCGACGAAGTCATATTCAATTGCATAGCCCGGACGAATAATTTGGGCGTCGTCCATGCCAGGAATCAGGTTGACGATTTCTTGTTGAAGTTGCGCCGGAAGGGAAGTGGACAGTCCATTTAGATAGACCTCATTCGTGTTGAACCCCTCGGGCTCAACAAACAACTGGTGCCGAGTCTTCTCGGGGAACTTTACGACCTTATCCTCGATCGACGGGCAATAACGCGGGCCGATTCCCTGAATCGCGCCGGAGTAGAGCGGTGATTCGTGCAGGTTGTCGCGGATCTTGTTGTGCAGCGATTCGTTCGTATAAGCGAGAAAACAATTAAGCTGATCCTGCTCAATTTGGTCGGTCGAGAACGAGAAAGGTACAGGATCTTTGTCGGGCGGTTGCGGCTCGAAAGCGTCCCAATCGATTGTGCGGCCATCCAGACGCGGCGGAGTTCCGGTCTTCAATCTGCCCACCGGAAAACCAAGACGTCGCAACGACTGTGGCAGTTCTGTGGACGCAGGCTCGCCGGTGCGTCCGCCGGCGTATGTCTTGCGGCCTGTGTGAATCTTTCCGTTAAGGAAGGTTCCGGTGGCGACGATTACCGCTTGCGCTGCCAGGCGACGCGCGTCCTGAAGTTCGACGCCTACGATGCGATTGCCATTGACCAGTAAGTCCGTGACTAAGCCCTGGCGAAGACTCAGATTGGGAGTCGCCTCCAGCGTGCGCCGCATCTCAACGCGATAGAGCGTGCGATCGGCTTGCGCTCTGGGTGCCTGTACAGCTGGTCCGCGCGAGCGATTTAGCAAACGAAATTGAATGCCGGTGCGATCAATTACGCGGCCCATGATACCGCCGAGCGCGTCCATCTCTCGCACCAAGTGCCCTTTGCCGATACCACCAATCGCCGGGTTGCAGGACATCTGGCCGATAAGATCGAGATTCAAAGTTAACAGCGCTGTGTTGGCGCCAAGGCGCGCAGCGGCGGATGCAGCTTCGCAGCCGGCATGGCCGCCGCCAATCACGATCACATCAAAAATTTCGTCGAACACCATCCGGTTACTTCCTGCTTCGATTTGATCGAGTTACTTGCCAATGCAGAACGTTGAAAAGATTTGGCCGAGGATCTCTTCAGTCGTAGTCTCGCCCGTTACCTGTCCCAGGAATTTTAATGCGTTATGCAATCCCACCAAAATGATCTCTTCACTCGCGCGTTCACGAATTAGGGCTTCTGATGAAGCGAGGGCATCGATGGCACGGAGAAGGAGATCGTGATGACGTGCATTCGTGATCATCAATCCTTCGGTCGCGCCATTGCCGTTGACGAAAGGTTTGAGCATCGCAGCACGCAGATCAGTCAGGCCGGCTTCGGTCAGTGCTGAGACTGACACAGCGGACATCGCATCGCCGGAGGAAACTTTCTCAGCGACTTCACTCGAAGAGAAGCTCGGAAGATCGCTCTTGTTGATGGCGACGACGTGACGCTTGCCGTTCGCATTTCGCAAAACAGATCCATCTTCATCAGTGAGCGGTTGCGAACCGTCAACGACTACCACCAACAAGTCGGCGTCAGCCGCGGCGCGGTGTGTTCGTTCCACCCCGAGCGATTCAACCTGATCATTTGTAGTGCGCATTCCTGCCGTATCAATCAGCGTAATCGGGATTCCATCCCAGCCAATCGCTTCAGAGATCGTATCGCGAGTTGTGCCTGGCACCTCTGTTACAATGGTTCGCTCATAACCGAGTAACCTATTGAAAAGACTTGACTTACCGGCGTTCGGTCGACCCACGATGGCGACCTTCAGTCCGTCGTGCAGCAGTCTTCCGCGCACGAAGGTGTCGGCTAACGATCGCAAGTCTGTCCGCAGCTCGGCGAGCCTATTTTCGATTTCACTCTGTTCAAGTTGAGGCAAATCGTCTTCGACAAACTCAAGGGACGATTCAAGGCGCACAATCATTTTCAGGAGTTGTGCTTTCGCTGGTTGAAGCCGATGAGAGATCTCTCCGCTCAGTTGACGTGTCGCCTGTTGCGCCGCGACATCCGTTTGCGCATCGATCAAATCGCGAATCGCTTCGGCCTGCGTTAGTTGCAATCGACCGTTCAGCACCGCGCGGAGAGAGAACTCACCGGGGCTCGCCAGTCGCACGTCCAAACGGAGTAGCGCGTCGACAATTCGGCGTAACAGAACCGGTGATCCGTGACAATGAAACTCGACGACGTCTTCGCCCGTGAAAGAATGCGGCGCCTTGAAATAACAGACCAGCGCCTGATCGAGGGTTTCGCCATTGAGTGGATCGACGACCGCTCGCAAGTTCATGTAGTTAGGTTGAGGTTCCGTTTCCGAGTTGTCGCCGGTCATTCGTCGCAGAGCACTTAATGAATCAGGTCCGCTCACGCGAATAACACCGATGCCGCCGCGCCCCGGCGGGGTCGACAAAGCGACAATGGAATCTCCTGTGGAACTCATGAAGACAACGGAGGGGAAAACTTATGCAGATGCGGCAGCTTTTGGGCTGACACGCAGGCGGCGCGCGTTACCTTCGCCGATTGATTCTGTATGCAGGTCGGCTTCCTCCGCCAGGGTGAGATGAATCACGCGTCGCTCGTTGCCGTCCATCGGTCCAAAGACAAAAGAGGATCCGGTTGAGCGCACCTGGCGCGCGGCGTGATGCGCCATTGCTCGCAGCTCCGCCTCGCGAGCTGCGCGAAAATTGTCTGCGTCACAGATGATTCGTTGGCCCTTCGGTAAGCCACGCCCGACCGCTTGATTAAGAATCTGCTGCAATGCATCGAGCAGCTCGCCGCCCTGATTCAAGAGCAGGCCGTTGTCGGCGCCGTCGATCGAAAGCAAGCAGCCTTGCTCCGTCTCGCTGGCAGACGCGCGCAAATCGAAACCCGCTCCGCGGAGAATCGCATTAGCCAAGTCTTCAGCCTTCGCACAAATTTCCTGCATCAGTTTTGAGTCGCTGATTTTACCGCAAGGCGGCGGTAACTGACTAACGGCGCGGAAGAACGTAACCGTGGCTACGCAGGTATCTGAGAGTTTGAAGCGGGCTTAGTTCGACTCTTTCTTTCGAACGTAGATCTGACCACGCTGGGTTAGACCTGCCTTGTTGGCAACTGTGAAGAGAACGGAATCGAGAAGGTCTTTATTCTCAAGGCGGAAGCTGGTCGCGCCGGCTGCTTTGCTGTCCGGATCATCGTACTGGATTGTGAGATAGCGAACCTTCGTTTTCACAAAGCTGGCGGGAACACCATAGAGGGGCACGTGGCTGATCACAGTCGCGGCAGCCGGTTGCACTGAGTGGCTGTCGCCATAAGCGCCAGTAATCGAACCGAATGGAATCGAAAACAATTCCGAGTGTTTGTCGTCGCTGAAGACAAGCCGATTGTTGGTCGTGTCGATCACCAGCGTGCCCGTTTTCTTGTTCGGGAAGCCGAAAACGCCGCCTTCGTATTTCGCCTTGACGGTTGAAGGCGCCGGCGCAGGTGTCGGCGTCGCGCCCGAGGTTTTGTCGTCGGTCACGGCCCTCGGTCGTTGCGCTACGGCGACAGTAGTCAGCGCGCCGAGGACTATCAATCCAAACGTGGAAGCGAGTAGTTTCTTTAGCATAAGAAGCCTCTCTGAATTCAACTTTGACGACTGCTGGTTTACAGACGCAGAAACATCAATTTCGGGTTGCCCTCTTAACGGCGTTGAACGCCCCGGATCTTAAGCAATTTCAATGGCGAGCCCGGCTGATTTGATCCTCAGAAAACGTGTAACGTGTCGTCCTGAGTTTGCCGTTCACAAAGGTATAGACGACACCGTCCTTTAGATTTCGAAAGATAACCGCCTCTTTGGCATCTTCGCGGGTGAAGCTGTGATTCTTCAGCAAACCCAGCGAGTCAGCCGTGTCCGAAGAGTTTTCGTGCTGCAGAACAATTTGCAGGACCGTTCCCGCCAGGTCCTGACGCAGACGCTTGGCTCGCACCATGTTTTGATCGACAAAGAACACTGTGACAGTCCCACCCATCACTGGGAACGTGAGGGGACCGTTCGCCGCTTCGGTCAGGGGCGTGCCCAGAATCTTAAGAACATCAGCGCGCCGCGATTTGAGGGGCTCAATCCCGTGCCACGAACCAGCGTTGGCAGTCGCTGAAACAACGAGCAACGCAAAGAGCACAAGTGCTGTGGCTCTCGCCGTGACAAACAATCGGGACGCGCGTTTCATGAAATGATGGTAAAGCAGTACTACGTTTTTGCAAACGGACGGACGCGATCAGCAGACTCTTTCAAATCTGAGTCGCCAGGCTGTAATTGCAGGCCTTTCTCGTACGCGGTAAGCGCCTTCGCATATTGTTTCGAAACTTCATAGTCGTATCCCAGCATGCGATATATGTTCACGTCTTGTGGCGTCTTCTCAGCAGCTCGCTCCAAGGCTGCGATTGCTTTGGGATAATTCTTGACCTGCGTCTGTGACAACCCGAGCAGGTAGAGCGTCGTTCCTTTGACTTCCGGTTTCGCGGCGAACGGCTCCAGCACAGTGGCCGCGCGCGCGTACTGCTGGGCGCGAATCAATGCCTGGGCCAGCAAAGCGGCGGAACTCTCATCAGGTCGCAGGCGCGCAAGTGTTTCACCGGCACGAATCGCCGCGAGATAGTCGGCCTCAGCTTTTGCACTGTCGCCGGCCGTACCGCGATTCAAGTAAGCATAAGTCAGCAAAGACCACGCATCCGCAAGTCGAGAGTCGCTGGTCGTCGCGCGATTAAGCCAGGCGATGGCCCCGTCGAAATCTTTTCTTTCGAACGCGATTCTGCCGAGATAGAAGAGTGAAGCAGTGTTGCGCGGATTTGCTTTGACCGCGGCGTTGAAAGACTTTTCTGCGTCCGCAGTCTTTCCTGTTTTGAATTCGGCTAGTCCGCGATAATACAGGAACAGCGGATCGGGTGCTTTGCCGGGACGACTCAGGATTGTTGCCAGGAGCGGCAACGCCTGTTCGAAATGTTCGGCGAGCATGTAGCTCTCAGCCAGCGCATCGACCGTGTTCGCATCCTCTTCTTTCGCCACGCGCTGCAGCTCGAGCGCTTTCTGCAAATCACCAGCGGCATCCTCGTACTGCTTCAAATAAAACTCAGAAAACCCGGCCAGCTTCCAGGCCTCAGCATTCGATGGATCGGCGGCCGCGATTGTTTTCGCCTCCTTGGCCGCGTCCCCGTATTGTTTCTGCTGAAATAGCTGGTACGCGTGCGTGGTGTCGCTGGACACCGGAGCAGCGCCGACCGGCGTCGTTGGTTTCACGTCAATTAGCGGAGCGTTCTTGTTAGCGACTGGCGCCGGCGTCGGTTCGGGTCCCAACAAAGTTTCGGGCGGCTTCACTCGTCGCGGGCGGCTCGACTGCGCGGCGGTGAGCCCGGCGGCAGCCAGCGCAATGTTGGCGGCAAGTACAATCAAAAAAGTTCGATACATTAGCCTGATTCTTTCAGATTTCCGTGGAAAATAACAACAACAGGAGAGCAAAAGTCTCGTCTTCGGATGCGGGGTGCGAGGCCGCCGTTCGCCGCGCAAAGAAAAAGGCCGGCGAGATTGAGCGCCGGCCTTAACAGAGCTGATGCAATTCCCACCTAGAAGTTGATCTTCATTCCGAACTGAAACTGTCGAGGATCAAACGAGGCGGTCGGACGGCTGTAGTAGTGACCGTTGTCGGCACGTTGATGAAAAGCATTTACGTCGTCAATGAAGGGTGATGCCGAACCTTCGTTGAAGCGATTGAACAGGTTGAAGCCCTCAGCGATTAGATCCAGACGTACGCGCTCATTCAATCTGATTACGCGACTCAGACGGATGTCCCAGGACATGAACTTGTGCGTGATACCCAGATTGCGGCCGAGGTCGCCGGTCGAGAAAACACCGTTCGTAATCAGCGGCGTACATCCTGTCGTGCCCGGCACACACAGGCGGCCGTCAGGCAGCACCGACGGACGATCGGTTTGATTCGACTGGTCGTTGTTTGTGTCCTGATTGCTCAGGATATTGAACGGGCGACCTGAGGAAATTTCGAAGATGGGCGCCAGGGTGAAATTGGAGAGAGCCTTTTGCCAACCACTTCCGGATCGCCACTTTGCCGGCGAAGCAGCCACGGCGCTGAAGACAAACCGTTGACGTTGATCGAATAACGAGTTCGCTCGCTCAGCGCGGAAATTTCGGTTGTCCTGCGGCAGCAGCAGCGTCTGCAGGTCTGACGAATCATCGATCGAATGCGACCACGTGTAAGAAGCCAGGAACTGGAAATTGTGCGAGAAGCGCTTCTTCACATCAATGTTCATGGCATTGTAAACAGAGTTGCCGTCGGAAGATTGGGCGTTGATCGATCCGAACGGCGAAATAGCTCCCGGCGTCCGCAACGTGCCGGCTGCGGCAAGTGCGCCGTTAAAGACGGCCGGCGTCAGCGCCGGGTTCAGAGCCTGGACGAGGAAGTAATTCGGAGCGTTCGGCCGGAAGAAGTTTGCGGCTGCGGGCAGCACTACGCCGCCGCGCGTCGTTACTGAAATAATTCCCGGAATTGGTTGCGCGACGATGTTGCTGCACGCCGCCGGGTTCAGAGTCGCCACTGCCGTCGTGTTAGTTGGCAAGGTGCCGAAGCAGCGCACATAGTTCTGAATCTGCAAATCCGTGCGCGGTGCGTTTACGTCGAGTGGATGCGGCAAGTGATGAGCGCCGACGAACAAGTAACCAGCTGAGATCGACATGTCCTTCGTCAACTGTCGCTCAATCGTCAGGTTCGCCTGATTGGCGTACGCATACTCAAAGTCCTTGCTCACGTGCAGCGTAAACGGCAAGACCGGTCCGAATCCGGGGAAGGTCTGATCATTAAAGCGCATGCGACCAAATTGATATTGCGCAGTCGCCGCGACGCCGGGCGTGAACACTCCGGGGGGGCAAACGGGATTGCCTCCGGTTTGAGGACAGACAGTACCCTGGAAAACTTGCACCGCATTTAGCAGTTGATTCGGCGCCGGATTGCCGGGAATCAAAATTCCCTGCTGCTGTTGCGCGGCATCGGCGATGTCGGAGTTGAAAGCGATAGCCAACAACGGATGGTCATAGAAAACTCCAGCGGCCGCGCGAACGACTGTTTTCGCATCGCCTTTGATGTCCCAGGCAAAGCCGACCCGCGGGGCGAAGTTGTTCTTGTCGCGCGGGAATCCCTGCTGCACGTTCATCGCATCCTGCGCCGCAAGCAAGTCAGCGGCGGAAAGCGAAATGCCTGATAAAGGATCACGAAACGGCACGGTGGGAATCTGCTCTGTGATTTCATAGTCATAGCGGACGCCGTAATTCAGCGTGAAATTCCGGCGAATCTGCCAGGAATCCTGCGCAAACCAGGCAACCGGCTTGTTGCCGATGCGACTCACGGGATTTCCGAACCCCTGAATGTAGTTCGAAGGAAATCCGAGGCCGTACTGCTGTACGGGCGTGAAATCGGGCGGCGCTATTGTGCCGATGGTCGGAAACGCGGCCAGCGTCGTGGCTGTCAGTCCGCCAAAGTTGAAGAGTCCGGCGAAGTTCAACTCGAAAATTGCTTCTGGAATTCTGATGAAGGCGATGTCGCCGCCGAACTTGAAAGTGTGGTTCCCTTTTACGACCTGCAAATTGTCGGTCCATTCGTAACGGGTTTCAGTTCTCACGACTGGTGAAAACAATTCGCGCCCGATGAACGCGGTGCCCGAGATGTTGAAGGCGACCGCATCGCCGTTCTGCGATTTGAAGGTCGCGCGACGTTCGCCAAAGTTGAAACGAAATTCGTTGAACATGTGCGACGAGAGTGTCGAGCCCAGCGTCGCGACCGCACTAACGTCTTTCAGTTTCTGAATGCCGGTGCGCGAAAAATCATTTTGCCCGAGCGATTGATTTTGTGACTCGACCTGAATTCCGGTAATTGTGCTCGGGTTATAGCCGAACCGGAACGTGAAGTGATGGTTCTGCGCTTCATCGATAAAATGATCGAAGCGAAACGAGTTGAACGTAGTGCGATCGGTAATCGGGAAAACGCGCTGCAAGCCATTCAACGGCCGAAACGCGATCGGCTGTCCGGCCGCATTGACGGTACCCGAAGGCACAGGCGCGCCGGTCAGGAAGAAGCGTGGACCAATCACCTGGCCGGCCGGAATCGATCCGCCCGGACTAATCAACGGATTTGTTCCAGTCAGTGCCGTAAGGCTGCCGCTCGATGCCAACGTTGCGTATTGAACTGCGGCGCCGGCTAGTGCCTGGCCCTGCGCAATGTTGGCCGGAATACCCGTCGCGATGAGCGCGGCGGCGTTGGTTAATAACGTGTTCACATATGTCGTCTGTTCCGGTCTGATGTTGGGAAAAGTTTGCGTGAAGGGCAGGAACGGCGCTCCGATCGTCACACTGCTGGTCAAGCCGGCGCTGACGTTACTGGTAAAGAATCCGGATTCATGACGTTGTCTTTGTTCGAACGCAGCAAAGATGAACATTCGATCAGTCTTGAGCGGTCCGCCCAGAGTAGCGCCGTACTGCGTGCGTGTGAAAGCGGGCTTGTCGACGGGAGCAAACGGGTTCCGCGCCTGAAAACTCTTGTGACGCAGGAATCCGAAAACATTTCCACGCCAATCGTTCGTGCCGCTCTTGGTGACGACGTTTACCACGCCGCCCGATGACCGGCCAAACTCTGGCGCAAACGAGTTGGTGACGACCTGAAACTCCTGCACTGCTTCCTGACTAACTGTCGAACGTGACGCGTTAACCGAATTGTCCGTGTTGTCTGCGCCGTCCACTTGCACCAGATTGGAACGGCCGCGTTGACCGCCAAAGTTCAGACCCGTCGTCGGCGCCGGTCCAATCGGCCGCCCATTGTCGCGGCCGACCATCGACGATATCAGCGCGAATGAAAGATAATTGCGCTCGTTGATGGGCAGATTCTCAATGCGTTGCTGATCGATTGTCGACGATACGGCTGTGTTCGTCGTTTCTACCAGCGTAGGTGCGGCGCCCTGAATGTTGACAATTGCGGTGACTTCGCCGGGCTCGATGCCGATGTCCTGCGTCGCCGTTTGTCCCACCGTGAGCGTAACCACCTGAATTACGGCTTTCTTAAAATTTGCAGCCTCGACTGTCACTTCATAGCTGCCCGGCGGCAGATTGATAATTTTGTAAAAGCCTTCTTCATTTGTGGTTGCACTTCTCGACGTGTTTGTGCCTGCGTTGCGCGCAGTAACCGTAGCATTGGGAACAGCGCCACCGTTTTGATCGCGAACCGTGCCTTGCAGGTCGGCGGCATTGGACTGTGCCTGCGACATGGCGACACTCACGCAGCAAATCAGGAACAGGGCGATCAAGAGAATCCGAGTTGAGGCTCTACGGCAATTCAGGGACGAAAACATTTTATATTCTCCTTCTTGAGTTCGAAGTCAGGACGCTGAGCTTCTATGTTTGCACGATCGTGTATACGTTCGAGAGTCGTGTGGGTTCAGCGGCGCGGCCTCTGGGGCTTTTAGGGTTCCGCGCTCGCAAACATCGGGAAACCGCGCCATGAACCCTCAACGCGCGGCTTTTGCGTGCGCGCTGTTTTTACCCCAAAACCACGATTGTGGCAAGACTTATTGGTGTACAGTGCGCGCTGAATCCATAATGACGGCCTGATTCTATAAGGTGTAAATCAAATGCAGTTAGAGCTGGTAGCCTGCGGACGCGTATGGCGATGAACTCGATGAAAACAGTTCTTAAGTACGTGGTCGCTCTGCTGGCGCTCGGCGTCGCGCTCGCGCCGGTTTACTGGATGCTGACAATTTCCTTCAAACATGAGGTCGATCAGTTCGCAGTTCCGCCCAAGTGGTTTTCATTTTCGCCGACGCTCGAACATTACGCTGACGCGTTTCTGGGCCGGTCGTTTGGACAGTATTTGCTGAACAGCTTTGTGGTGGCCGTGGGTTCGACGGCTGGCGCGCTGTTGCTGGGAACGCTGGCGGCATATTCACTGGCCAGGTTTCGGCTGCCGCGCAAACTCGACCAGAAATTGGCGCTGTGGATTCTGTCGACGCGCATGATGCCGGCGATTGTGACGGCGGTGCCTTTGTTTCTGATCATGCGTGACTTGCGTCTGGTGAATACGCGTTTGTCGCTCATCATCGTTTACGCGGCTTTCAATCTGCCGTTCGTTGTCTGGATGATGCGTGGGTTTTTCGCGGAAGTGCCGCGCGATTTGGAAGAGGCTGCCATGGTTGACGGAGACTCGCGTCTCGGAGCGTTTCGCCGAATCGTTCTGCCGCTGGTGGCGCCGGGTCTGGCGGCGACGGCTGTCTTTTGTTTGATTGTTTCGTGGAATGAGTTTTTGTTCGCGCTGGTTTTGACTCAGACTGATGAAGCCATGACGTTGCCCGTCGGCATCGCCGGTCGGGTCACCCAATATGGAATCAAATGGGGCGCGATGAGCGCGGCCGCTGTCGTCGCCATCGTTCCCATCCTGGCCTTCGCGTTGGCGGTGCAAAAGTATCTGGTGCGTGGATTATCGTTGGGAGCTGTTAAGGGCTGATGCAGGTCTCGGGTGTCAGGTGTCAGGTGTCAGGTGTCGGGTGTCGGGTGTCAGGTGTCGGGTTCTAAATGTTGTTCTGACTTCAATGAAGAAAAGGAGCTTCCACATGAAAAGTTTTAGAGAATTGCGAGTTTGGCAAGCGGCAATGGATTTGGTCGAGAAAATCTACAATCTCACACGAAACTTTCCGAGAGAAGAAACATATGGCCTGACAAACCAACTTCGCCGCGCCGCCATTTCGGTACCGTCTAACATTGCTGAAGGCCATACGAGGGAGCATCTGAAAGAATATCTACATCATCTCTCGATGGCTCAAGCGTCGCTGGCTGAACTTGAAACGCAAATCGAAATAGCCACCCGTCTCAAATATGTTCAGCCTCAGGCGTTAGAGCACTTCCTGAGCGATCTCAACTCATTGGGCAAGCAGATGTACGCGTTGCGTAATGCTCTTCTGAGTAGGTAGTTGATATTGATCTGGAACGTGACACCCGATACCCGACACCCGACACCCGACACCCGATACCCGATACCCGATACCCGACACCCGAAACCATGAGTATCTCTTTAATCAATCTCACGAAATCATTCGGCCGGCACGCCGTGGTTAATGATTTGTCGCTTGAGATCGGCGACGGCGAGTTTGTCGTCTTTCTCGGACCATCGGGATGCGGTAAGACGACGACGCTGCGAATGATTGCCGGCCTGGAACAGCCGACGAGCGGCGACATTCTTATCGCAGGTGAGCGGGTGAACGATGTGGCGCCGCAGCATCGAGACATCGCCATGGTCTTTCAAAGCTACGCGCTTTATCCACACCTAACAGTTGCGGACAACATCGCGTATCCGTTGCGCGTGAGAAAAATCAGCAGCGATCAAATTCAGAAACAAGTGTCGCAGACGGCGTCGATGCTCGAAATCGAAACTTTGCTCACGCGCCGGCCCCGCGATTTGTCCGGCGGTGAGCGGCAACGCGTGGCCCTGGCCCGCGCGATTGTCAGGCATCCGCGCGCGTTCCTGATGGATGAACCGCTGTCGAATCTCGACGCCAGGCTGCGGCTGCAAATGCGCGGTGAATTGAAGCGTTTGCAGCAGCAGTTGGGCACGACGACCGTTTACGTGACGCACGATCAGGCAGAAGCGATGACGCTGGGCAACCGCGTCGCCGTCATGAACAAAGGCCGGCTGCAGCAATTCGACACGCCGCTTGAGATTTACAACCAACCCGCTAATCGGTTCGTGGCCGAGTTTGTTGGCAGTCCCGGCATGAACTTTATCGAGGGTCGTCTCGATTTGTCGCAGCGATCCTTTGCCGGCAACGGCCTGAGTTTGATGCTCACGGAAAAGTTACTCGCACAAGCAGAGCGCACGTCGCGTCTCGACGCCTGCACCCTGGGTATTCGTCCAGAGAATGTCCGCGTGTCGAGCGGGCAACGCGATCACTGGATGCCCATGACGGTGTATGTTACTGAGTTGATGGGCAGCGAAACGTTTGTCATCGTGGAGAAGAATTCTCAGAAAATTATTGCGCGAGCGCCTGGCGATTTTCGCGCAGAAACCGGCGCTTCCGTGTACATCGACTTTGATTTAACAAGAGCATACTTATTTGACCGAGAAACAGGACTACGACTCTGAACACGATGAAACTGTCATTCAACGGCGCCACCACAATGAGGGCGGATCTGCCGACTGATATTCGCGCGGCCGCCGCTGCCGGATTCGACTGCGTCGAAATTTGGGCGGCCAAGCTGCGAAGATTTCTGGCGGAGAACTCGACCGACGATCTCAACGCCCTCTTCGCAGAAAATAGCATCAAGCCGCTCAGCATAAATTCCATCGAACACATAACGTTTCGGGCAGAACGCGATTACGACCGGATCAAAGCCGAATGCGAACAGTTAAGCGAAATCGCCGCCACGATCGATTGCCCGTATGTGGTCGTTGTGCCCGGCAAACTGCCTCCGCGCGAAATCACACGGGACAAAATCGTCAATGAATCAGCTCGAGTTTTGAACGAGCTGGCGCAGATCGCGGCCGAGCACAAAGTCGCACTCGCATTTGAGTTTCTCGGACAGAGGGATTGCAGCGTTCAGACACTGGATCTGGCCGGTGAGATCGTGCGGCAAGTGAATCGAAAGAATGTAGGACTGGTGATCGACGCGTTTCACTTCTACGCGGGCGGTTCAACAATCGAGATGATCGACGCCCTGGATGCACAGCGTCTGTTCATCTTTCATATTGACGATGCCGAAGATCTGCCGCGCGAAAAGTTGACTGACGCGCATCGGTTGTTACCCGGTTTGGGAATTTTGCCACTGAAAGAAATTATCGCCGCGTTCCGCCGCATCGGTTATGACGACAACGCAAGCTTGGAACTGTTTCGGCCTGAGTACTGGGAACGCGATCCCTTCGCACTGGCGCGGGAGGCGAAGGCGGCGGTTGAGAAAGTTTTAAGTGAATGATCCGCAGATTGGAAAATCAGAAGGCAGAAGGCAGTAAGCAGAAGGCAGAATAAGCAAAGACCAAAGGCCCAAGACCAAAAACCTAAAAACTTTTCTGTGTAATCTGCGTAATCTGCGGATAAGCCTCTATGTCCAAACTCAAAATAGGTTTCCTCGGCGCAGGTTATATCGCCGGAGTGCACGCTGCGATTCTGGCGCGCGATGATCGCGTTGAGGTCACCTCTGTCTACGATGTGAATAAAAAGCGAGCTGAACGGTTGGCTCAATCCGTGGGTGCAGCTGTCGCGCACAGCGTCGCCGAAGTGCTCGCGACTTGCGACGTTATCTACATCGCTACGCCCAACACCCAACATACCGAACTCGCGATCCTGGCCGCCGAAGAACGCAAACACGTCTTTTGCGAAAAACCGATGGCCACTGGTATTACCGATGCGCGTCGCGTGCTCAAAGCCGTCGAACGCAGCGATCGGGTTTTTCAAGTGGGTCACAACCGCAGGTTCGCGCCAGTCTATGCCGAGCTGAAACGAATGCTGACGGAAACTCATCGCCCGCACTCTGCTCACGTGAAGATGAATCGCGGTGAACTATTGAATCCGCAGTGGGTCGGCGATCCGAAGGTCACCGGCGGCTTTCTCTACGAGACGACGATCCACATGTTCGACATGCTGCGATTTCTGTTTGGCGAAGTGAAGAGCTTGCAGGCGATCGGATCAAAGCACGAATACGCTGAGATCGATGACTTTTCCGCGCTGCTCGTGTTTGAAAGTGGAGTGCACGCCACGCTGGCGTCATCAGCTGATGCGAGCTGGTTGTTTCCCTTTGAGCGAGTCGAAGTGTTCTGTCACCACTCGACGATTGTCACGCGCGAAATGGAGGGTCTGATTTACAGTGGAGGCCTGGACGGAAAGCACACTGAACATTCCATGCATCAGCTGGCGAAGGAAGATAAGTGGGGCTATGTACAAGAGGATCGGGCTTTCATCGATTCGATCGTGAACGGGAAGCCGGCCGCGGTCACCGCGTTTGATGGTTTTAAATCAGTCGAACTCGTTAACGCAGTTTACCAATCTGTGAAGAACGGAAAACCGATTAAATTACAGAACCGCGAGCAGTAGCGAACGGGACAAGAATTCGAAGTTGCATATTAATCCGCCGACTACCACCACCCCACGCGCGTTGCGCACGTGGGGACCCCGGTTCGTTAGCGGCTCTGTAACGGCGCCGAATAGGTTTTCACACATTGCCACCGACCGCCGCGCTTGATCCACACATCCAGATACAGCCACTTGGTGACCTGATTCTGGTCGTCTTTTTTGATCGTGATCGTGTCCAGTCCGGTGACAATCGCCGCGTCGTCGTAAACCTGTACCTTGAGGTCGCTGCTCACCGCTGATGCCACGGCAATCTGCCGGGTCTTGAACGACGCCAAATAGTCAGCCTTCTTTGGTCCACCGACAAATTCAAATTCATCAGCCAGCAGACCGCCGAGAGTTTCAGTATCGCTTTTCACGTAAGCCTCGTCCCAAGTCTGCACGAGTTTTCTCAGCTCGGTTTCGACGTCGTCTTTGTTTGAGTGCGTTGAACCGAGGAATGCAAACGAAATTAGCGTGATGACCGTGAATACAATCTTCATTGAACCTCAACCTCCTCTTACCAGCTGTGGACCATGTCAGGCCCTCTGCGCGGCTTTGACAATTTTTTGAAAGCTTTTCCACTGTCGAGTCGTGCCCACGACACCGAGCGTCTTTTCGACGACAGCATGAGGATATCCGAACCAGCCGTTCTTCTTGCGGCGCGTAACTGCGAAGGCAGCGCCGTCGGCAATCTCAAAAATCTCAACGTTTTCAGTGGTGGAAATGATTGGCAGGCGCGGTTTGGACTGCGGGCTTTCGGTCAGAAAAACCACGCAAAGCATCACTTCTTTTTCCTCCGCAAACTTCTTAAACCGATCACGCTTTACCATTCGTTGCAGCTCATCGAGACTTCTGAGAACAACCGGGACGTGATAACCCAAATCTTTCTCGAGCGCGGCTTCGATCTTCCTGGTCAGATTTTTCGGGCTTGCCGATCGGGATTCGAAGATCACGTTTCCGGCTTGCTGAAATGTGCGGACGTTCTTGCATCCGGCTGCGCTGAAAATTCGCACCAGCTCAGCCATCCTGATCAGCTTGTAGCCGCCTACGTTTATGCCGCGAAGGAATGCGATGTAGGTATGCATGTGACCATGTGAATCGCGTCGGTGTTTCTATTTTGCATCGAATTCAGAGACAAGCTTTCGTGGCGCGATCAGCTTCCAGGCTTCCTCAAGGTGTTGCGCCAACTCTTTGTCGCTGACGCGACTGACTTCGATGCCCACCCAACCGCGCGCGCCCACATACGGTGGCCGATAAAATGTCTTAGGCGACTTCTTGATGAGCATCTCCTGAATCCCAATCGCCGCCGGCACGGTGACAGCGACGTGTCCATCGCCGTGATGATTGTTTGAGAACATGGCAAAGACTTTCTTGCCGGCAAACCATGTCGGTTCGCCGTGTGAAATCTTTTCCCATGTGCCCGGCAGCGCGAGGCAAATTCGCCGCACACGTTCGATCTGTTCGGCGCCGTTGTTCCGCTCTTCGTTCTTTGCGCGCTTCACTAAACAAAACTCCAGTCCGGCGCCGGCCGTTCAAGCCAAAGCCACACAATGTAATCCACGCGTGGCGGTTCGCCACCGACAGTCCGGAGCCGGGCGTTGATTTGACCGCGATGATACTGGCTATGCAACGGCACCTGAAGCATGGCTTCGCCGATCGTAATGCGGGCGGGCTCGCGACCGAGTTCGCGCGTGATGATCTCAGCCCAGGGCAGTTGCATTTTTTCTGCTATGCGTTCTTCGGTTAAGCTCTGAAAGTGTGTCGTCATTTGCGGGTAATACTCGCAGCCCCAACTCATGACATCGCGCGACTCCTCGAGCTTGGGAAACGAGGGCTGTTCGCCGCGCCACGCACGGAGGAAAGCGTGCTGCACGAGATGCAGATGATAAGAAAGTTCGCGCAGCTTCTGATCGGTCAGCGTGTCCTGTGACGCACAGATCGCGCGCCACACCTGGGCGTCGGCCCATTCCATGTGGCGATACAAATCTTTTAGATCAGCAAGCTTCATTCGTCCCGTCCGTCGTGAACAACTTCACCTCAGCCGCGTCCGCAGAAAGTTTTGTTAACCGCTCAAAACGCAAACCAATTTTCTCGAGAAGTTTACCCGAGGCCTGGTTGTCGGGCGTGGTAATCGCCAGCACGCGCTTGATGCCGAGAATCTCGCGCGCGTGTTTCATGATCGCCGCGGCTGACTCGTGGGCGTAACCTTTGTTCCAATACTCTTCCAGAAAAGCAAATCCGATGTCGGCATCCGGCAGCGTGTCGCGTTTCACGAGGCCGCACATCCCGATCGGCGCCGCATCGTTTTTCAGCTCGACTTTGTACAGTCCGAATCCGTTTGTTTCGTAGCTCTTCACCGGGCCGTCACTTATGTAGCGTTGCGCGTCAGCCGGTGTGCGCACTCCTTTATCGCCGATGTAGTGGAGAAACGAAGGCTCGTTTAAGAGCCTGAGAATGAACTGCGCGTCCAAGGCCGGATCGAGGTGGCGCAGAATCAGCCGCTCAGTTTCGAGAACAATCATTCGCGCAATGTTAGTATTTCGCCCATGAATAGCAAACAAGGCGCAGCCGTCGAGCAGTTCCACGCGCTGCACGAGTCTGGTTGTTTCGTGCTGCCCAATCCATGGGACGCGGGTTCGGCGATCTATCTTGAGTCAGTTGGCTTCAAAGCGCTGGCGACAACATCAGCGGGATTCGCTTTTGCGCAAGGGTTACCGGATGGCGGCGTTGCGCTTGACGCGATGCTTGATCACTTTCGCGTGATCGCCACGGCGACATCATTGCCGGTGAACGCTGATTTTCAAAACTGCTATGCGGACGATCCGGACGAGGTCGCTGAGAACGTGCGGCGGTGTGTGGAAACCGGCGTAGCGGGATTGTCGATTGAAGATTCAACCGGCAACAGTGCGACGCCGCTCTATGATTTTGATCTGGCGGTCGCCAGGGTCAAAGCCGCGCGCACCGCAATTGATGCGACAGCTATTCCCGTCGTGTTGACAGCTCGGTGCGAAGCTCACCTCGTCGGCGATCCAGATTCGATGCGCACCTCGCTTGATCGCCTGGTGGCCTTTGCCGATGTGGGAGCTGATTGCCTCTTTGCGCCGGGCGTCACGACTGCCGAAGAGATTGCCCAGATCGTCAAAGCGGTTGCTCCGAAGCCGATCAACGTGCTCGTCTTCGCGAAGAACTGCAATCTCACGCTGGAGCAATTGTCAGATCTCGGCGTCCGCCGCATTTCGCTTGGATCTTCGTTAGCGCGGGCTGCGTGGACCGGTGTGACGACGTTGGCGAAACAGATTCAGGAGACTGGACAGTTCACTTCATTGGGTCAAACAACCTATTTCGATTTCAATAAATTGTTCCGTGAGCATGCTCACAGCCGTCGTGAATCGAGCTGAAGTGGTACCGGCTTCGCTCTGGCAAGCAGCACGATGTAGATCAAATCAAACACTGAGCAGAGCAGCCCCACGATCAGAATTAGAAAACTTCCACGCGGGAAACCACCCTCCCCGATCGCGCCATAAAGAATCGTTGGGGCCAATGTTCCCAGCCACTTATTCACAGCGATCGTCAGACTTTGTCCTTCGCGATTGCCGCGCGTGACCAGCATGCCGATGAAAAGAATCGACATGATGAGATTTTGCGGAAAGGCAGAATAGGCCGCACCCTTTGCGACCCCGAACTCGCGGCGGAAGGCATACTGAACGCCAAACGCCGTGATGATTCCCAGCACGCTCCAGGCGATGAATGCTCTTTTGGAGTGCGGCGGCTGGACGCCGCTTTCACCCGGTCGATTAATTGACGATAGGTGCGACGAGTCACTCCACGGAAAGTACTTTCGTCCAAATTTGAAATACGTGTAGAGAATTCCCACATCGAACGCGAGCCAGACGGCATTAAAGACGTTCTGCACCGTCACGCCGTTCGTCCTGAATCCAAAAAACGTGTACAGCGATTCCCAGGCAAAGTTCAGAGCCAGGGCATAAAAAGGGATCGCATATGACTTGTGCCGAAAGCCGATGCGGATGCCGTCGATGTATACGATCGTCCAGCAGACACCGCTGACGATGGTGAGAATTATCTTAATCGTGTCGATGGCCGGCATGCGCGAGGATTATATCGGCACAATACAGAACCGCGAACGGTTGTGAGCGGATTAAGGGCGCGCAGTTGAATTCCTAAAGTTGAGCGTCTGTCCCGCTCACTACTGTTCGCGGTTCTGTAACAAGCGCTGCAATTTCATGCGCCGATTCGTCTGATCAAAGGTGACCACGAAATCGCGCAGCACGTTAAAGCCGATGTTGCTGTCCGACAACGCGGGAAACGCGACCGTCGGTTGTGGATATGCGAAGCTTCCCAGGCGAATGGTGTCGCGCAGTTGCACCTGTTTGAGCTGAATTCGATTTGTCACTGAGCGGGCCCCGCCCACCGTGACTGCATCAGATCCCAATTGCAACTGTTCGACGATCTCTTCCGGCAGAATAAAACCAGCGACGAAGTTTCCCGAATCGACGTGGGCCGGCACGTGAATTCTGCCAATGGTCAGGTCGATTATCGGAATCCGATTCTCAAGTTCGAAACTCAAAACATCCGCGCCGTTTGCGACCGGCAACGCACCGCGCGCGAGTCTTACTTGCATAGCCGGGTAATCCAGCGTCAACAGATAATCTGTGAACAACGCGAAACCCAGGATGCCATGCACGTCGGGATAATCTTTCGTGAGTCGTTGCGGCCGAACCACGGCGGTCACATTTCGGAATTCGACGCCGGCCAGCGTGATGGAATCTATTCTCACCGTCGCGACCTCCCGATCGTTTTCGCCCGACGGATCGCCGTTGATGGCGCGTCCTGTTAGCTGAAGCCCGAGTTCTTCGGCAACCGAAGTGTCGACATCCGCCTGCATGCCCGCGCCCGTGTCGATCATGAACACGAAAGGCCCTCGCCCGTTGACCTTCACTTCGACCACGGGCATCAATCCACGCATATGCAGGGGAGCAACCGCCACAGTTGAAGCCTGCGCCGCCGCCGAAGCAGCTGAAGCCAGCAGTAGGACGATTGAAATGGCAACGATTTTCACGTGCGATGTACTTCGAACGTTGGAAAAGTGTCTGAGTAAATTAAATGAGGAATGGGTATTACTTTATAGCAGATAGATGGGCCGCTCGGCGACGTTTCCCGAAAACCTCCCCGAAATATCAGGAACCAGGCGAAAATTGTGGTGCGAGTCAGACCGAACTGAGGTTTAATCCGCGGCGGCTTTGGTCGCTTGCCAGTTCACCACCTGCCACTTGCCCTTGCGCTTGAGGAACGTGCCGCTGTTCAGATACTTCGCGACTTCAGTCTTCCCATCCTTTTCCGTCGTGGCCACGAGCCGAAACGCGACGATCGCGGTGTTCCCGTATTGTTGAATGCGAACGTCCTCAGACGTGTAAGTTGTCTTTGGGTCGCCGGGTTTCGGCGCCGGAGCCGCACGCACGTCCTTCATGATTTCCGCTTTACCGCGCCGCCTGCCGCCTGAGCCGGTGTAAATAACATCGTCAGCCCAGAAGCGATCGTGCATCGCCACGTCGTTGTGCGAGGCACCGGCCAGAAATTCATTCAGAAGTTTCGTCAGCTCGGCAGCAGCCGGCGCAGTCTGCGCCTGATTGGTGAAAACGACTGAGGCGATAATCATCGCCGCGCATAAAAGTTTTTTCATGAAGGCCTCCGAAGGCTAGCGGTCTTTCGTCCGTGTAGCGGACGTTTGATAGTATCCCAGCGCTTCAACGCTGGAAAAGCCGTCCCCCAAAATCAAGAAGCCGCTTTAGCCGGCGACTGACTCAGGTGGATTCCCAAAGCACACATGCAACCAGCGCTCTGATTCATCGTCGTAGTATTTGGATAAATCTTCGACTCGCAGTTCCGCAGTCGCGATTGGCTTGCCGGCTTCGTCCGCAACATACAGATGCAGCGCATCAATGCGCTCAGATAACTCGTTAAAAACTCTGCGATACTCGTCCGCGTCGTCGTCAATCAATCCGTACGCCTCGCGCACGTTCGTTTCGAAGCAATCGTTTTCAGCCTGCGGGAACGCCGCAAACGTTTCGGCGAACTCGAAGTAGTCGTCGCTGGGAAAGAACCGACCGCTGCGGGTGTCCGATATCGTTTTTTCAAGAAGTGAATAGCCAAGCACCGTTCCGTTAGAGCAAAGTAAATACTTTTGCCGCAGCGAATCAGACTCGAATACCATCGTTTGAATAGAACGTGGTTCATCGCGGTCGCGTTTCGATGCTTCAGCCGCGCCGGAGAATGCAGGCGGAGGATCTGGAGCATGCGGGACCTCGTCGTGGCCAATCATCTCCAATGGCGCATCAATGAACGTTCCCACCTCGCCAGATTTTCCAATCAGCTTTGTGTAGCAGACAGCTGTTTCCGCATCGACGGCGGAAGTGATCAGCACATTGTCGAACGTCAACATGCTTTTTATTTCGATCGTGATTGCGTGAGAGAGAACTGAGCCGGCTGGAATAGTTAATCGACTGTCGT
Source organism: Pyrinomonadaceae bacterium (assembly GCA_035606795.1). GTDB lineage: Bacteria > Acidobacteriota > Blastocatellia > Pyrinomonadales > Pyrinomonadaceae > UBA11740. Next base: position 46,407 of record DATNEI010000203.1, read on the forward strand.
GGTTGGTGGATGGATCGCTCAACCACTGGCGACAGAGGGACTGAATGTGTTCGAGTTGTTCTTCGCTAAGAGTGTTCAAATTAGTGAGGAGCGTACTCGCAGGCGAATCGTCGTGACAAGGTTACTCATCCGCGTGGCCGACGATTGGGGCGCCTGGGGTGGTGGTAGTGAGCGGCTTAAGCAACTTTATCAAGTAATTCAATTCTCGATGCCGTGTTCCCGAAAGTGAATCTTTATCCCGCTCGCTACCGCTCGCGGTTCTGTAACAGCCCTGTGAAGTGCGACAACTCAGATGAGTTTTCTGGTGACCAAAGTGACCTGAAAAGTCTTTTCGCCGCGCTTCACCGTCAGCTTGTATGAGTTTGGCCGGTCGAACATCTCGATCAGGCGCGACACTCTCAAATCGGATGCTGCAGTCCCGTCGACGCTCAGCACGATATCGTCTCTTTGTAGTCCAACTTCCGAAGCCGGCGAGTCTTCCAGCACATCGGTGATGCGGAACGTTGCGCGGTCCTTGCCCTCAGTCGTCAGCGCAAAGCCGGACATCGCGCGTTCCATCGGCTCGGCGAACGTTGAGTTCGGTTCCAGAATGATTCGGTTGCGGCTGTAATCGAGAAAGACTTTAAACTTGCCGGCGATCATCTGGCCGATGTTTCCGACGACCGAACTCGTGGACATCGCGCCGGCTTTGTCCTGTGAAAATAAAGTGAGCGGACTCGCGATAGTGAACTTGCCAAGCTGTAAGGACTTGACGCGGCCGATCTGTCCGGTGACTTGGCCGCCCGCGCCACCCACGCCAATCGCTCTGATTGTCTTCAAACCGTTTCCCAGCAGTTTATGTTCGTTAACAATTGGGGTCATCAAACTGAGTGACCCACCCGCGCCCAGATCCAACATAAACTTCCCTTTGATTGGCTCACCGTCGATGGGCACGACCTCGCCTTCCAGACTGGGATATCCTTGCCCGTCCAATTGCACGGGAAGACTTTCACCTTTACCCGAATAAGTGAACGTCTCCTTGTTATAGAGCTTCAGCAAGCGTTGTTGATAATCGACCTCGACCACAAACTGCTTGATGAAATCCGACCCGATGATGCCGTCGAAGTCGTTACCGAAACGCGCGGCCATACGACCGAGCGGCAGCGCAAGCCTCACCGGTTGAGAGAATCCGTCAAGGCCATCGAGCGTCCAGGTTGCGTTCTTAACCGTCGAGCCGCCCAGCTTTTCCGCGCCCGCCCCGCCCACGTGCACTTGGCCTTCGAGTTTCAGGCCGAGTTCCTGCGCCACGTCCGAATCGACGATGCCCACTTTGTCGCCGGTGTCGAAGACGAACGAGAGCGGCCGCGAATTGTTGACGCGCACCTTGACCATGATGTGGCGCGTGACTAGTTGAAAAGGAATCGTGACGGGTGCGGATGAAGACGCGGCGGCTTGCGCCGCAGTCCCGGCTGGCTGCGCAGTAACCGTGGCAACAGCAAGTGTGAGCCACAGCGCTGCGGCTAACAGACCAACGATCTTGTTCTTTCGATTCATAACACCTCTGCGTTTACGTTGGACGAATAGTCGGATGGAACTAAAGACTATTTAACGCGCGCAGGGCAGTGGTGGTTTCAAAAGGAAGGCTAAGCAATCAGCACCTCAAAAAAACCTCTTGCTTGAGACTATGTAGTATGCTATACAGCATTCTCCATGGGTAAGAAGGTAAGTCTGTCGTTCTCGGGTACGGCGATCCTGCAAGCGGTGGCGCATAACTATCACTACGGCTTCGACATCATGGACGTGACCGGGCTGCCCAGCGGCACCGTTTATCCCGCGCTGCGCCGGCTGGAAGCGGCCGGCCTCGTGGCAGCGAAATGGGAAGACGAGCAAACCGCGCACAAGGATCAACGGCCGGCTCGCAAGTACTACAAATTGACCGGCACTGGCCGCCAGGCACTTTCCGAAGCCGTGGTGCGCTATCGCCGGCTGGAAGGGACTTTGGTCAAGAAAACGAAACCTTCGCGCGCATGAACTCGCTAAATCAAAAGCCGCGGACTTACTTGCATCTGATCCGGTTGATCAGTTTCCTGCTGCCGGCAGAGTCTCGATTTGAGTGGCGTCGTGAGTGGGAAGCTGAAGTTACTTGCCGGTGGCTCCAGCTCGAAAAATGGGGAACGCTCGACGCCCAATCCCGGGCCGATCTGCGAAAAAGAATTTACGGAGCGGCGGTCGACGTGCTTTGGTTTCCCAACGGACGCGCGCATCTGCTTTTGGTGACGCTCAATATGCTGATGGCCGCGCTCACAGCTTTCGGCGCCATACCAGAATTCATCGTCCGCGCCTTTCTCAAACCAGAGACGAAACCTTTTCTGGTCAGTGTGGCCGGCATCATCGTCAGTGTCCTTTTCGTTATTTCCGGAATTGCCGTCGCCCGAAAATGGCGTGAGACGCGGGCGCTGATTATCGCGACCGGCCTGTTTTCGATTCTGCTTCACGTTTATGGCGCGCTGCCGCCGCATCGCAACATCGGTTATGTCGCTTTGGCGGTAGGCGCGGGTTATGGCCTGTTAATGCTGCTGGCCTTCGAGTGGCAGCGGCGGCGAAAACTGGTTTTGTAGTTCGATAATCGGAGGTTTCGAAATGATTCTCGCCATCCTTACTATTCTGGTCGGGTTGTTGGTCGGCTTCGGCGGAATGCAGGAGCTAATCGTGCGCGGCCTTATCGATCACGAAGTGTATCCGGCAATCCTGGGGATCATCGGCACCATCATTGCGATCCTGTTCATCGTTTCAGGAATAGCCATGTGGCGAAAGTGGCCCAGCACGCGCCGCTTCGTAATCACCACGGCCATCTTGTCGATCGTCTTTCACGTCTATGCCGCACTGCCGCCGTTTCGAAATGTCGGATGGCCGGCCTTGATAGTCGGCGCTGGCTACGGTCTGGTGCTGCTCATCGTCATGTTCAGTTCAAAACGAAATCGCACGGCGCCTGCGATCAGTTAACGTGTCCGCACCTGAAGCAAACGCATTACAGAACCGCGAACGATAGTGAGCGGCCTAAGGGCGCAACCTTGACGAAAGACTTTCATCAAGCGTGTGTCAGTACCGGGAGCGGTAGCCACCGGATCAAGGTTCAACGTCGGATGGCCGATCCGCTCGCTACCGCTCGGGGTACTGACACCTTTTGAAAGCAGCCCAGCACTTCACTGTCTGGAAGCGAGCTGCTTCAATTTTTCCGCAGCGTTTGTGTTTTCAGAATTGAGCGCCAGCGATTTGCGATAGTTGCGAATAGCCAGGAGGCGGTCGCCGTGCACCATGTAAGCTTCGCCGAGACTGTCGTACGTATTGAATGCTCGCGGATACATCTCGACATTGAGCTTGAAAAGCGCAATTGCTTCTTCAACGTGATGCGCGTTCATTTGTTGATAGCCTAATACATTCAAAGTTCGTTCTTTGAAGTACTCTGTTGGGTAACGCAAACGCATTTGCCGGTAACGCGCGATTGCCGCCGGCACGCCCTTCTCCTTAATCTCGTTCTCCAGCGCATTTTGCACGCTCGGAAAAACCACTCGACGGATCGAAGAAGTCAGTAACTCCGGATCGGCGGCCATGACGTTATGTGGATCGTCAGTAGTAAACACCATGCCGGCTTCCCGGGCGTGAGTGACCCACGGCGTAAATTCCTCGATCGCAGATGCCGCCCAACGCGGCGGGCGGTCACGCCCCGAGACAATAATCATCATGGGTACATCAGGAGGAGGACCGTACGCAGTTAGCTGCGGAAAGCCATTGCGCACCTCACTCGAAATGAATTTCCATTCTTCCAGCGGGCCCGCCGGTGCACCCTTCATCGCATTGGCTTGCTGCTGCATGGCCGCGTCCAATTCTGCTTTTGTCTGAGAGGTGAAAACGCGTTCCTGAAATGGATCGACGAACACCAGGCCGGCCACTTCGTCCTTAAAGAGATAAGCAAAGGCGCGGATGTTCGCTCCGCCGAGAGAGTGACCGACCAGGACATAGGGCGGCATGATTCCGGCATTGCGAAGCATCGTGTGGAGTTCTTTGGCCAGTTGCTCCTGCGAACGAGGCGCCGGGCCGGCTTCAGACTTGCCGTATCCGGCGCGATCGTAGGAAACGACTCGGGTGAAACGGGCGACCGCTGGAAAAACACTGTCCCAATCGCCGGAGCTGCCGCCAAGGCCATAGTCCAGCACCACGGTTGGCGAGCCCGCGCCGGCGACCTTGAAACTAATTTTGTGACCTTCGACATCAACTAACTTTGATTCAGGCGGTCGGACTCGTTTTGATCGCGCAGGTTGGAGTTGTAAGGCCGTACGACGGCGTGTCGACGTTTGCGAAAGCGACGCCACGCAGAAAATAGCTACGATGCAAATAACGGAAAGAGAATATCGAACGACCTTCATTGCGCAACCTCCGAATTCTTTCGAAGTAAGTCAGTACCATCTGCGTAAGCGGATGGGTCCGACATCCAACGTGGGAAATTCCTTGAAAGAATAAGTTTCGCCGATATCGTCTTGATTTGCGAAGCGGGATGGGTTGCGTCGCAGAGCGACGATTGAGTTTAGCCCGGCCTTTCAAGGCCGGGAAGGGATCGCGGATTTGAGTCGTTCGTCGCGTAGCGACGGTTGAAGGTGATTCATTCGTCGCTGACGCGACGAGATGGCGTGGTTCATACGGATCCCGGCGTTGAAACGCCGGGCTAAATTCAGACCGACGCTACGCGTCGCCGGCGAGAGGTTGCGCGAGAAGATTTCGTGCTCGCGCCAGTACTTCATCACCTGGAATCAGCTCGGCTTTTCCTGACTCGACTTCGGTGATCCTTCGTCGCACTTCAGCGAGCTGTGCTGATGTGATCTCCGGCGAAACATCTTCGGCCAGGCTGCCAATCAATCGTTCCGCCAATTCGGCGCGAACTTCAGGTGAGAGCGCCATTGCTTCGCGAAAGATTTCTTCAGATGAGGCCATGACGAAAGACTACTCGCTCCCAACGTTTCATGACAAGCTGATGTGGTCCGCGAAGCGGACGTCTGATAGTGGCCCAGCGCTTCAGCGCTGGGAAAGCGATCAATTAAGAAACCAAAGCCCGCTTTAGCGGGCGAGAGGTACAGAACCGCGAACGGTAGTGAGCGGGTTAAAGACGCCATCCGCCCCCTGCGATCGCCCACTTTGCAAACTCCTCGTTCATGTTACGACTCAGGCTCCGGAAAGCGTTTCATCCGCAGGCTCTGAAGGTATCCGTATAGCTCAATTCCTACCTTAGCCGGATCTTTATAGATTTCGGATCCAGAAAAGCGCAGGACATCAAAACCATGTGACTTTAACAAACGATCCCGCTGTCGATCGGCGACGAACTTCTCTTTTATGGAATGGTATTGGAAACCATCACACTCGACCACCATGTTGAAATCTGTATCCGCCGGTACATAAACAAACAAATCCGTACGCACAGATTTGCCATTCACCTTAATATCTGGAAAACCAGCTTGCATAACAAGGATGAAAGCGTGGTAATAATCGAGCACATGCATGCAGATAAACTCATTCCTGAATTGTGCATATGAGTCTTCATGAATTAAACCTTCTTCGACCAGGTATTCCATGTACTCAACGACGCCGGCTTCCCCCTTCATTTTCGCTCTGATTTCATTTTCCCTTTCAAGCAGCAATCGAAGCCGCTCCCGTTGTTCACGAATTGCTTCGGGCATGTTCGGGCATGGCGCCCACAGGATCAATCCGAGCGGATCATCATATAAGAAAGATAGCAGGACAGAATTTAGGAAGATTGTCTCGATCGGTGATGCTGAATGGGTAAATACGTTCTCAACAGCAGACGGATAAAATGTCTCCATCGCAAAGCGAAGAATCTTGAGGTACTGTTCCTTATCTTCGTCGATCTCTCCGGAAGCCTCGGCCTTCATTTTTTCTTCAATAAAACGATTGACGGTTGCATCCATCATCGCGCGATCGAGCAGGGATTCGCGTATGAAGCGTGGTTCCATAGGGGTTGATAACGTTCTTAGATTCTAATTACGCTTTGAATACCATGAACGAGCTTCTTGAATGCCTTCTTCGAGATCTTGATAAAAAGACTCAAATCGCCGAGGCGTAAAGGAGTTAGGACAAGCCAACTCAATAAGCACTTGCAGCATATCGTAAAACCAACCGGTGCGATCTTTCATAGGCGGCATAGCGTGAACATAGTCCAAGTAAAGCACCGCGCGTGTTATTAAGTTTGGGTCACGACCTGCTCAATTAGAAACTGCTCATGATCTGAAGCAATGTCAAAGAGCTTTTTGGCTAGAGCTGGGATCGGAGTTGCATCTACGGGTTTCGAATCCCACATCGTATTCTTGGCGACCCGCAAGCACGCTGCTTTGAGTTTCTTACGATCGAGCTTTTTTTGCATATGCTCCTTGTACTGCAAAATCAACTCGGACGCCTAGCTATGGTGCTGTTTTTGTTTGATAAATGTTGGCTTAGGGAATCTCTAACTGTTGAAACCGTTCAGGCTCAATCTGGTCCACTGCCTCTTGAATCAGCGACGCGGCCGCCTCAATGCGCTCGATGTCGTTGGTAGAGAGTTCGAGGACAGCAATCTTGCGTCCGGTTAGGTTCTGTTGATAACGAATATTCTGATCGGAAGTTATGAAGAGATCGAAATCAGGTTCAGCTACTCGGAGCAACTCGCCATTCTTAATGCCGCCCCAGCCTTGCGCCTGCACATTCGTGCATGCGTGATTGGTCAGCAGGCGATGGATCGGCCATGGTACGCATTCGTCCAGAAGAATTCTCATGCCGCGGGAGAAAGCAAGGCCTGCTCAGAGCGCTCTAATACCTGAAGCGCCAATGCGCGAGGGACCGACGGAAAGCACTCAAGAAACTCTTCCAGCGAGTAGTCGCGCTCGAGGTATTCAAACAGAGTCTTGACGGGTACGCGCGTTCCCTTGAACACGGGCGCGCCGCCAAGTATATCTGGATCAATCGTGATGAGATCCGGGCTGCTCATGAGGGCAGTTTATTCCTAATCAGGCCTTCGCGTAAATCTCTGCACCTTTGTGCACAAACTCCTCCGCCTTCTCCTTCATCCCCAACCCTAGCGCCGCCTGCTCATCGATCTCCTTTTGCGCCGCGTATTCGCGCACATCCTGAGTGATCTTCATTGAACAGAAGTGCGGGCCGCACATCGAGCAGAAGTGGGCGAGCTTGGCGCCTTCCTGCGGCAGGGTCTCATCGTGATACTCGCGAGCGACTTCGGGGTCGAGCGAGAGGTTGAATTGATCTTCCCAGCGGAATTCAAAGCGGGCCTTGCTCAAAGCGTTGTCGCGATACTGTGCGCCGGGATGACCTTTCGCCAGATCGGCGGCGTGCGCAGCGATCTTGTAGGCGATGACTCCATCTTTGACGTCCTTCTTATTAGGAAGCCCGAGATGTTCTTTCGGCGTGACGTAGCAGAGCATCGCAGTGCCGTACCAGCCAATCATCGCCGCCCCGATAGCTGAGGTGATGTGATCGTAGCCGGGCGCGATGTCGGTTGTGAGCGGGCCGAGCGTGTAGAACGGCGCTTCCTGGCACCATTCCAGTTGCCGCTCCATGTTCTCTTTGATGAGGTGCATAGGTACGTGGCCGGGACCTTCGTTCATCACCTGGCAGTCGTACTCCCACGCAATCTTTGTCAGCTCGCCCTGCGTTTCCAGTTCGGCAAACTGCGCTTCGTCATTCGCATCGGCAATCGAGCCGGGCCTCAGACCATCGCCAAGCGAGAACGAAACGTCGTACGCAGCCATGATTTCGCAGATTTCGCGGAAGCGTGTGTAGAGAAAACTCTCTTCGTGATGCGCGAGACACCACTTGGCCATGATCGATCCGCCGCGGCTGACGATCCCGGTAGTTCGCTTCGCAGTCATGGGAATAAATGGAAGGCGCACGCCGGCGTGAATCGTGAAATAGTCGACGCCCTGCTCGGCTTGTTCGATCAAAGTGTCGCGGAAGATTTCCCACGTCAGCTCTTCGGCTTTGCCACCAACCTTTTCCAGCGCCTGGTAAATCGGCACCGTGCCGATCGGCACCGGCGAGTTACGAATGATCCATTCGCGGGTCGCGTGAATGTTCTTGCCGGTTGATAAATCCATGACGGTGTCGGAGCCGCACTTGATGGACCAGCGCATCTTTTCGACTTCATCATCAATGGAAGAGAGCACGGCGGAGTTGCCGATGTTGGCGTTGATCTTCACGAGAAAGTTGCGGCCGATAATCATCGGCTCGGACTCCGGATGGTTGATGTTCGCGGGGATGATGGCGCGGCCGCGGGCGACTTCGTCGCGGACGAATTCAGGGGTGACGTAAGAAGGGATTGAAGCGCCGAATGATTGGCCGCGATGTTGATGATTGAGTGATGAGCGATCGTTGCGGACGAGGACGTCCGCGCTCCCAGCGTCGGCGCTCCGTTCCCGTCCGAGATTCTCTCGGATCGCGATGAATTCCATCTCGGGTGTGATGATGCCGCGCTTCGCGTAATGCATCTGCGTTACGCATGAACCTTTCTTTGCGCGCAGAGGCGTGCGGACGAGCGCGGGAAAATCTTCCAGACGATTTTGACCTTTGGCTTTGTCTTTTTGTCTCGCCTGATTCGCGGCGTCGAACGTCAGATAGCCATCGTCGATTGGTTGCACGTGGCGGCCTTCGTATTCCTCGACGTCTCCGCGACCGACAATCCATTCGCGCCGCAACTGCGGCAGTCCTTCGCGCACATCGGTGCGAATTGAAGGATCACCGTACGGGCCGCTCGTGTCGTAGACGCGCACTGGCGAATTCTCTTCCAGCTCATTTTTGAAATTGCGCGTTGGGTTCTGATCGATTTCGCGAAACGGCACACGCACGCCGGATTGTTGGCCGTCGACGTAGATGCGGCGTGAATTGGGGAGCTGAGTTTCGGGTTGCGAGTTTCGAGTTTCGAGTTCGGCGATTGATCCCGCGGCTGGTTTGATTGCGGCGCTCATGTTCGGCTCCTGACATTCTGTCGCCCGCTAAAGCGGGCTTATTAATCAATTGGGTTCCCAAAACCCAGGGTGGCGCTCGCTAACGCTCGCTTACCCTGGGCTATTCTCTGTAACGCCTTCGGCGTAAGGACAAACTACATCTCCTAAACAAAAACCGCTCCGGCAAAGGACGGAACGGTCGCGATAACTGTTTCTCCCTTCGACGGTGTCAACCGTATCAGGTTCAAGGGGTCTCCTAATGGACTCTCAGTCCCGATGCAATCGGGACTCCCCCGAAACGGATTCGATTTTCGATGAACGGAATTTTAAGCCTCCTCTCTGGTCGGTGCAACTTGATCCACATGAGGTCAGTACCGGAAAGCGATAGCCATTGGGTGAATCTGCTCAATGTGCGCTTGATTCAGATCAGGTCGCTACCGCTCCCTGTACTGACTGCCTCGCTGTATAATCTCGCTGCTTTTCCAAACCGATTTGCTCCGGAGAAAACTAATGCTCAATCGCCGCGCCGTCGCCCTCGCGCTGATCGCCACGTTGCTATGCCTGCCGCTCTTCGCGCAATCGCAATCAGATAAAGATCTGCTCGAACGCATTCGCAAAGAAGAGCGAGACAATTCGCAGATCATGAAAACGATGCATATGTTCACGGACGTTTACGGTCCGCGTCTCACGGGTTCGCCCAATCACAAAGCCGCGGCTGATTGGGCGGTGAAGCAGATGACTGCATGGGGACTCTCGAATGCGCATCTCGAACCCTGGGATTTCGGCCACGTTGGTTGGCTGAATGAAAGATTTTCCGGGATGATCATTTCACCCGTAAAAGACGTGCTGACGTGCGAAGTCCTTTCCTGGACTCCGAGCACACGCGGCCCGGTCACCGCGAAGGCTTATCAGATGATTTTGCCGGAGCGACCGACGCAGGAACAGTTGACTGCCTACCTCGACACACAGAAAGCGAAGGTGCGCGGCAAGATCATCATGGCCGGAAAGTTCACCGCCGTGCCTGTCGATTTGAATCCGCCGGCGAAGCGTCTGACGGATGAGCAAGCCGAACAACGTTACGGTCCGAATGCGCGTCCCGGCGCTGGATTTCCCCAGCCATCACCAACGCCAACGCCGGCGCCTGATGCGCCGCGACCTTTGACTGGCCGGCAGATAGACGAGCAACTCGATGCCTTCCTCAAAGCGAATGGCGCGTTGATTCGCGTCAACGATGCCGGCTTTGCATTTCGCCGGATTCGCGCCTTCAACAATCGCACCTACGACCTCACCAAGGCTTTGCCGACGATCGTGATGAGCAATGAAGATTATGGCCGCATCACTCGCATCCTCGCGGACGGCACTCCGGTGACGCTGGAATTCAATATCGTCAATCGCATCTATCCGGAAGGTAAGACTTCCTACAACACGATTGCTGAGATTCCCGGAACGGACAAAGCTGATGAAGTGATCATGTTAGGCGGCCACCTCGATTCGTGGCACTCATCAACCGGCGCGACGGACAATGCCATTGGCTGCGCCATCATGATGGAAGCCGCGCGCATTTTAAAGACACTCGGCGTGCGGCCGCGTCGCACCATTCGCGTGGCTTTGTGGAGCGGTGAAGAGGAAGGTTTGCTTGGTTCGCAGGCTTACGTCAAAGCGCACTTCGGCTCGTTCGAGGATCCGAAACCCGGTTACGAAAAGTTTGGCGGCTACTTCAACATCGACTCCGGAACAGGTCGTGTGCGCGGCGCGAGTGTCTTTGGCCCGTCCGAAGGGGCCAGCATCATGCGCAAGATCCTGGCGCCATTCAAAGACGATGGCGTGGCCGGGGCGATCGCCAGTCGCAGTCGCAACCTGGGTGGTTCGGATAACACTTCGTTCAGCAACGCAGGCCTGCCGGGCATCGGCATGGGACAGGATCCAATCGAGTACGGCACGCACACCTGGCATACAAACTTCGACACTTACGAACGCATCCTGGAAGACGATGTGAAGAAAGACGCGGTTGAAGTAGCGTGGAGCGTCTATCAACTCGCGATGCGCGACGATCTGCTGCCGCGATTCAAACGAGAGGACATGCCGCCGCCACCGCCGGCGCCTTCGCCGAGCCCCACGCCGACACCCGCTCAGACTCCGCGAACCCGTGGTCGAAGGCCATAATACGAAGATGGCAACCGACGCGAACAAGCAGACCGTGCTGGCCTACGTCGACGCTTTCAATCGGGGCGAGCTGGATCAGTTACGAGCGCTTTTCACCGAAGATGCGCTGGTCTATGGAGTTCTCGGTTGGGGCGGGATGGATCAGGTTGTTCCCATCTGGCGTGAGATCAAAACCGCGTTTGATCTTCAGTTAACCGTCGAAGAAATGATTGCCGAGTACGACATTGTTGCAGTTCGCTACATCGAACGCGGCACATCGCGCGGATCATTTCGTGGTGGGCCAGTGACCGGCAAGTCGTTCGAAGTCGTCGCGATGGAGTGGTTCATCATGAAAGAGGGAAAGATTCATCGCCGTTGGGGTGCGCGCGATAACGCCGCGCAAATGCGGCAGATGGGTTTGCCGTTGAGCTAGCCAAAAGCTCGGAACTTCTGTTTGATTTGAAGCGTTTTCAGTTCTGCAGTTCCAAAATCGAAGCTCGCCCTTAGACAGCCATGTCCCTTAATCGACGCAGCTTCATTGCCCAAAGTAGCCTGGCGATTGCGGGCGCCGCGTTTGCGCGCTGGCCAATCATCACCGTCTCAGCGGCGCCCAAAAAAGTCATCATCATCGGCGCCGGCATGGCCGGACTATCGGCGGGATATGAGCTGACGCAACTTGGTCACGATGTGACGATCCTCGAAGCGCGGGCGCGGCCCGGCGGTCGCGTGCACACGCTGCGCGAACAGTTCGACGACGGCTTGTATGCCGAAGCCGGCGCGGCGCGCATTCCTGAAACTCACAACCTCACTTTGAAATACGTGAAGCTTTTCAACCTGCCGCTCGAGCCGATGTATCCAACGCAGTTGTCGGCGCTGCGATTCAACTCGGGCACGATGCAAAAGGTGGCGATCGACGGCTTCACTGAAGCGTTGGGTCAAAACTTTGGGAGCGAACTCGGCGGATCGCCGGCGCGCTTTTCAAAAATAAAAGGCGGGAATGATCTCTTGCCGAAAGCATTCGCCGCGAATCTAGCCGCCAAAATTTATTACGAGTCGCCAGTCGTCAAGATCGATCAGGATGAGAAGAGCGTGCGCGTGACCTTTGTGCGCAAGGGCAAACAGGAAACAATTACGGGTGATCGTCTGCTCTGTGCGGTGCCATTTTCGCTGCTGCGCAATATCGAGCTGCCGGCTAACTTTCCCGAGAAAAAGCGCAAGGCAATTAATGAAGTCAGCTACGCCAACGTTTCGCGCGTTTACTTACAGGCGCGAAAACGATCCTGGGAAGAGAAGGGTTTGAACGGCTTTGCGTTCACCAAAGACGCGGTCGAGGTGTGGCAACCGACGTGGAACCAACCGGGGCCGCGCGGAATTCTGATGACTTACGCGCGACCCGGCGAAGCCGAAAGAATTGCCGCGCTCAAACCAGACGAGCGGATCAGCTCGACGCTGACTCAACTCGATCAGTGGTTCACAGGTTTGCGCGCCAACTTCGAAAAGGGCACGTCGAAAGTTTGGATGGAAGACGAATGGTCGCGCGGCGCGTGGGCGTTTGCGGGCGTGGGCAACTTGATGGTGTTTTCCCAGCCCGAAGGACGAATTCATTTCGCCGGCGAACACTTGTCGTTCAACTTTTCGTGGATGCAGGGCGCGCTTGAGTCAGCCGCACGCGCCGTCAAGATGATTCACGAAGCAGCGGAAGGAAAAACCAGCGCCGCTGGGCGAGTTGTTCCGTTCTCACTCAATACCCAGGTCGCGCACCGCGCGCTGTAGGTGTTCGTTTGCCTGGCGCCAATTTGTCATCACTATGTAGGGAATGCCGGCGACGAAGAATGAATCGCTGGTTTCATCTCGCACCAATCTCATTTCCAAAACATTGATCCCACGTGGCTGGTAGATCTTCTGCCACCAGAACGCGCCTTCTCGATAACCAGCCAGTGCCTTGGCGATTTCCATTTTCAATCGCGTATCGCCCAGACGGGATACCGCGGCTTCGACTTCGGCTGAGACATCTTGCAGGTCGGCGTTGAAGGTCTCGAACGGGACGCGCGAGAGCTTGCGGCCCTGCTCGAACTCTTCCAGCGAGCGGTACACAATCACATCGTCATCCAGCCGCTTCAACAATAGTATGGCCTGCGCAGCCACAACCTGGTCGGCAGTTGCGTTTTCGATTATGCGCGGGCTGGAATGACCCTTAGACGCCAGCGACTGGCCGTGCGCGAGGGCACACGACGAGCAGAAAATGAGCAGGGCAAGAAAGGACTTCATGAGTTTCGCAAGCCACCGGCTTGCGCTCTCCATGTTTGGGGCTGACGCAAGCTGGCAGCTTGCGATACCTGATTGCGTTGCAAGGCTAAGAAACTCGCAATATGATGCGCGTTCCGAAGCGGGAGGTCTCTAAAAATGTCTCGACCACTTGAAAACGAATACGCGCCTTACTTTGAAAACTATATTTCGAAAGCGACGGAAGAGGACATTCTGCCGGCGATGCGGTCGCAGGTTGACGAGCTCGACGTCTTGCTCGATCGCGTGTCGCCCGAGCACGAGACCTTTCGTTATGCCGAAGGCAAGTGGAGCATTCGCGAGATCGTGGGGCACTTGATTGATGGCGAACGCGTCTTTGGCTATCGCGCTTTGTGCATTGCGCGCGGCGAGACGCAAAACCTGCCCGGCTTTGATCAAGATCAATACATGCTTACCGCTCCTTTCGATGGCGTCGACCTCGAAGACTTGTTGAGCGAGTTCCGGCTGGTTCGTCTCTCCAACATCGCGATGATGCGAACATTCGACGAAGCTGCCTGGACAAGGATAGGAACGGCCAACGGCAATCCGGTCTCGGTGCGCGCGCTGGCTTATGTCATGGTCGGCCATACGCGACACCACATGGGTGTCTTACGTGAGCGGTATCTGGTCGCGACGTGAGCAGACGTTTTGAACACAGCGAGGTCTTATTCACCCCTGGCTTCAGCCAGGGGTTTCACCCGCAGCACGATACAGGAAACGGTTTTAACCGTTTCCAGGGAAAACCGTTGAAACGGTGCGTCAAACAATCGTTGATTTTGATCACCGCACTGAAGTGCGGTGTGAATAAAACCGGTAACGCACACCGCTTGATGACCCAGCCAACTAAATTATTTTTCGCTGTCTTCACCGTTGGCATCGTTGCCTTTTCATCATTCGGTCAAGCGGCTCGCGACTATCGGCGCGCGCACGAGCGGCAAATCCTCGACGAGTTCACCCGGCTGCTCGCAATTCCCAACATCGCTTCGGATCGGGAGAACATTCGCCGCAACGCTGAATTCATCCGCGAGATGATGCAGCGGCGTGGACTAAGTCCACAGTTGCTCGAAGGTAAATCATCCGACACTCCGCCCGCGGTTTATGGTGACTGGAAAGTTCCGGGTGCAACGCACTCGATCATTCTGTATGCGCATTACGATGGCCAGCCGGTCGATCCCAAAGCCTGGACCGCGTCACCGCCATTTCAACCAACGTGGCGCAGCGCGGCGATGGAATCGAGTGGCCAGATCGTAACGCTGCCCGCGAGCGGCGAGATCAATTCGGAGTGGCGGCTGTACGCGCGTTCGAGTTCAGACGACAAAGCTGGCGTGGTGGCGATTCTCACGGCGTTCGATGCTCTGCGGACGCAGAACGCGACGCCGTCCCTCAACATCAAGTTTCTTTTCGAAGGCGAGGAAGAAGCGGGGTCTCCTCATCTCGGCGACATCATTGATCTGCACAAAGAGTTGCTGCAATCCGATGCCTGGATCATCTGCGACGGTCCCGTGCATCAATCGGGTCGCAAGGAAGTTGTGTTCGGTGCGCGTGGCGATCAGAACGTAGACATCACGGTTTATGGCGCGAAGCGGCCTCTGCACAGCGGGCATTACGGCAACTGGGCGCCGAATCCGGCGATGACGCTCGCGCGTTTGCTGGCGACGATGAAAGACGATGCCGGGCGCGTGACGATTGCCGATTGGTACGACGGAGTTGAGCCGCTCGGCGAATTTGAGAAGCGCGCGATCGCCGAAGCTCCCGCTTACGACGATGAGTTACGCGCGCAACTTGGGCTCGCTAAAACGGAAGGTAATGGCAAGCTCTTGATGGAATTGATCAATCAGCCGTCACTCAACATCAATGGCATCAGCAGCGGTGACGTAGGCGCGCTCGCGCGCAACGTCATTCCGACGACGGCAACAGCGGTGCTCGACCTGCGTCTGGTCAAAGGAAATGATCACCGACAGCAGGTGCAGCGATTGATCGCACACATTAGCAAGCAGGGGTTCCATGTAATCGATCACGATCCGACCGAAGCTGAACGTAAAGAGCACGGGCTGATTGCGAAAATCGTTGTGCGGAGCGGTGGCTATAACGCCGAGCGCACGCGCATGGATCACCCAATCGCGATGGCAGTGGTTGAGGCGGTGCAATCCACTTCGAAAGATCCGATCGTGAAGCTGCCGACTTCCGGCGGCAGTCTGCCGCTCTCGGTAATCACGGATCATCTGTACACAGTGACGATGTCCGTGCCGATTGCGAACTACGACAACAACCAGCATGCGGAGAACGAAAACATTCGCTTGCAGAACCTTTGGGACGGAATTGAGACGTGGGCGGCGGTAATGATGATGAAGCCCAAGATGTAATTAGCCGCGGATTAACGCGGATAAATGGTTCAAACCTAATCATCTCAAGGTGAGGAAGGGTGGCTTGCCCCCGCTCTTAGCTGTATAAAGTCAGCGGGCGCAAGCACCCCTTCCTGACCATGAGGTTTCTCAGACATTTTTTGAATAGCCGAATATTTCACTTCCGGTTGTTTTCTTATCCGCGTTCATCCGCGTTCATCTGCGGCTTATTTTTCCTGGTCATCGCCAGCACAGTCACTGCTCAACGCGGGGGCAAAGCGGAACCCAACCGCATAGAATTCAAGCGCGGCACGACGAGTACTACGCTTAGGGACGTCGTGCACAACGACGAACAAGCTGAATACGTTCTATCGGCGCGACAAGGACAGCGCTTGATTATCAAACTGACGAATGTGCCTGCGAAATCTGCTTGTTTCGATCTGAAGGGTCCTGATGGGGTCGATGTCGGATTGGAATACGACTGCAACTGGAATTATGCGAAGGTGCTGCCGGCGACGGGTGAATACTTCTTGACGGTGTCGCGACCGTCACAAGCGAAGGGCACGTCGCGTTACAAAATGACGGTTACGATACGATAAGAAAGTCAGAACCACCTGCGGTAGCGGGTGGTTGAACCCGCCGGTCTTAGCCTTGATATTCATAGATCAACCGCCCGCTACCGCAGGCGGTTCTGACAATCATGCGAAAAATTATCGTCTACATTGCCACCAGTGCCGATGGCTTCATCGCGCGCCAGGATGGTGCGGTTGATTGGCTCGACCGGCCGGCGCCCAAAGGCAATTACGGCATTGGCGAATTCTACAAGTCGGTCGATACCATTCTTTACGGACGAAAGACGTATGACACGGCGGTAAAGTTTGTCGAGCAAGGCCTGGAGATACCCGACGATGGCAGTGCGATGGGTAATTACGTCTTCTCGCGTCGGCGCCCACCGAAGAAGGTTCTGCCGGGTTTCGAGTTCGTCAACGAACCGATCAAGAAATTCACGAAACGCCTGCGTGCTCAGAAGGGCAAAGACATCTGGATGATGGGGGGCGGCGACATCATCGCTTCATTCCTCGATGAAGGTGAGATCGACGAGTTCGTTATCAGCGTGATCCCGGTCTTCATCGGCGAGGGCATTCCGCTGATCGCGCCGAGCCGTCGCACCGTCCAGCTGAAATTGCTATCGACCAAGAAGTATTCGGATGGAGTGGTGAAGTTGCACTACCAGGTTGTCAAAAGCTGAGGACGGCCCCTCGATTACCTCAAGGTTAGGAAGGGTGGCTTGCCCCCGCTTTATAATTGCGATCGAACCAAGAGCGGGCGCAAGCACCCTTCCCGACCATGAGGTTTCCTCCATCGTCCCGTTAGGGACGAAATATTTATAGAATTGCGAAGCTCTCTTAGATCTCTGAGCCCGTTTACGGGCGACAGAATATCGCGCTCCTACGGAGCTTTGAAATCTTCTTGCGCTCTCGTGCTATAAATATTTCGCTGCTACGCAGCTTAGAACAACCTCATGCTTCCGCAGGCTTCAATTTCTTAGCAGGTTTTTTCTTCGCGCCCTTCACGTCAGGCGGTGGCGGTTCTTCATCGGTCTTGGTGAGACGATTTATGATCAACTGCTGCGAAAATCCCACGATGTTTCCCACCAGCCAGTAAAGCAAAAGCCCCGACGGCGCGCTCCATAAAATGTAGAGCATGAAGAGCGGCATGCCGACTGCCATCATCTTGCGCTGCAGCGGATCGGCAGAGGGTTGCGGCGTCAACAACTGCAGAAAGATCATCGAACCGCAGAAGAGAAGCGGCAGGATACGCAGGAAACCGAGCAGGTAAGGTTCGGGCGACGACAGATCCGGAATCCAAAGAAACGATGCCTGCCGAAAATCGATCGAGATGGTCAGCGCCGTGTACAGCGCAAAAAGAAAAGGCATCTGAATCAACAAAGGCAGACATCCGCCCAGCGGATTGGCCTCTTTCATCAGGCGCAGTTGCTCCATCTGCAACTCTTTCATGCGCGGATCGGTCTGCTTCATCCCTTTCAGTTTTTCTTGCAGCTCTTTCATGCGCGGCGCGTACTTTTGCGCTTTCTTCATCTTGCGCGATGACTGCCACTTGAGCGGGAAGAACAACGAGTAGATCAAAATCGTGAAGAGGATGATCGCGACACCGTAGCTGTTGGTTAGCTTCTGCAGCGCGTTGATGGACCAGAGAATCGGCACAGCCAAGCCACGACGCATAAAGGCGAGGAAGCCGTAATTGATCGCTTCGCCCAGATCGACTTGCGCTCCGCCAACTTGCTTCGTTTGCGCGCTGGCTTCGGCGAGCAGCTTGTGATCTTTCGGTCCCACATAGAGTGCGGTGAGCGTGCCATCTGCTGGAACCGGGATGAGTCCAGTGATCAGAAAGCGCTGTTCAGGTTTGCCGTTTACTTTTTGTTCGTAAGGAACGGTGCGGTATTCAAGGCCCGCAGTTTGTTTCGACGGTACTGCGATCATCGCGAAGTAAGTGTCGCCGACACCCGCCCACTGAACCGGCCCGTCGATCGGATCGCGATCGACAGGCTTTGTCTGCACTGTCTTCAGGCCGAGGCCTTCAAAAATCCACCCGAACAAGCCGCTGCTGCGACGGTCCGCGTGCACTTCGGTTGCGGGCACGCGCCGGGCCTCCCCATTCACGACGCTGATTCCTTCGGGTGCGTAGAGATAAAAACTGTAATGATCGATGCCTTGATCGCCGATGTTCGGACCAATTGCGAGTTGAGCTTGCGGTACTGACTGGCCGCCGCGCGCCAACGTCAGGCTGAAGTTTGCGATGTAACGGTCCGCGAAGAAAACCATCCGCTTGGTTGCGTCCAGACCGGTGGCATCGTCGTGCACGACGAAGTCGAGTTGTTGAGAGCCGCTGTCGACATTGATCGTTTCGTCACCGGATTCAGATTTGGATCCGACAACTTTGAAGTTCTTGTTTGCCAGCGCCGCGTCAACGGTGGCATCACCCGTGACGATTTGCAGGGTGCGAAAAAGTTGATCGGGCGACACGCCGGCCGGCGGAGATGAAATTAGTTCCAGACGCTTCGGATCGTTTTTCGTGGATCCCGAGGCATGTATGTCGCGCCCGGTATTCTTGTTCCTGGTGATGATCCAGCTGGTGGCGACTGCGCCATGTGTATCAAACGTCGCTTCGTACAGCGGGGTGACGACGTGAATCTTTCGCTGTGGAATCGTGTCCGGAGCCGGCGTTGGTGACGCGGCGCCTTGGGCAATCGCCGGTGTAGCGGTCGGGTTGGCGCTGGGTTGCGCTGTCGCTTGCGGAGAACTTTGAGCGGCACCTGCGCCGGTAGCCTGGGGCGATGCTTGCGCGACTTGCTGATTGGCGTTGGCGTTCTGCGGCGGCTTTACCGGCGGGTACAAGTAGTTCCACAGAATCAGTACTGCGGCTGAGGCGACTAACGCGAATATGAATCGTTGTTGTTGCTTCATTAACTAGTGTTCGACAAACTTCAGTTTGTCGTTACTGCTCAGGACATAACCATCAAAACCAGCGACAAACTAAAGTTTGTCGGACATTCACTTCACCGGATCGTAACCACCTGCGCAGAACGGCTGGCATCGCAACAGACGCCAAATAGACATGCCAGTTCCCTTGATCGCTCCATGACGTTCGATGGCTTCACGCGCGTATTCGGAACAGGTCGGAGTAAAACGGCAGGACGGCGGTAACCACGGCGAGATTACTGCTTTGTAAAATTTCAAAACCGAAATTAGAACGAACCGCATGAACATTGCCGATTGCCAATTTCCGATTTTTGATTGAACTGCCGAAGTTGAGTTGGATCTCCACTAAGCTGGATTTCAATCGGCAATCGACAATCAAAAATCGGCAATGATTCCGTCCCTCACCCTGGCCCTCTCGCAAGAGAGCTAAGCACGCTCACTCCGGGCCACTTGCTCAATGATCCTACGAAATTCGCGGAAACGAAGTTCTTCGGTTGAACTCAGTACGGGCCGCTTGGCGTTGATGACCCAGTCGTAGCGCCGGGTAAGCGCGGCTAAGTCGCTAGTGCTGCGGCGAAACAGTTCGCGTAAAAGCCTTTTCGCGCGCACCCGATCGACTGACTTGCCAATCGCTTTGGTTGAGGCCGTGACGCCGAGTCGATGTCCCTGACCGTCATTTGCGCGTAAAAAAGCGGCCATCAAACGGCCGTCGTAGCGCTGCCCTTCGGCATATACTTTTTGAAATTCCGCTCGCGCGCGCAGCCGGTGCTCTTTCGGCAGCGCAAAGCTTAGTTTCGCCGGCGCGTCATCGGTAGCGGTCAACTTCTTTAATAATGTGACGGCGTCAGGCGCTTGCGGCCCTTCGCGCGGCGCCGCTTAAGCACCAGCCGGCCATTTTTGGTGGCCATGCGCGCGCGAAATCCGTGCGTTTTGGCGCGGCGTCGGTTGTTAGGTTGAAACGTTCTCTTCGGCATAGCGACGAATTCCTCGACTAACGAAAACACCAAGCCTAACGGCGCAACGAAACGATGTCAAGGAAGCGTCTAACCTTGCTTGACGCGTTGGAAAATCGCATGTTAGCCTCACCTCTTTAATGCAGTCGCAGTTGGGTCGCTATGGCTGTCCCGATGACATCGGGATTAACCAAGTCGCCGTCAGGATGCCGCACCGCCACTGAGCCGGACGCGCAAATCTGACAAACCACCCCCAGCTTCCAAGTTACCAAAATGATGTTTGTACTCGGCTTTGCCGAAAACTCAATTCAACTTGTGCCCGACGGCACGCTGATTCTGCACGTGATCATTATCCTGGTGATGATCTTTGTGCTGAACGCCACGCTTTACAAACCCATCAATCGAATCCTGGAAGCCCGCGAAAAGCGCACCCGCGGGCGCATGTCTGAAGCGCAGGAAATCATGACCGATGTCAGTCAGAAGCTCGCGAATTACGAGCGTCAGCTGCGGCAAGCCCGTGCCGAAGCGTACGCTTTGAGTGAGCAGGAACGAACCGCGGCGATGCAGGAGCGTCAGCGCAGGTTGAATGAGATGCGCCAGGAACTGTCAGAGTCGATCGCCAAAGAGAAACAAGCGATCTCGCAACAAGCTGAAGGCGCGCGCGCGACTTTGGCAGACGATTCGCGACGCATTGCCACGGAAATTAGCGCGCGGGTTCTGGGACGAACTCTCTAATGCAAATGCCACAGAGACTGAGAGACACAGACGAAATTGCCCAGGGTCGTCCCGGCGCACTGAAAAGTAGTTCGACGTTTCTCAGTGTCTCTGCGCCTCTGTGGCTTTTGCTCTTAATGCAAGAACCTCGGTGGTGGGACTATCCGGGATTCGAATTGTGGAAGTTCGTCAATCTTGCGTTATTCGCCGGCGGACTTGCCTACGTTTTGATCAAGAAAGTGAAACTTGGCGAAGCCTTCAAAACGCGACGGGAAACGATCAAGCAGGAGCTGGCGCGCGCGCAGCAGGAACGCGATGCGGCGCTGGCAAAGTTGAAAGACGTCGAATCACGCCTGGCGCGACTCGACAGCGAAGTTTCGACGATTCAGGAACAGTCCAAGCGCGAGGTTTCCGAAGAGCGCGAGCGCATCGCAAAAGCAACCGAGGTTGAGATCGCGAAACTCGGCGAGCAGGCCAAGCGCGACATAGAGAACGCCGGCAAGACTGCGAAGCATGAGCTGCGCAACTATGCCGCGGAAACATCAGTGCGGCTGGCGGAAGAAATCATTCGGCGCGAAATGAAACCCGAAGATGATGCTCGTTTGATTCAACGTAACGTTCAGGAACTGGGAGGCGCGCCGCAATGAGTGTGCAAATGATCGCGCGCCGCTATGCATCGGCGTTGGCGGATGTGGTGGTCGATCGTGGCGAAGTGAACGAGGTTCGGCACGAGCTTCAGCAATGGGAAGAGGTGCTGCAAGCAAACGCCAATCTACTTGAAGTTTTTCGCAACCCGACGATAGCTTTAGATAAGAAGCGCGCAGTTTTGAACCAGTTGATCGAGCGCGCGCGGCCGCGGCCGACCACGACGAATTTTCTAAAAGTGCTGCTGCAAAACCAGCGACTCACAGAACTTCCCGACATCAACCGGAAATTGACGGAAATTCTGGACGAGCGCGCCGGCATGGTGGCCGCCATCGTAATGACGGCGCGACCGGTGCCGCCAAACATTCAGCAGAGCCTGGAACAGCGGTTGAACGGTCTGACACAGAAAAAGGTGCGTCTAAATTTTAAGCAAGATCCCGAATTGATCGGCGGCCTCGTCACCCGCATCGGTTCGACCGTCTACGACGGCTCTGTGCGCAATCACTTGCAGCTGATTAAGGAAAGAATGGCCGGCTGAACATTTTTGATTTGTGATTTTTTGATTGGCTCCGCGCCAGGCAAAAAAGCGATCGCAAATCTAAAATCGCAAATCTAAAATCGTTATGGAACCAATCAAAGCAAACGAAATCAACGAAATCATTCGCCAGCAGATCGAGAACTTTGAAGCCGGCGTGACTGTGATGGAAGTCGGCACCGTGATCAAAGTCGGTGACGGTATCGCCGAGGTGCACGGTCTCGAAAAAGTCATGGCCAGCGAGCTGCTCGAGTTCCCGCACGAAGTGCGCGGCCTGGCATTGAACCTCGAAGAAGACAAAGTCGGCGTGGTGCTGTTCGGCGACTTTCAAAAGATCAAGGAAGGCGATCTGGTAAAGCGCACCGGCCGCATCATGCAGGTTCCGGTGGGCCAGGCGCTGGTCGGACGCGTGGTTGACGCGCTCGGAAATCCGGTGGACGAGCGTGGACCAATCATCACCGAGGAATACAACCCGGTTGAGCGCATCGCTCCCGGCGTGGTCGAGCGGCAGCCGGTGAAAGAAGCTTTGCAGACGGGTCTGAAAGCGATTGATTCGATGGTGCCGATTGGTCGTGGGCAGAGAGAACTAATCATCGGCGATCGGCAGACTGGGAAGACGGCCATCGCGGTCGACACCATCATTAATCAGCGCGGCAAAGATGTGATTTGTATTTATGTGGCAATCGGCCAGAAGGCTTCGACCGTCGCGCAGGTGGTGAAGACGCTCCAGGATTTCGGCGCGATGGATTACACAATCGTGGTGAAGGCAACTGCTTCAGACCCCGCGGCGATGCAATATCTGGCGCCTTATTCCGGAGTCGCGATGGGCGAGTACTTCCGCGATCGCGGTCAGCATGCGCTGACGATTTACGACGATCTCTCGAAACAAGCCGCTGCCTATCGTGAGATTTCGCTGCTGTTGCGTCGTCCGCCGGGCCGTGAAGCCTATCCCGGTGACGTCTTCTATCTGCACTCGCGCTTGCTTGAGCGTGCGGCGAAACTTTCGGATGCTAAGGGCGCCGGCTCCCTGACGAGCCTTCCCGTGATCGAAACGCAG
This sequence comes from Pyrinomonadaceae bacterium, assembly GCA_035606795.1. Lineage (GTDB taxonomy): Bacteria > Acidobacteriota > Blastocatellia > Pyrinomonadales > Pyrinomonadaceae > UBA11740. Next base: position 69,553 of record DATNEI010000203.1, read on the forward strand.
GCGGGTGACATCTCGGCCTATATTCCGACGAACGTGATTTCGATTACCGACGGTCAAATCTTTTTGGAAGCTGACCTCTTCAATGCCGGTATTCGGCCGGCAATCGACGTTGGCAATTCGGTTTCGCGCGTGGGCGGCGCGGCGCAGGTGAAGATGATGCGGCAGGTGGCCGGCGGCTTGCGGCTTTCGCTCGCACAGTATCGCGCCCTGGCGGCATTCGCGCAGTTCGGATCAGATCTCGACAAAGCGACGCAGGCGCAGCTCGCGCTCGGCGAACGTCTCACCGAAATTTTGAAACAGCCGCAGTATCAACCGATGGATGTTGAGAAGCAGGTGCTGGCGATTTGGGCAGCTAACAACGGCTACACGGACGACGTCGCGGTTTCTGACACGCGCACTTTCGAGGCTGAGTTGTTGCGCTTCATCGAGAATTCGCATCCCGGCGTGCTGCAAGCATTACGAGAAAAGAAAGCCCTCGATAAAGACATCGAGAAGGATCTTCATCAGTCGTTGAAGGATTTTAAAGAGACGTGGACGGAACGGGCTGCGGCCGTCGCGGCGTAAACGAAAGTAATGAGTAATGAGTGATGAGTTATGAGTGATGAGTGATGAGTGATGAGAGAGTCATGAGGGATTGAGTGATAAGTAAACGCGACGCCTGGTCGAGATGTGGTTTTTACTCATGACTCATCACTCATACCTCATCACTGAGATTCATCACTGAATTTGTATGGCCAATCTTTTAGACATTCGCCGGCGCATTAAGTCGGTCAAGAACACGCAGCAGATCACCAAAGCCATGAAAATGGTTTCGGCGTCCAAGCTAAGGCGCGCTCAGGATCGCGTGATCAATGCGCGTCCGTTCGCCGACAAAATGAATCAGGTGTTGAGCGAGTTGGCCGCGCAGACCACCGACGATTTTCATCATCCATTGTTGGACAAACGCGGCGACGAACGCTATCTGGTGGTCCTGGTCACTGCGGACAAAGGTCTGTGTGGTGCATTCAACGCGAACCTCATCAAGGCTGCACAAGTATTCGTCAAAGAGAATCCTGGCAAACAGATCGAATGGATGGCCGTAGGCCGCAAAGGCTGCGACTTCTATCGCCGGCGCGGCAACATCGTTTCGGAATACATCGGTCTCACCGGCAAAGGCCGCGTCGACTTCGCAGAAGCTCTCGAGGTCGCCAACGACATCATCAAGCGCTTCACGGAAGACGAAGGCATCGACAAAGTCTTTCTGATTTTTGCGGAGTTCAAATCCGTGCTGACGCAACGCGTCGTGACTGAACAACTGCTGCCGATTTCCAAGACGGAAACGGAAGCGGAAACCTCACCGGCAGCGAACACCAAAGACTACATCTTCGAACAGCCTCCTGCGGAAGTCTTTCGCCGCTTATTGCCGCGCTTGATCGACACGCAGATTTTTCGCGCGTTGCTGGAATCGATCGCTTCGGAACAAGGCGCGCGCATGACCGCCATGGATGCCGCTTCAAAGAATGCCGGCGAACTAATCTCCACGCTGACTCTCAACATGAACCGTGTCCGTCAGGCGGCAATCACCCGCGAGATTATCGAAATCGTTTCCGGCGCAGCAGCTTTGTAGTTACAGAACCGCGAGCAGTAGCGAGCGGAATAAAGACACGACTTGCTCTGAAGTTGAGCCCTTAACCCGCTCGCTACTGCTCGCGGTTCTGTAACGGTGCTCTAAGGCCGTTCGCTGCGACCGCGCCGCGCGCGCATCTCGCTTCTCATCTGCTGAAACTTTTGCCACTGTTCGGGTGTGAGGACTTGCTGCATACGCTGATCGGCTTGTTGGCGAATGTCGTTGACGCGCGGCTCCGATTCTTTCCGCAGTCCCTGTAATTGCTGGCGGGTGTCCGAGAAGATCTGCTGCACTTTCGTTTTTTGATCATCGTTGAGTTGCAAGCGGCTGGCCATTTGCTCAAACCGGTTTTCCGGCGGCCGCCGATGTGCCCAACGGCCGTAAGCGTGCAGTGCGAGCATCCCCGCCACGAACCCGAGGACGAAGATTGCGACGGTCGCGATGCGGACCTGCCACTTGCTGCGAATCTTTTCAGTCATGGTCATCTCGCCTCTTCATCGTAATAGATCGCACTCAGCGCTTGTTCGTTCGTCATCTCTTCTTCGCCCTGGTCCAACATCACCGACTCCGCTGACGAAGGTACTAAAGCGGCTGTCTGCGCTGCTGACTCTTCAGCCGGAATTACAAACGCCAGCGCAGCCAGGACTGCGGTAGTCGCAACCATGGAGCTGATCAATGTGCCGGTGGTGTTCCACAAGCGACGAAGGCTCCACGCGCCGGCCGTGGCCTGCTGTTCCCGCCAGGCGGCGAGCACGCGCGTCTGAAAGAACGGATTTGCGTTGCGCGCGCTCTGAGCGGCTTCGCTGGTTCGCTCTTTGAGCAACAAACCCGAAAGCTGAGCAGCTTCAAAATTGCGCGCGCAATCATTGCAGCCCGCGATATGTACGCGCACGGCAGCCAACTCGCTTTCTGACAGCGCCGTCAATGGCTTGTCATCGAGGATTTTGGTGATGTGGTTCTTGTCCATCGCTATGCCCTGCCTCTGTCTACTGCCTTCTGCCTAATAGCTGTTTCAGCACTTCTCTCGCTTTCTTGCGCGCCCGAAATGCGCGAACTTTAACTTTTGATTCCGACCATCCCGTTACTTCCGCCACCTCGTTCACTGAAGCTCCTTCGCCATCGATCATTGTCAGCGCCAAACGATCTTCAGGGTTCAACGTCTCCAAAACCTTGTCCGCCAGATCCACCCCAATCACTCTCTGTTCCGCGTCGGGGGCCGGCGCTCCTATTGAGTTAGACACTTGTTCGAGCCATGCCGTTTCATCTTCAGTCAAATCCGACGTGACCAACTCAGGCCGGCGTTTAGCGCTGCGCAGCATATTCAAGCAGGTGTTGGTCGCAATGCGTGTCAGCCATCCTTCCATCGAGCCGCGACCGGCGAAACTTTTTATCTGTGCGAAGGCTTTCAGGAAGGTTTCCTGTGCGGCCTCTTCGGCCTGGCTGCGATCCCGAAAGAACCGGTGAGCAACGTGGAAGACTCGCGGGCTGAAGCGTCGAACGATTTCGGCGAAGGCATACTCATCTTCGTCGCGCGCGAGGCGGGCCAGTTCAACTTCGGACGCTTGTTCGTAGTTGTTCGACAGAAGCGGATCCTCAAAAAGAGTGTCAGAACCGCGAGCGGTAGCGACCGGATCAATGCGCTTCTGTCATGAAAATCTGAAACACAGACCAACTTTGATTGAACCTGGAACCTTGATCCGGTCGCTACCGCTCGCGGTTCTGTCACGTACGCTTACTCGTTCTCGCGCTGTCCGCCGAATCCGCCACGGCGTCCGCCGCGACGTTCTTTGAACTGCGTTTTCAACTGATCGAGCTGCGTCTTCTGCTCAGCAGTCAACACACTCAGCATTTCCTGATGGAGCTGAAATCTCGCGCCCATCAGCTTGGCCTCGAGGCCTGCCATATCCGTCAGTTTCTGAGTAGCCAGCGCTTCGTTGAACGTACCGCCTTCGCTTGCCTGGCGCAACTCCTGTCGCTTTGCGCGCAGTTGTTCCATCAGCGGTTTGTTCGTCGAGCGGAAGCTCTCGCGAATTTGTTTCAGCTTCGCTTTCTGATCGTCGGCTAAGTTCAGACGATTGAAGAGAGCGTCACCTTCACCACCACCACGCTTCATGCCTTCGCCATGCCACCCATGACGTCCGCCTTTGCCATCCTGCGGTCCGGTTTTCACCGACTGCGCGACGGCAATCGAAGCAGCCAAAACAACAGCAGAGAGAGAGGCTATTGCCAACACTTTTACTTTTCCAAGTTTCATACCCTTAACTCCTTGTTCTACAAATGTGAGGCCCATAGCCTCTCGAACACCCAGACACCGGAAAGACCTTGTTCGTTACATATATGACGAGGCCAAGCGTCAGCCGGGCCAAATTTGCCCATAAAATCCGTAAAAAGAGGGGATCGGCAATTGCTGTCTCTTCTAATGTGGGGACTTCTGAGAAGTGTAACGAGAATCGCCCCGGCGGTGTCTAGTTCGATAGCGCCGCATGGTGACCGTTCGCGGCGTACTTACTTAATCACAGGAAGAAATCATGGCGACTGAATTTGTTAGACAACAACCGGTGGTCGGCGGTTTCAACCCCTCAGCAGTTTTGGGCTGGGTGCGGACCGCATCGGTAAAGTTAATCAGCAACAAGAAATACTTGATGATTGGAGCCGGCGGCCTTGTGCTGCTTGCGGCTGCTGCCTATTACTTTTGGGGCGGCAACTCGCCCGCGCAGTATCTGACTGCGCGCGTTGATCGCGGCAGTCTGCGCAACACTGTGACCGCAACGGGAACGTTGCAGGCGGTGACAACTGTGCAAGTAGGCAGTCAGGCGTCGGGAACGATTTCCGCTTTGTACGCCGACTACAATTCCGTCGTTAAGAAAGGCCAAGTGATCGCGCAGCTCGATCCGTCCGTCTCAAAGGCGCAGGTCGAACAGGCGCAGGCGAATCTTCAGCAGGCGAAGGCCGCTCTCGAGCAAGCGCGGGCGGCCGTTTCGAATTCTCGTGCCGGCGTAAGCGGCGCCCAGGCGCAAGCGCAAGCGGCACAATCGACGGCTCAAAATAATCAGGCTGGTGTCAGCGCGGCGCAGGCGAATCTGGCCGTACTGAAAGCGCAGGAAGATGACGCCGCCAGTTACTTGCGGCAACAGCAATCGTTACAGCGAGCCGGCGTCATTGCCCAACGCGACGTCGACGTGGCACAGACGGCTTATCAGACTGCGAAAGCCAGATACGATCAGGGCGTCGCGCAATTGAATCAGGCCCAGTTGAGCCAGCAATCAGCGGCGAGTTCCGGCGTCGCCCAATCGCACGCACAGGTGCAGCAGTCGCAGGCACAGGTACAGCAATCACAGGCGCAAGTCGCGGCCGCTGAAGCTCAGGTACAGCAGACCGCGGCGGCTTTGCAGCTTGCCCAAGTAAACCTGGCGCACACGACGATCACTTCGCCGATCGATGGCGTGGTTGTGTCGCGTGACGTAAACGTTGGACAGACCGTTGCTGCGAGCCTTTCGGCACCGACGCTGTTCACGATTGCCAACGACCTCACCAAAATGCAGGTGATCGCGAACATCGATCAGGCCGACATCGGGCTGGCGGAAAATGCGAAATCGGTGAAGTTCACCGTTGACGCGTTTCCGGGAAAAGACTTCGATGGAAAAATCGAGCAGATGCGTCTGAATCCACAGAATGTTCAGAACGTGGTGACCTATAACGTCGTGATTGACGTAGACAATCCGGAACAGAAATTGAAGCCGGGGATGACCACGAACCTGACGTTCACGATCGACGAACGCAATAACGTTTTGAAGGTGCCGAATGCAGCGTTGCGATTTACGCCGCAAGACACTAACGCCCAGCGCAGCGGCAATGGCAATTGGCAGGGACGGCGTCAGGCGAATGCGGGTGCTGGGAATGCAACGCAAACATCCAGCAACGGTAGCCGTGGCGACGTGCAATTTGCGCGGCCAACTGATCCAGTGCTCGCCGGACAGACGCGTGTCGTTTGGGTGCTCGGCAAAGACGGCAAGCCGGAACGCCGGGGGATCACGATTGGTTTGACCGACGGCATCTCGACCGAAGTTGTCGAGGGCAATCTGGTCGAAGGCGAGATGGTGATTACTGGTCAGACCCAGTCGAGCAGTGCCGCTAGATCGAATTCCAATCAGACGTCAGCGCCTGGTTTCGGTGGCGCACCACGCGGCGGAGCCGCTGGCGGCGGACGCGGCGGGCGGTAAACGTCATCGCGGGATTTAGAGGCGGGCCAGCGTCCGCCTCTGTAGGTTACACACGGGCAGGGACAAGCCCTGCCCCTACAGCAAATCGAAAGAACCATGCAAGCAGTTCAGGAAATCACGAGAGCAACCCCAGCCGTCATCGGCGCGGCGCAGATTCCCGACGCGCGTCCGGTGATTGAGCTCGAGCACATTCACAAGACTTACACGATGGGGGATGTGCAGGTGCATGCGTTGCGCGGCGTGTCGCTAACAATTCGCGAAGGCGAGTTTGTCGCGATTATGGGTGCCTCTGGTTCCGGCAAATCGACGACGATGAACATCCTCGGTTGTCTCGATCGGCCAACGAAAGGAACCTACATTCTTGATGGCCAGGACGTCTCGCAGATGTCGAAAGATGAGCGCGCAGACATTCGCTCGCGCAAGATTGGCTTTGTGTTTCAAGGAT
>DATNEI010000211.1:0-33907 GCA_035606795.1 Pyrinomonadaceae bacterium
TGTGCGTGCGGTCCCGGTTGAGAGCGTCGAGCTGACCTACACGCGGCATACGCGGTCGCAAGTCGTCGAGACTGAAGCGGCGGAGACGATTACTGAAGGCGAAACAAAGGCGGCCGTCGCGAGTTCGCCCACTGTGCTCCCCGAGCCGTCCGGCAAACGTCGGCGCGAAACGATCCGCCCCGCCCTGGCTGTTTCGGTGTTTCTAATCGTGGGAGCTGTCGCCCTCTTTTACTTTCGTGGGCGGAGTGGGCCGAAGGAAGCCGCCCCCGCAACGGCGGTGCGCTCGATCGCGGTGCTGCCGTTAAAGGCGATTACGACAAGTGAGGACGACGAGACGCTCAGTTTGGGTTTGGCCGAGTCTTTGATCGCCCGTCTCGGAAGCTCGCAAAAAATTACCGTGCGGCCTCTGAGTTCCGTCACAAAATACACTGGAGCCGAATATGACCCGCTCGAAGCCGGGCACGCGTTGCAAGTTGACGCGATCATGGACGGCAGCTTTCAACGCGACGGAAACCGGCTGCGCGTAAGGGTCAGGCTGCTGCGGGTGGCGGATGGCCGGCAGATTTGGGCGGGGACGTTCGACGAAATCGAGACGGACATCTTCAAGCTACAGGATGCGATCTCTCTGGAAGCAGCGTCGGCCCTGGCCTTGAACCTCAGCCAGCCTGAGCGCGCGCTGGTGCTGAAGCGTTACACAGAAAATGCGGAGGCGTATCAGGCTTACCTGCGCGGTGGCTATCTTCTCAGCAAGTCCGGCTTTGACAAAGAGAATATCGACCGCGCCTTTGCCGAATACGAGCGCGCTTTGCAGCTCGACCCGAATTACGCGCTGGCCCACACGGGCTTGGCCGGCGCCTACGCGCGCAAGGCAAACATTTCGAGCGGCGACAAGCGCAGACAGCTCTATGAACAGGCGAAAGCCGCCGCGCTCAAGGCCCTCGCGCTGGATGAGAATCTGGCGGAGGCCCACTCCTCGCTCGGCTGGGTGCGTCGCATTTACGACTGGGATTGGGCGGCGTCGGAAAGGCACATGACGCGCGCCATCGAGCTGGCGCCGAACGAAGCGAGGTTCCGCCGCAGCTACGCCTTCCTCCTGATCACACTCGGGCGCACCGCCGAAGCCGTCGTCGAGGCGCGCAAGGCCCACGAGCTTGACCCGACGTACAATTCGATTTACGCGTTCGCGCTGGCTTCCAACCGGCAGACTGCCGAGGCCATCAGCGAATACTTGAAAGCCACGGAGCTTAATAACGACCTGTCGGCTTGGGCTGCGTTAGCAGATCAGTATTTTACCAAGGGCGAATACGCCGAAAGTTTGCGCGTCATCGACCGTGCGCCGCCGGAAGCAAAATCAAAAGAGCGCATTAGGATGACCTTGGCGATGATCTATTTTCTTTCGGGCAAAAAGGCGAAGGCCCAACAACTCTTGCGCGAGTTTGAGGCATCGGCCCGGGATGCCGACGGGAACGACGCCCAGTTGGCGGCAGTGTACGCACGGATCGGGCGCAAAGACGACGCCATCGCGGCCCTGCAAAGGGCGTTCAGCACACGCGACGACCGCATGATGTGGATCAAAACCAACCCACACTACGATACTTTGCGCGACGACCCGCGCTTTCAGGAGATTCTGCAAAAAATGAAGCTCTAGAAGTTGGAAGCGCTCAGCCTGCTCGAACGTGCTTGCCCGCGACAGCGCCGGAACACCGTCGAACTCAAAGCCGAACCGGGTTCTTACCCCGGATGCTTTGAGCTGTCTGTTACGTAAAATGCGCTGACGTTTGCTAGTATTCGCGTCGAGAATCTTAACGACAAACGTGGAGCGTCATGCGTAAACCTGTCATCGCTGGAAACTGGAAAATGTACAAGACGGTCGGCGACTCTGTGTCGAGCGCGGTCGCGCTGAAACCGCTGGTTGCCAATGCGAACCATTGCGAAGTCGTGATTGCCCCGGTGTTCACGGCGCTGAAATCAGTCGCGGATCGCTTGGAAGGCTCGAACATCCACGTCTCGGCGCAGGACTGCGCGACTGAACAGAACGAAGGCGCTTTCACGGGCGAAGTTGCCGCATTCATGTTGCGGGATGCCGGATGCTCGCATGTTATTGTCGGACACTCAGAGCGGCGCCAGTACTATTTGGAAACTGATCAAATTGTCAGTCAGAAAGCGCAAGCGGGCATCGCAGCCGGCCTGACTGTGATCGTCTGCGTTGGTGAGACGCTCGATCAGCGGGACGGCGGCAAGGCTCTGGATGTCGTGAAAGAACAGTTAACCGGCAGTTTGAGCGGGTTGACAGCCTCTGATCTCGACCGTATCATCGTGGCGTACGAACCGGTCTGGGCCATTGGTACTGGACGCACCGCGACGCCGGAGCAAGCGCAGGAAATGCACGCGTTTATCCGGCGCGTTTTTGCGGAGAGGCATTCTCCGGCCGCGGCTGACGCGCTGCGAATTCTGTACGGCGGCTCAGTCAAACCCGACAACATCGCGGGTCTGATGAAACAGCCCGACATCGATGGGGCATTGGTCGGCGGCGCAAGTTTGCAAGCAGAGAGTTTCGCGGCGATTGTAAATTATGAGAGATAGTCAGTTGTCACTGGTTAGTTGTCAGTTGTTTGAAACTGAACTGACCACTAACCACTGACCACTGACAGACAATGATTGCTTACGTTTTATACGGATTATTTATTCTCGCTTGCGTCATCCTGATCCTGGTTATCTTGTTGCAGCCAGGAAAAGCTGACGCTGGTGCTTTGTTCACGAGTTCGGTTTCGAGCACCGCATTTGGACCGCGGGGAACACAGACCTTGCTGGCGAAGATTACGATCGGCGCGGCCGCAGCGTTTATGTTGATCGCTTTGACGTTGTCTCTCCCGGCAGTGAGCGGCACGCGCTCGGTATTGCAGTCGGGAGTGCCTGACGTACCCGTGTCAGCGACGCCGACACCGCAACCGACTCCGACAGCGGCAGCGCCAACTCCGACACCGGTTTCGACTGTCATAACAGCTTCGCCGAAACCGACGACGAAGTAACTTCGTGCGCGCGCCGGCGCGCATCTTTGAAAACCTTCCTGAGCGAGCCGAAGTGGCGGAACTGGTAGACGCGCACGTTTGAGGGGCGTGTGGGGTAACCCGTGGGGGTTCGAGTCCCCCCTTCGGCACCAATCTAAAAATTAAATATTGAGAGAATTAACCCAGCGGGAGTACATTTTTATCTTGTCTCAACTAAGCACAAACCTGCGTTAACCACAGAGGACGCAGCAACGGAAACCCAACCGTGAGGGAGGGTGCGAAATAGCAACTCTGTGAACGGACCCAGTCAAAACCGTTTTCGCTAAATAGCGAGCACAAGCGTGCAAGAATTTGAATCATCCGTTTCGAAAATGGGATTCGCTGATCCCACAACCGAGCATTGAGTCCGCCATATTCTTAATTGTCCGTGCCAATAGTCTGATAGTCATCGGCACGCGACCTAAAAACCCCAACAAAAGCTAAAGCGTCACACTAGTTGTCGCCCTCCTGTCACTGCAGCGCTGTTGGCACGGGGGTTGACAAGAGCTTTACGGAAAACTGCATGCGCGACCGTTCGCCGGTGATTCTCTTCGTCGGAAAGTGTCGATCGGCCCGCGTACAGTGATGAAGCATTATGGATATTAAGCGACCTGCCAAATCGAAGTTGAAGAAGCGGATTCGCACCGCGCTACTGATCCTCGTTGGCGTCGCGGCCATCGGCGGCATTACTTATGGTCTCAGCAAGATGAAGCCGGCCGCGCCCACCCTCGACCGTTCGACCACAGTGATCGGCGTGGTGAAACGCGGCGAGATGGTTCGCGAAGTTAAGGGTAACGGGACGCTGGTGCCGCAGGTGACGCGCTGGATTCCGGCGCCCGCTGACGGCCGGGTCGAACGAATTCTCGTGCAGGCGGGCGCCGAAGTCGGCGCGGGCTCGGTGATCGTCGAATTGTCGAATCCTCAAATAGAGCAGGCGGCCATCGATGCAGAGTTCCAGGTCAAGACCGCACAGGCTGATGCCGAAACTCTGAAGGTCCGTTTGGAAAGCGACGGCATGACGCAGCAATCACAAATTGCTTCGATCAACGCCGAGTACAGCCAGGCGAAGTTACAGCTCGATTCGGAAGAGCAGCTCGCCAAGCAGGGGCTGGTCGCGGAACTTCCGCTGAAGGTTTCGCGTGTACATGTCCTGGACCTGGCAAATCGACTCAAGGTGGAACAGCAACGACTAGCCATCAGCGGTCAGTCGAAAAAGGCGCAAATCAAAGCGCAGCAATCGCGCGTGGAACAACTTCAGGCATTGGCAAAACTCAGACGAGATCAAGTCGACGCACTCAAAGTTCGCGCCGGCACCAATGGCGTGCTGCAACAGATTACAGTGCAGGAAGGGCAGCAACTTACCCCGGGTGTCAACATCGCGCGGATCGCCGATCCGGCATCGCTGAAAGCCGAATTAAAAGTCGCCGAAACCCAAATCAAAGACGTGAGAGAAGGACAACTCGCGGTGGTTGATACTCGCAATGGCCTGATTCAGGGCCAGGTCTCGCGAATCGATCCGGCTGCGCGCGAGGGCACTTTCACCGTGGACGTCACCTTTACCGAAAGCTTGCCGCAAAGCGCGCGTCCCGATTTGAGCGTCGATGGAACCATCGAACTTGAACGACTGCGGAATGTTCTCTACGTCGATCGGCCGGCGTTCGGTCAAGCGCAACAGACCGTGGGTATGTTCAAGCTTGGCCCGGACGGCCAGGAAGCTACTCGCACACAGGTAAAGCTAGGCCGCACTTCGGTGAGCACGGTCGAAGTACTCGACGGCTTGCGCGAAGGCGATCAGGTAATCATTTCGGATACGTCCAGCATGGACAATTACAACCGTATTCGTTTGCGCTAACGGTATGCACGCTTCTTCGGGTGCTCACGGATTCAAACACGCCAGGCGCGTGTCTACCAACTTAACTTAAGGAGCAGAACATGAGTTCAACCGACCCCCTTATCCACCTTTCCGACGTGAAGAAAGTTTTCTATACCGACGAGGTAGAAACGCACGCCCTGTCCGGGATTCACCTGGATATTAAGAAGGGTGAATACCTTTCGATTGCCGGCCCGTCAGGCTGTGGCAAGTCAACTTTGCTGTCAATACTCGGATTGCTCGATACACCGTCGGACGGTGAATACGTCTTGAACCAGCACCCGGTGGCAAATCTGTCGCTGTCAGAGCGCGCCCGGATCCGCAACCGCGAAGTTGGTTTTATCTTTCAGAGTTTCAATCTGATTGGCGACCTGACCGTGTATGAAAACGTTGAGCTGCCCTTGACCTATCGCGGCATGAACTCGAGCGAGCGCAAGAAGCGGGTGACCGATGCGCTCGAGCGCGTCGGCATGGGACATCGTGCGAAGCATCTGCCCAGCCAACTCTCCGGCGGTCAACAGCAACGCGTCGCAGTGGCACGCGCAGTTGGCGGCGCGCCGAGCATCCTGCTGGCGGACGAGCCGACTGGAAACCTCGACTCAACTAATGGTGAGGCTGTGATGGAATTGCTGCGTGAGCTGCATCGCGGCGGCGCCACGATTTGCATGGTGACTCACGATCCGCGTTACGCCCAGCATGCCGATCGGATCGTGCACCTGTTCGATGGTTTGATCGTCGAAGAAGAAACGGGTGCGAATCGTCGCCAGATCGAAGAAGCGAAGCAGGAATTAAGAGAAAGCGGATTTGTCGAAGTTCAATGATTGGTGGCGCGGGCGTCCCGCCCGTGAAGCTCACGCGCAAGATGCGTGTGCCACATCACGAAACCGCCATGATCAGTCTTCGCAACATTGAGAAATATTTTTCGCAGGGCGTGACGAAGAGTTATGTGCTGCGGCGAATCAACCTCGACATCAAACCCGGCGAATTCATTTCGATTATGGGTCCTTCGGGCGCCGGCAAATCGACGTTGCTGCACATCCTGGGAATGCACGATCACGCGTGGCAGGGTGAGTATCACTTCGACGACGTGGCCGTGCATGCCCTGAATCCGAAGAAGCGCGCCGAATTGCGTAACCGGAACATTGGATTCGTCTTTCAAAGTTATCACCTGCTCGACGATCAGACTGTGTTCGAGAACCTCGAGCTGCCGCTCTCATATCGCGACGTGAATCGCAAAGAGCGGGTGTCGATTGTTTGCGACACTCTCGATCGTTTTCAGATTGTCGGCAAGAAGGACCTGTATCCAACGCAACTGTCCGGCGGCCAACAGCAACTTGTCGGCGTCGCGCGCGCGGTGGTGGCCAGCCCGCGATTGATTCTGGCCGACGAGCCGACGGGCAATCTGCATTCGGCCCAGGGCAAAGAGATCATGGAAATGTTCAAGCGGTTGAACGACGAAGGCACGACCATCGTGCAGGTGACGCACTCGGAGACGAATGCTGCGTACGGTAACCGCGTCATTCAATTACAGGACGGCTGGATCGTTGACAACTAAGACCGACTAAGTCGGTTCGCGCGTATCCCCAGAAGCGCCGAACTCTTAACCAAGCGAGCGAGATTCTCGTGAGTACTTTGGCGATGGCGCATATTCCTCGAACCCTAATTGCGGACGATCAACCGGACGTGCTCGCAGCCCTGCGCTTACTCCTAAAGAGCGCGGGCTACCAGACTGAGTCTGCCGATTCACCAACAGCAATTATTGAAGCGATCAAGCAGCGCGACTTTGACGTCCTGCTGATGGACCTGAATTACGCGCGCGATACGACGTCGGGTAAAGAAGGACTCGACCTTATCTCGCGCATCCAGGCCGAAGACAAGACGCTGCCGATTGTCGCGATGACGGCCTGGGGCAGCGTCGATCTGGCGGTCGAAGCCATGCACCGCGGTGTCCGTGATTTTGTCCAGAAGCCCTGGGAGAACTCGCGGCTGCTGAAGGTTCTGCGCACGCAAGTCGAGCAGGGAAGAAACCGGCGCCGGCGACGCCAGAAAGCTTCGGAACGGCGTGAAATCAGTCGCCTGCTGCAGACTGAATTAAAAGAGGCGCGCGAAATCCAGCGGCGCCTCATGCCTGCCCAGGCACATCGTTTCGCGGGATTTGAGATCGCCTCGACCTGGAAAGCCGCGCGCATAATCGGCGGCGATTATCTCGCGGCGTTTGCTCTGCCGGAGGAACGAGCCGGGCTTTGCGTTGCGGACGTGGCGGGCAAGGGCCTGCCGGCAGCGCTGTTGATGTCCCATTTGCATGCCGCGCTGAGAACTGTCGCAACTCAAGACGCAGCGCCGCGCAATGTCTGCGCACAGTTGAATCAGTTGATGTGCGGCAACCTTCCCTCGAACAAATTTATTAGCAGCTTTTATGGTGTTCTCGATGTGCCGCGTCGCGTTTTGCATTTCACCAACGCTGGTCATAACCCGCCCTTGCTGGTGAAGGGCGATGGCAAAACCATGCGGCTCACGATTGGCGGCAAAGTTCTCGGCGCATTTGCCGATTCGACCTATGGGCATCAAGAGATCCAATTAGGGTCAGGCGATCGGCTCGCGCTTTTCACGGACGGCCTGACCGAGATTCGCAACGCGACTGGAGAAGAATTTGGCGAAGCACGCGTACGTCAATTGCTGACTGAAGCGCGGCATCAATCAGCTTCTGAATTGCAGTCATTAATTATGGCTGCGGCGACCGAGTTTTCCGGCGGCGAGTTTGAAGATGATGTTGCCCTAATGATTGTCGCCGTGAACTGACGAGACACGCGTCCTTCGCTGGGACGAACTTAGTTGGCGCAGGGGAAAGAAACTGATGGACTCTTTACTTGCTGACCTTCGTTATGGAATCCGGGCTCTGCTGAAGCGGCCCGTATTTTCGGCGATTGCAGTTATCACTCTCGCCCTCGGCATCGGCGCAAACAGTGCCATCTTCAGCGCCATAAACGCACTGCTGCTCAAGCCGCTGCCCATCCGCAATCAGGATCGGGTAGTGGCAATCTGGGACAAGAACCCGAGTCGCGGCATCGACCATAACGAAGTTGCGTTTGCCAATTATCTTGATTGGCGAGCGCAAAACCACTCGTTCGATCAACTCGCGCTGGAGCGATGGTGGAGTCCCAATCTCACCGGCAGCGACATGCCTGAGCGCATTCAGGGCTTCCTCGTCTCGTCTAACTTCTTCGACGTTGTCGGCGTCAAGCCCGTCTGGGGCCGCAACTTCCTTCCGGATGAAAACGAGGCGGGGAAGGATCGCGTCGCCATTATTGCGCACAGCTTATGGCAGCGGCGGTTCGGATCGGATCCGGCAATAGTCAACAAGACAATTACGACAAACGGGTACGCGCGCACGGTCATCGGCGTTTTACCCGAAGGCTTCAATTATCCCAAGGGCGCCGAGATTTATGCGCCGATGCCCGTGACGCCCGAGCTCGCCAAGAGTCGCGGCAATCACAGTTATAACGTGATCGGACGATTGAAAGACGGCGTCACGCTGCCCAGCGCGCAAGCGGATATCGACACCATTACCGCGCGCCTGGCGACGCAGTATCCCGAGACAAACGTCGGACTCGGCGCCACGGTTTATCCGATTGTCGCCGATACCACGCGCATCTATTCGACCGCCATGTGGATCATGATGGCGGCGGTGGGATTTGTATTGCTCATCGCGTGCGCGAACGTGGCCAACTTGACGCTCGCGCGGGCGGGGGCACGACAGAAAGAGATCGCCTTGCGTACCGCACTCGGCGCGAGCCGCTGGCGCATCGTCCGCCAGTTATTGATTGAGTGCCTCGTCATTGCTTTGCTCGGCGGAGCTGCCGGAATAGTCGTCGCCTATTGGGGAATCGATATGTTGCGCGCCGCGAACCCGGGAGACGCGGCGAAATACGCCGACGGTTGGAAGAATTTCGGTCTCAATTATCAAGTCCTCGCCTTCACGTTTGGTCTTTCACTGTTGAGCGGTTTCGTATTCGGATTGGCTCCCGCCTGGCAAGTCTCGAAACCGAACGTTAACGCTGCGCTGAAAGAAGGTGGCCGCAACACCAGCGCGGGTTCACATCGTCTGCGTAGCCTGCTCGTCGTTTCTGAGATTGCTCTTTCGCTGATGCTGCTCATCGGCGCGGGATTATTCATGCGCAGCTTTGCCGCACTGCTCAAGTCTGATCCGGGCTTTAATCCGTCAGGCGTCCTCACGGCAAATCTCAACTTGCCTACTGCAAAATACAAAGACCCTGCTCAGCGCGCCGCGTTTTATGACGATCTTATGCAGCGCGTAAAGAGTTTGCCGGGAGTTCAATCCGCGGCTGCCGTCAACTACATCCCGCTCGGCGGCTCGAATTCGTCGGAGGACTTTTTGATCGAGGGCGCCCCCGAACCGAAGGCCGGAGAGGAAAATGGCGGCCGGTATCGTGTCTGTACTCCGGACTACTTTCAAACAATGGGAATCTCGGTTTTGAAGGGCCGCGGCTTTACTGCCCAGGACAAAACCGGCTCGCTCCCAGTTGTGATCGTCAATGAAACTCTAGCGCGCAAATATTGGCCGGCCGGCGACGCTCTGGGAAAGAGAATCCGGTTCGACGCGCCGTTGGAGAGAGCGCCGTGGATGGAGATCGTGGGAATCGTCCAGGACGTTAAGCACGAGCTCAATTTGCCGGTAACTCCCGAATATTACTTGCCGCATGCGCAGGACAGTTGGAATTCGATGGTACTGGTGGCAAGGACTACCGTCGATCCCGGTTCAATGGCAGCGGCCATCCGACAGCAAGTGCTCGCGATCGACAAGGACCAACCGGTTTTCGACATAAAGACGATGCAAGAGGTCCGCTCGATCTCGATCTCTGTTTATTCCATCGGCTCAGTGACAATGACGATCTTCGCGATCGTCGCTCTCTTACTGGCCGCCGTCGGCATTTACGGCGTGATGGCTTTCGCAGTCAGCCAACGCACACAGGAAATCGGAATTCGGATGGCCCTCGGCGCCCGCGCCCTCGATGTTCTGACGCTGATTCTGCGAAACGGTATGTTGCTGGCGTTGGTTGGTACGGGCATTGGTTTAGGTGGCGCATTTGTCCTCACGCGATTCATGTCGAGTCTTCTGTTCGGGGTTTCGCCGACCGACATAGCGACTTTCGCTTTAGTCACAACCGGCTTGCTGCTGGTTGCTTTATTCGCTTGTTACCTGCCGGCGCGACGAGCGACAAAGGTCGATCCGCTGGTGGCACTGCGTTACGAATGAGTTGTTGCCGATTGCCAGGTGATTATTATGGACTCAATAGTCAAAGACATTCGCTACGGCATTCGCAGCTTACTGAAGCAACCCGGTTTCACAGTGATCGCCGTAATTACACTCGCGCTAGGGATTGGCGCGAACACGGCGATTTTCAGTGTGGTCAATGCAGTGTTGCTGCGCCCGTTGCCCTACAGTCAGGCGGAGCGGTTGGTGGTTCCCGTTTCGGTTAATCCCGGACGCGGCATTGACGATGGCAGCCTCTCATACGCGGACTACCTGGATTGGAAAAGAGAAAACATATTTGCCGCAGTCGCGTTCATCGACAACACCACAACTAAAGCTGATTTGAGTGGAGGCACGGGCGAGCCGGAACGCGTCAACCTGGCGGTCGTGACGGAAGACTACTTCGCCGTGTTGGCCGTGACGCCGCTGCTCGGCCGGGCGTTTCAGTCTGACGATTACGGTCCGCCGGGACCGGCGCGGGCGCTCGTCATCACCGACACTCTGTGGCACCGGTATTACGGCGGCGACGCGCAAATCATCGGGCGAAATATCTATCTGAATGGCCGGCCTTACCCGGTGGTGGGCGTCGTGCCGAAGGCGGCAGTGTGGCCGAATGACCGGGACGTCTTTGTGCCGCTGAACGTCGGGCCAAATCCGGATGCCGATCTGTTGCGTCGCGACAACATGCTCTTTATCGGTCTGGCGCGGCTGAAGCCGGGAGCGCCCATTGAGCAAGCCAACGCTGCGCTCGCGACGATCGCGAGCCGGCTGGAGCAGGATCACCCGGAGTCGCGCAAAGGTTGGAGCAATCGCGTTACGCCTTTACTCGAATACGTCGTCGGTAAACAACTGCGTGCTTCATTGCTCGTTTTGCTGGCGGCGGTCGGCTTTGTCTTGCTCATCGCCTGCATCAATGTCGCCAACCTGCTGCTGGCACGGGCCGCCGTGCGCGGTCACGAGATGGCCATCCGCCTGGCAATGGGCGCGAGCAGACTGCGACTGATCCAGCAACAGTTGGTTGAGAGTTTGCTGCTCGCATTGCTGGGCGGCGGACTGGGCTTCTTGCTGGCGATTTGGGGAGTTCAAATGCTAGCGACCCTGGCCCCAGAAGACACGCCCAGGCTGGCAGAGATTAAGGTGAGCGCCGGAGTGCTCGTCTTCACGTTGGTAGTCACGCTGCTAACCGCGCTCCTCTGCGGGGTGCTGCCGGCATGGCAGGCAACCAGAGGTCATGTCAACTACGCGCTCAAGGAAGCAGGCCGTTCTGCCGCCTTAGCCACGCGCGGGCGGCGTTGGCGCGGCGCTCTGGTGGTGGCGGAAGTAGCGCTCTCACTGATGCTGTTGGCGGGCGCCGGACTAATGATTCGCAGCTTCGCGCGCGTGCAACAAATCGATCCTGGCTTAAAGACCGAAGGCCTTCTCACCATGGAGATCACCGCCGCCCGCGTGCGCTACCCAGACGAGAAGCGTGTGCTGGCTTTCTACGAACAACTGGTCGAGCGGGTGAAGGCGACACCGGGCATCGAGTCGGCGGCAGTCAGCTCGGCGTTGCCATTGGGCGGCGGCGGCTTCTATCTCGGTCGCGTCTTCCTCGCCGAAGGCCGGCCGGAGCCGCCCGTCGGCGCCGACGCCGAAGGCCAATGGAACGTTATCAGCCCCGGTTATTTTAAGACCACAGGCACAAGGTTGATTAAAGGGCGGGACTTCGACTCCAGCGATACGGCCGAAAGCAACCCGGTGATCATCATCAACGAGTCGCTGGCGCGTAAGATCTTCCCGAACGAGGATCCCCTGGGCAAGCGCATCCGCTCGTGGCGCGACGAAAACAAACTACGCGAGATCGTCGGCGTCGTCGCCGATGTCCGCTACTTCGGACGCGAGGACGCGCCGCGCGGCCTGGTTTACGTGCCGCACACGCAGAACACCTGGCGCGCGATGATCCTGGCTGTGCGTACGCAGGGCAACCCTGCCGCGCTGGTCGGAGCGATTCGCAATCAGATCAAAGGGGTAGACAAAGAACTGGCCATCGCCAATCTCAACACGATGACCAGCATTCTCGCGCGCTCAGTCGCGCCGCGCCGTTTGAGCATGCTCTTGCTCACGGTCTTCGCCGGCGTGGCGGCGCTGCTCGCCGCCATCGGCATCTACGGCGTGTTGTCTTATGTGGTGTCGCAGCGAATCTCCGAGATAGGCCTTCGCCTCGCATTGGGTGCGCAAAGGGCAGACGTCTTCAAGCTGATGATCGGCCACGGAATGAGACTGGCTTTGATAGGCGTCGTGCTGGGGTTGGCCTTCGCGTTCGCGCTGACGCGCTTGATGAAGAGTTTGCTGTATGAAGTGGGCGCAAATGACCCTCTGACTTTCGCCGCAGTGGCGTTGCTGCTCGCCTCGGTAGCGCTGCTGGCCTGTTGGATTCCGGCGCGGCGTGCGACGAAGGTCGATCCGCTGGTGGCACTGCGTTACGAATGACAGGCCCGTTACAGACGTGAAAGGTAGATCGCGGTATGGGAACTTTGAGATTAGACGTGCGCTACGCGATTCGTAGCCTCACCAAAAAACCTTTATTCACCGTCGTGGCGGTCGCGACTCTGGCGCTGAGTATCGGTGCGAACACCGCGATTTTCAGTGTCGTCAACGCAGTGCTCTTGCGCCAGCTGCCGTATCACAATGCTGATCGCCTGGTCGTGCTCTCGACAATGTCAGGCGGAGGCGCTTCCGACGGCCTCTCCGTTCCTGAGGCAGACGACTTTCGCGCGCAGATGTCTTCGTTCGAAGATCTCACCTACTTCCAGTCTCAAAGCGTGAATGTCACTGGCGGCGAACGACCCGACCGCGTGCGCGGCGCGTTTGTGGCTGCGAATTACTTCCGCGTCTTCAATCTCAATCCAATCATCGGCCGCACGTTCGCCGACGGCGAAGATCGTCCGGGCGCGCCCAAGTTGGCGGTCGTTAACGAGAAGATGTGGCGCGAGCGCTTGAATGGCGACGCAAATCTCGGTGACAAAAAACTAATTCTCAACGGCGAAGTCTACAGCGTCATTGGCGTAGTGACCGCGGCTTTCAAGAGCCCTTTCGATCCTGATGTGGAAGTTTGGATGCCGGTCACAAGTTATCCCGGCAACACGAATCAGCGCGATGCGAGATTCCTGTTTGCGATGGGCCATCTGAAACCAGATGTGACAATAGCAGCCGCCAAAGCCGACGCGAATGCGGTCGCCAATCGATTGGCCGCGGCCTATCCGAAAGAGAGTGCCGGCCGGACTGCGAAACTCGACAGCTTCCGCGAATTAATGGTGCGAGATATTCGTCCGGCGCTCTGGTTATTGTTCGCCGCCGTCGGCGTGATTCTGCTGATCGGCTGCGCCAATCTCGCGAACCTTCTGCTCGCACGCGGGCTCGACCGGCACAGAGAAGTTGCCGTACGAGCGGCGCTAGGCGCGAGCCGTTGGCGTTTAGTTCGCGAGATGCTCACTGAAACAACTTTGATCAGCATCATTGGCGGCACTCTGGGAGTTTTTATCGCTTACTGGGGTCTTTATGGATTGCTCAAGCTCCCGCAGAACTTCGTCGATACTCGCGATGCAAATTTGGATTTGCGCGTGCTGCTCTTTGCGTTGGCGATTTCAGTGGTGACGGGCTGGCTGTTTGGCTTGGCGCCCGCGCTGCAATTCGTCAGACCGGATTTGCAATCGTTTCTGAAAGAAGGCGGTAGGGGAAGCGGCGACGCCGCGCGTTGGAACCGCTTGCGCAGCGGATTTGTGATTGCGCAGGTTGCTCTTTCGCTGGTCTTGCTCGTGAGTGCGGGCTTGCTGATTAAAAGTTTCGATAAGTTGCTGCGCGTTAACGTCGGCTTCAAACCAGAACAGCTTCTCAGTCTCGAATATCGTCTGCCGCGTACCAAGTACAAAGAAGTCGCCGCGCAGTGGAACTTTCACCGGCAAGTAATGGCGCAGATTCAGGAGGTCCCGGGAGTTCAGTCGGTCGCGCTTGTGCGTGGCCTGCCCTTCAGTGGAAATGGGGGGACGAGTGCGATCACTCTGCCTGATCGCGAGGCGCCGCCGAAGGGCCAGGAGCCGGAAGTAATGTTCAATTCCGCAACGCCTAATTACTTTGAGACGATCGGGATTCCATTCATCAAAGGGCGTTTGTTCGACGATCACGATCAGCCGAACACGCCGCCCGTCGTCATCATCAATCAGACCATGGCCCAGAAGTTTTGGCCTAACCAGGACCCAATCGGCAAACAAATTAAGTCGTTGCAGGACGGCACGGTCGCAACGGTTATCGGGGTGGTGGGCGACGCCAAGCATTATTGGCTCGAAGAGACGCAGCAGCCGCAGATGTACGGAGCCTACTCGCAGCAACCCGGTTATTTCGCGACCGTGGTGATTCGCACAAAGGTGGAACCGCTCAGCCTGAGCGAGCAAGTGCGACAAGCACTGTGGAAGGTCGATGCTGATCAGCCGATGTGGAAAATTCGCACAGTTGAATTCCTGGTGAATCGCAGCGTCGCCGATCGCAAGTTCCTTTTGGCGTTGATGGGGCTGTTCGCGTTACTAGCGATGATCCTGACGATGATTGGTCTTTATGGCGTGATTAGTTATCTGGTCAAACAGCGAACACAGGAAATTGGAATTCGGCTCGCGCTGGGCGCGCAGATGCGCGACATCCTGCAAATGGTTATGAAGCAGGGCATGCTTTTGGTCTTCACGGGCGTGGGGCTCGGTTTAGCGACTGCCTGGCTCTCGACGAGACTGATTTCGACATTGCTTTACCAGGTTAGTGCGACCGATCCGGCGACGTTCGCGGCGATCTCCGCCTTTCTAATCATCGTTGCGCTGCTTGCCTGCTACCTGCCGGCGCGGCGCGCGACGAAGGTCGATCCACTAGTGGCGTTGCGATACGAGTAAGAACAGACATGCAACAAGTAATTCACGATTTACGCTTCGCAATTCGCGGCCTCATCAAGCGGCCAGGCTTTGCTTTGATCGCAATCGTGACCTTGGCGCTGGGCATTGGCGCCAACAGCGCGATTTTCAGCGTGGTCGATAGCGTCCTCTTTCGCTCACTGCCTTTGCCGGAGTCCCAATCGCTGTATGCCGTGCACACGGGCGCGGTCAAATTCAACAACCGTTTCGACGGTCCGTTTTCATATCCCGAGTACCAGGATGTCGTCGCACAAACGCACAGCTTCGAAAGTATCGGCGCCTGGGCTGACGGAGATGGGAACCTTTCCGGCGCGGCCAGACCTGAGCGCGTGACGTTACGCGTCGTGCTTCCATCGCTGCTGCCAACTCTCGGCGTGCAGCCGGTGCGTGGTCGTAATTTCGCGGCTGAAGAGACCGTGAAGGGCCGTGACCACGTCACACTTATCACGTATGGCCTTTGGCAGAGGCAGTTCGGCGGTGGCGAAGAGGTTATTGGAAAGACGCTGCGCCTGGACAATGTCAACTATCAGATCGTCGGCGTGCTGCCACGCGACTTTCAATTTGAAGCGCCAGTAGATCTTTGGGTCCCGCTTACGACTACCGATCCCGGATTGCAGGTGCGCAACTCGCATTTTCTCCGTGTCATCGGCCGGCTTCGTCCGGGAGCAACACCGGCAAGTGTGGCTGCCGATCTAAACGCGGTTGCCAAATACGAGAGCGACAACTTTCCCGAGATGTTTCCACCGACGGCGGGCTTCGGATTTCGCGCGCGACCTTATCTTGAAGACATTGTCGGCGACGTTCGGCTGCCGCTCTACATTCTTTTTGGCGCGGTCGGGTTTGTGCTGCTTATTGCTTGCGGCAACGTAGCGAACCTGCTGCTCGCGAAGGCCGCGCCGCGTCAGCGTGAGATCGCCATTCGCACGGCGCTGGGCGCGCGTGGCATTCATTTGCTGCGGCAGCTTTTGGCTGAGAGTTTAGTGCTCGCGATTGTTGCGGGCGGACTCGGCGTGCTACTAGCGATCTGGGGGACGGCGGCGATGGTTGCCCTCAGTCCCGATTCACTGCCGCGCGCGCGCGAAATTGATTTTGATTGGCGCGTGCTGGCATTCACCGCCGCTATCGCGTTGACGACCGGCGTCGTGTTCGGCCTCGTGCCGGCCATCTGGTCGTCGCGCACGAATCTCACCGATGCGCTTAAAGAAGGCAGCCGTGGGACCACTAGCGGCCACGGACGTCTGCGCCAGGCACTGGTAGTGGCCGAGGTTGCGCTCTCGTTGATGCTGTTAGTAGGCGCCGGACTGATGCTGCGCAGCTTCGCGCGTTTGCGCGATGTTAACCCCGGGTTCCGCACCGACCATGCCTTGACGCTGCGCATATCGCTGCCGGTTCCTGACGGTCAAATATCCGCCGCCGACGAAGATCGCTTTGTGAACTTTTTCGATCGCGCGTTGGCGCGTGTGCGACAGCTGCCGGGAGTAACCGCCGCCGGTGCGACGAATATGATTCCGCTGGACGGAAACGGCACCGATCGCCTGATCGATATCGAAGGTTACATTCCGCGCGATCAGAGCGACATGCCTGACGCGCAGAACCGCCAAGCGACGCCGGAATGGTTTGCCGCGATGGGCATTCCATTGATGCGCGGCCGTCTGATCGAACCTGCCGATGATGGGAAAGCCCCGCGCGTCGTCGTTGTCAGTGACGCGTTTGCGAAACAGTTCTTTCCAAATGGGGACCCAATTGGCAAGCGAATCCGGCTGGGCAAGCTTACCAACGAATTCCCGTGGGCGACCATTGTCGGCGTAGTCGGCGACGTGCGCGGCTTTGCCCTGGATGAACCGCCACTGCCGACCATGTATTGGCCGGTGGCGCAGATTCGCGCAACACCGGCGCTGGCGATCGTCATCCGGACAAACGGCGATCCCGCTTCTCTGTCGTCTGCTGTGCGCGGCGCCATCGCCGAGATCGATCCCACCCAACCGATCTACGACGTGCAAACGCTGGATCAACTGGTCGCGAAGTCGCTCGGTCAGCGTCGTTTCACGCTCATGCTGATGCTGTTATTCGGGGTGATTGCGCTGGTCTTGTCGGCCGTGGGCATCTACGGCGTGATGGCTTTCGCCGTCAGTCAACGGACGCAAGAGATCGGCATCCGCATGGCGCTCGGGGCAAGTGCTCTCGACGTTCTGAAATTGGTTCTCCGAAACGGCATGCTCCTGGCCGTGATTGGCGCAGTCATGGGACTCGGCGGCGCGTTCGTCATCACGAGATTCATGTCGAGCCTGCTTTTCGGAGTGTCGCCCACGGATGTCGTCACTTTCGCGTTGGTGACAGCGGGATTGCTTTCAGTGGCGTTGGTCGCGTGCTATCTGCCGGCGCGACGCGCGACGAAGGTCGATCCACTGGTGGCGTTGCGATACGAATGAGAGACAGACAGAAATATTTTCCAGAGTGAAGGGAACTAAGATGACAAGAAAGTTTTTCGGAGGATCCACCAAAACTGCCGGGCTGCTAACTGGAATTGTCTTCCTGTGCTCGTTTGTGCACGCGCAGGACAAGTCCAGTCGCAGCACCTGGACTTGGAACAACTCTGACGGCGGACAGAAGATCGAAGTCAGGGTCGAAAACAAAGTCGAGTTCAACGACGACTATTCCGATGTAGCCAACATTCCTTACGACGGCGAACTCCGCATCTATGACAGTCGAGGCGCGCACACATTTAAATTGATCGTCACGGCCGCGCCTAACGACGGACTGCGGCGTGACTACTGGGTCGATGGCCAAAGTCGAAGCTTCGACGCACAAGGGCGTACCTGGCTGCGCAATGTTTTGTTACAGGCCACTCGCGAAGGCGGGCTCGATGCGAAAAACCGCGTCGAACGAATCCTGCGGAAGAGCGGCACCCGCGGCTTGATTGACGAAATCGCCTACGTCAAGGGCGATTACGTTCGACGGATTTACTTCGAAGCGTTGCTGCAATCGCCGGGCGTGAGCAATCAGGATTTGAAGGCCGCATTGCGTAACGCGTCGACCACCATCGCTGGTGACTACGAGCGCGCTCAACTGCTGATCCAGATCGCGAAACCGTTTCTCGCCAATCGGGAGCTGGTAGCCGACTACTTCGAAGCCGCTGCGAAAATCGGTACGGACTATGAACACGGCCGGGTGCTGGCGGCAGTGTTAAAACGCGATGAGTTGAGCAAGCAAATTCTTACGGCTCTCGCCCAGTCAGCAGCCGGAATTAAATCAGACTACGAAAAAGCCACGTTCCTGATTAAGTCTGCCGAAAGTTATCAGGGCGATACAGCCTTAAGACGCGAATGGCTCAACGCAGTACGCACCATCGGTTCGGACTACGAACATCATCGAACACTCAGCGGCGCGCTCAAACCGAACGAGATCAGCACGGAAGCTTTGGCGGACCTCGTTACCTCAGCGGCCCGCATGCAGTCTGACTATGAAAAGGCCTCGTTTCTGATCGAAGCCTTGAAACACTATCGCAGCGACCCGCGGCTGCGATCAGCCTTTGTCGAAACTGCGAAAACGATCGGCTCTGAATACGAGCGCGGGCGCGTGCAAAAGCAATTCGACCGCGCCGATTTCTAAACGGCATCGGATCTCCAGGCGAAGGAGGACTGAGATGAACAGCTTCTGGCAGGACTTGCGCTACGGATTACACACGATGGTGAAGAACCCAGGCTTCACGCTGATCGCCGTGTTAACGCTGGCTCTGGGAATCGGTGCCAACACCGCCTTGTTTAGCGTCGTCGATGCCGTGTTGTTGAAAAAGCTGCCGGCGGTGAAGGATCCCGATAGTTTGGTGCTGTTCAATTCAGTCTCAAACAAACAGTTCAGTCCCGGCAGTCACAACGGCACGAACCGAACTGATCCGGCCACCGGACTTACTACCCGCTCCTCGTTTCCTTACCAGACGTTTGTGCGTATGCGTGAGCAACGCGGCGCCTGTGAAGACATCATCGCGTTTAGCGGAATTGGCTTGAATGTCAATGCTGACGGGTTGGCGGACTTTGCCAATGCCCAAGCGGTGACAGGCAATTATTACGAAGTGCTCGGTGTCCGGCCGTTTCTCGGACGCATGATCACCTATTCTGATGACAACTCAGCCTCGAGCCCCGTCGCAGTCATAAGCTATCGATACTGGCAGAAGCGCTTCGGCGGACGTGCCGACATCATCGGCAAGCAAGTCAATCTCAATAATGTCGCTTTCACGATCGTGGGGGTTGCGCCTCAAGGTTTCGAGGGCGCAATGGACCTCGGCACGTCGATGGATGTGGCGATTCCCATGGGTTGGGAAACGCAGGTCGACGGCGATCGTTCGGAGTTCATGGGCGCGGGTGACTGGTGGCTCAGAATAATGGGCCGATTGAAACCGGGCGCGACGGTCGAGCAGGCGCGCGCTTCACTTGATCTGGCCTTTCAACAATCCGCACTCGATCACCGTGAAGCGCGAACGGCCTTACGGAAGGCCATGGGTCGACAGCCGATTAGCCAGCTTGATCCGAAGGACTATCCGCATCTCGGCGCCATATCCGGAAGCCGGGGCGAGATGAATGGCCGGCAGTTTTTCATCAAGCCGCTGCGTTTGTTGTTGGGCGTCGTCGCGGTGGTGCTGCTTATCAGTTGCGCCAATGTCGCGAACCTGCTGCTGGTGCGCGCGTCTTCGCGGCAGAAAGAGATCGCCGTGCGGTTGGCCATGGGCGCGAGTCGTTGGCGTCTGATTCGACAACTACTTACCGAGAGCGCGTTGTTATCGACGCTGGGTGGAGCTGTCGGCATTCTGTTCGCGCTGTGGATCAAAGACAGTCTGATAAGTGTGGGTGATTGGGCGGGGCGCGAGAATTCAGTTAGCCCGCGTCTGGATCTGCGTGTGCTCGCGTTCACCTTCGGCCTGTCGCTCTTGACCGGAATTGTCTTCGGTATGGTGCCCGCCTTGCGCGCGACCCGAGTTGACCTGACACCTTCACTCAAGGACACGGGCCGTGGTTCCAGCGCCACCACCCGCTCGCTCCTAAGTCGATCACTGGTCGTGGCCCAGGTCTCGTTGTCACTCTTGCTTCTGATCGGCGCGGGACTACTGGTGCGCACGCTGATTAATTTGCAGCGAGTCGAACCAGGGTTTAATGCAGAGAACGTGCTGCTCTTCAATGTCGATCCCAGCTTAGTGGGTTACAAAGACGATCGGCTGCGCAACTTCTATCAACAAGTGTTTGCGCGGCTCGAAGCCGTACCGGGAGTCAAGGCAGTCACTTTCTCGCGCGCGGCTTTGCTTTCGCGAAGTTCAACCAACGGCACTTTTGATCTACCGAATGCTAAACCAGGACCCGATGGCAAAGTCCCTTCGACGGCAGAAGTGTATTTCCATGAAGTGCGGGAAAACTTCTTCGATGCGATGGGGATTCCTTTGTTGCTCGGCCGCAGTTTCACTGCGCAGGATGACTTAAAAGCGCAAAAGGTCGCAGTGGTGAATCAGACGTTCGCGGCAAAGTATCTGCCGGGCGTTAATCCTATCGGCCAACGATTCAGCATGGACATCGCGCGGCCTGATCCAATTGAGATCATAGGTCTGGTCAAAGACGCGAAATATACAAGCCAGCGCGATGAGATGCCCGCAACCATGTACCGGCCCTGGCGGCAGACTCCGGGAGCAATTAACTCGATGACCTTCGAGGTGCGCACCACCGGCGACCCGAAGACATATGTCGGAGCCATTCGTCAGGCGGTGCGAGACGTTGAACCAAACCTGCCGCTGAACAATATCAAGACGCAAATCGAACAAGCCGATGAAACGCTTTCGATGGAGCGCCTGTTCGCCAAGCTGATGAGCCTCTTTGGCATCCTCGCGCAGCAACTGGCCTCAATTGGTCTTTACGGCGTATTGGCCTATTCGGTGTCGCGACGCACGCATGAGATTGGAATTCGCATGGCGCTGGGCGCAAATCGCGGCCGGATGCTGACGATGATTTTGCGACAGGGAATGATGTTGACTTTCATCGGTGTCGCGCTCGGTCTTTTCGGCGCCTATGTGCTGACGAGATATCTCGAAAGTCTCAACAGCATGCTCTTTGGCGTGAAGCCGAGAGACCCTCTGACGTTCGGCATAACTGCGGTACTGCTCATCATTGTGGCGCTGATAGCCTGCTTAGTTCCGGCCCGGCGCGCGACCAAGGTCGATCCGATGGTGGCATTGCGATACGAGTGAGACACGCACGCGTCTGGCGTGCTCGAGCGGAATGATAAATAGCACGCGGAAGGCGTGCGCGCAGAAGGGAACCATTAAGTTCCGGGAAGAAGATATGAGAATTCTCTGGCAGGACCTGCGTTATGGCGCTCGGGCACTAAGGAAGAAGCCTGCCTTCACGCTCATCGCGATCGCCACGCTCGCACTCGGCGTAGGTCTAAATGCCGCGCTGTTCAGTGTCTTCAACGCGTTTGTGCTAAAAGCGCTGCCGTTAAAGGACCCGGACAAACTGGTCAGCTTTGAAGGAACCACCGCGCAAGGGGAACACCGCAGGCTTTTCTCGTATCGTGACTATCTCGATTATCGCGATCAAACACGCGTGCTCTCGAACGTCGTTGCCTGGAATAAAGTGCGGGCCACGCTCGGTGACGCACCACCGAGCCAGGACGACATGGAATTCGCTGGAGAGTATGAATACCTGTTCGGACAAATCGTCTCAGGAAATTACTTTACGGCCCTCGGCGCAGACATGTCACTTGGTCGGGCGTTCGCGCCGACAGATGACGAGCAACCCGATCAAAAGCCCGTAGCCGTAATAAGTCATAGTTGCTGGGCGCGACGCTTCGCCTCCGATCCCGGGATTGTCGGCAAAACCATCGTCCTCCAGGGCCAGCCGTTTACTGTGATCGGCGTTACGGCGCGCGGGTTCGTTGGCACGACCCCGGATGCGCCTTCGTTCTGGGTTCCGTTGATGATGCGTGACCGGCTGATCCAAGCCGGGGGATGGGGCCACAAGCAATGGTTCAGCGATCGCAACAGCGAAGCGTTCACGCTGCTCGGCACCCTGGCTCCTGGAGTTACGCGTGAGCAGGCCTCAGCAGAGACTCAGTTGGTCACCAGCCGGCTGGCGCAAAGCTATCCAGCCGAGAATCGCATAACCAATCTTAAACTCGAAAGCGCAGGCACCTTTGTAACGCTTAACGAAGACGTGCGGTTGCTGGTAATGCCTTTGCTGTTGGGGTTTGCTCTGGTTCTTTCCATTGCGTGCGCCAACGTCGCAAATCTTTTGCTGGCCCGCGCTGCCGGTCGCCAGCGCGAGATCGCGGTGAGGTTGTCTTTGGGCGCCAGTCGCTTCCGCGTCGTGCGGCAACTCGTTACTGAGAGTCTGATGTTGTCTCTCGCTGGTGGCGTGGCCGGCCTGTTGCTCGCACTGTGGACGCTCAGTGCGCTCTATCCGATCGTACTCTCCACGATTCCGCTTCCTGATGGATTGGCCGAAGGATTCTCTCTAAACCTGGCGCCGGATTGGCGTGTCTTTGGCTTCACGTTTCTGCTGGCGGCGATTGCGGGAGTAGGCGCCGGTTTGGCGCCGGCTCTGCAAGCATCAAATCCTGAACTCAGTAACGCATTAAAGGGCGAAGGATCGACTTTCGGTAAGCGCCTCAGTCAATCGCGTTTGCGAAGCGCGCTGGTCGTGGCGCAGGTCGCGGTTTGTATGGCCTTGCTAATTGCCGCAGGTTTGCTCGTTCGCAATTTACAGCGGGTCAGAACACTCGATACAGGGATGAGTATTGCTAGTGTCTTCACGGTGGCGACCGGGTTGAATCAAGGTGCCGGCGAGCAGAAAGACACTCAGCGCGAAGTCGAGTTGAGGCATCAGCTCGCTGAGCGGTTACGAGCAACACCCGGCGTTGCTTCGGTAAGCTTCGCCTATCGGCGGCCGTTATCCGGCAGCATGGAAAACACGACGATGACCTTGCCCGGTCAATCGGCCGATCATCCGTTCGAGGTCAGATTCAATTTTGTTTCGGCTGAGTATTTCAAGACCTTTGCGATTCAGCTCACGCGAGGACGGGCTTTCAGTGCTCAGGAAGCAAACACGAATGCTCCGGTGGTTGTGATTAGCGAGGCGACCGCCGAACGCTTCTGGCCCAATTCAAATCCGCTGGGGAAGTCTCTCAACCTCGCTGCGAGTGCTCCTCAGCGCGAAGCGGATGGGCCGGTGAAGACCGCGATAGCATACCGCGCTTACGAAGTGATCGGTGTTGCTCGCGATGCCCGCAGCCGTTGGATTTGGGAGAAGGACGAAACATTTTTCTATGTGCCGGTGGCTGCGAACAGCGGCTTCGGACGGTATTTGCTCGTGCGCACGGAAGGAAATCCAGCAAGCGTCATGACTGCTGTGCGTGGTATGGCTGAGGCGGTCGATCCGTTATTGCGCACATCGGCACAACGGATTGATGAAACTCTGCCTTTGCAAATGGCGCCCTTTCGCGCGGTCGCCTGGTTGTCGGGTGTGCTGGGCCTGCTGGCGCTGTTGCTCGCATCCATCGGGCTTTATGGCGTGATGGCATTTCTGGTGACGCAGCACACACACGAGATCGGGATTCGCGTCGCGCTAGGGGCGCGCCCGCAACACGTCATCAAGGTGTTCCTGATTCAGGGATTAAAAATGAGCGCAGTCGGAGTGGTGTTCGGGCTGCTCGCAGGAGCAGCAATTTCACGTCTGTTCGCAGCCGTGCTGATCGACATCAGCACATTCGATCCAGTGGCCTTTCTGGGCGTCACGGTTTTTCTCGGGCTGATAGTGCTGCTGGCGATCTTAGTTCCGGCGCGCCGGGCGACGAAAGTCGATCCGATGGTGGCGCTGAGATACGAGTGAGACACGCACGCGTCTGGCGTGCTCGAGCGGAATGATAAATAGCACGCGGAAGGCGTGCGTACCGACGGAGAGATCATGAAGACAATATTCCAGGACGTGCGTTACGGCTTGCGAATGCTTTGGAAGACTCCAGGCTTCACGATCGTAGCGGTGGTGTCATTGGCGCTCGGAATCGGTCTCAACACGGCAATCTTCAGCATCGTCAATGTGATCCTGATTCGTCCCATGCCGGGAATTAAGGATCAGGGCAGCGTCGTATGGCTGCGCGCGCCGATCTCTTACCCGGACTACATTGACTACAAGAACGAAACGCAAAGCTTCGAAGGGATGGCAGCCGCGACCGGTACCAGCGAGTTCAGTCTGGGCGGAACGAGCGGGCCGGAACTGATCACGGGCGAATATGTTACCGAGAATTATTTTGAGGTGCTTAAAGTTGGAGCGCTAAAAGGGCGCACGTTCGTCAAGGAAGAGGGGCAAACGCCGGCGCCGGTAGTCGTCTTGAGCGAGCACCTCTGGCGCACACACTTCGCTTCGAACGTGAGCATCATCGGCGGGCAGATTTCTTTAAACGGTCTCAACTTCACGGTCATCGGGGTCGCTCCCAAAAACTTCATCGGCACCGAAGCCGGTCTTAACCGTGAGCTGTGGGTGCCGCTACTCATGCAGCCGGTGCTCAACCCGCCAGGGGCGGCGAGAGCAGCGGACCCGGTGTCGAGCAGATTTCAATCGCGTGACAGTCATTGGCTGGCAGTCTTTGCGCGTCTGAAACCAGGCGTCTCGCGCGAGCAGGCAGGGATGGAGTTGGGCAATGTCGCGCGACATGTGGCCGAAGCCTATGACGGCAAAATCAATCCGGAGACTTTGCGTAGCGTCCAACTTCTGGCCATGAGCGGTGGCATGGACCCACGCGATCAACAAGAGGCTTTGCCGCTGGCTGGAATTGTGATGGTCGTGGTGGCGCTGGTGCTTTTGATCGCGTGTGCAAATATCGCAAGTCTGCTATTGGCTCGCGCGGCGGTGCGCCGGCGTGAGACGGCGATTCGCCAGGCTCTGGGAGCAACTCGCCCGCGCCTGGTTCGTCAGTGGCTGACCGAGAGCATTCTGCTGGGCGTCGCCGGCGGCGCCTTCGGCCTGATCCTGGCGCTGTGGGCGAATCAATTACTGATTTCCTATCTGAAATCTACGCCGCTGGCTTCGCTCGAACTCGGATTGGACTGGCGCGTCCTGACCTTCACCTTACTCGTCTCCGTTATCACCGGCATCGTGTTCGGACTGGCGCCGGCGCTCCAGGCTTCGCGTTTGGATATCGTGGTGGCGCTCAAGAGTGAAGACGCCCAGCGCGCGGGTCGGCGTTCGCGCTTGCGGGCCGCGTTTGTGACAGCACAGGTGACCCTGTCGGTTGTTCTGCTGATCGGAGCCGCTCTCTTTATCCGTTCGCTGCAAAGGGCGAATGCGATCGATCCGGGATTCCAGGTCGACCACGCCCTGACTGTGCCCATCAACCTGGGCCTGTTGCGATACAAGGAATCTGACGGCGAAAACTTCTACCGGAATTTACTGGCTCGGGTCCAGGCGCAGCCAGGCGTCGAGCGCGCGAGCCTGGTGAGATTTGCGCAACTGGGTTTTTCGTACGCGCAGTTCCAGGTTTTTGCGGAAGGTCGCGGGGCCGGAAAAAACGATGAGGGCCTGAGCACCGGCTTCAACGTGGTGGGCCCAAACTATTTCCAAACCATGGGGACCACTCTATTGCGCGGTCGCGATTTTACCGAAGCCGATCGTAAAGGCGCGCCGGGAGTCGTAGTAATCAACGAGACGCTGGCTGCCAGGCTTTGGCCTGAGGAAAACGCTATAGGTAAGCGCGTGAGCGTCAGTGGTGCCGAGGGGCCGTTTCTCGAAGTCGTCGGCGTGGCCCGCGACGGCAAGTACCGCTCGCTCGGCGAGACGCCCCAACCATACATCTATCAGCCCGTACTTCAGTCTTACGATCCGAAAATGACCCTGGTGGTTCGCACCACCGGCGAGCCGCAGTCGATCGTCACATCAGTGCGTCAACAGATCGGTGCGCTCGACGCGAATCTTCCGACGGCAAACGTGAAGACGTTGCGCGAGCAGGTAGATCTGTCGTTATTCCCTTCGCGCGTGGCGGCCTGGACGCTGGGTGGCTTTGGGGTGCTGGCGCTGTTACTGGCCGCAATCGGAATCTACGGAGTCGTTTCTTATTCAGTGGCGCAACGCACGCGCGAGATAGGTCTACGCCGGGCGCTGGGCGCGAAGGAAAGTGACGTCTTGAGACTAGTGCTCGGGGAAGGGTCCTTCGTCATCTTGATCGGATTGGCCTTGGGACTGCTGCTCGCGTTCGCCGCGACGCGGATGATTGCCGGCTTTCTGTATGGCGTGGCCCCGACTGATCCATTGACGTTTGTGATGGTGCCGCTCTTGTTGGGTTTGATCGCCGTGGTCGCTTGTTACCTTCCGGCCCGGCGAGCGACGAAGGTCGATCCGATGGTGGCGTTGCGATACGAGTGAACGAGGAGGGAAGAGAATGCAAACCATCTGGCAGGATATCAAGTACAGCGTGCGGGTGTTGTTGAAGAGTCCCGGCTTTACTTTTGTTGCAGTGCTGGCGCTGGCGCTGGGAATTGGCGCAAACACCGCAATTTTCTCGGTCGTCAATACCGTCGTCTTGCATCCCTTGCCGTTCGCTCAACCAGAAACTCTATTGCGCTTGGGTCAAAGAGCGCGTGGCCAGGAAATGCCGGAGCGTGGCGCTTTCTCGTTTGCGGATTACAAAGACGTGCAGGCGCAAAGCCAGACACTTTCTGCTGTGGCTGCATTCTTAAACTCCGGGACAATGGTCACCACAGACAATACAGAGTCTGAGCGCATTTACGGCGCCGATGTTTCGCCTGAATATTTCACCGTGCTGGGCGTGCAGCCGGAGCGTGGACGAGCGTTCACCGCGGCAGAAGACCATGAGAATGCGGCGGTCGTGGTCATCAGTCACGGTCTCTGGCAACGACGCTTCGGCGGAACGGAGAACATAATCGGCCAGAAACTGAGGATGGGAAGCAGTAGTGTGACCATCGTCGGCGTTATGCCTCCCGCTTTTGAATACCCGATGCGGGCGATCAATCAGCATCAGGATTTTTGGGAGCCTTTGAATGACCGGCCGTCTCCGGATCGGACACAGCGAGACAATCGCAGTTACAACGTGATCGGGCGAATGAAACCGGGCGTGACGTTGTCGCAGGCACGCGCCGAACTCGATGCCATCGCTCGTCGACTCGAGCAGCAATATCCGAATGAGGATACCAGGATTGCGATCGGGGCGGCGCCGCTACCTGAGGACGTAACGAGGGATATTCGTCCCGCGTTGTGGATTCTGATGGGCGCCGTGGGCTTCGTCTTGCTGATTGCGTGCGCGAATGTCGCGAATCTAATGCTGGCGCGCGCGACGTCGCGACAGAAAGAGATTGCGATTCGTGCCGCCCTGGGTGCGTCTCACTGGCGCGTGATGCGGCAACTGCTGGTTGAAAGTCTTTTGCTGGGCCTTACCGGCGGCGGGCTGGGGCTTATTCTTGCCAACTGGGGCATCGCGGTGCTCGTGGCTGCAAGTCCCGCAAACATCCCACGCGTCGAACAGATCCGATTAGACGGGCGAGTGCTCGTCTTCACGCTGCTGGTTTCAAGTCTGACGGGAATCGTGTTCGGCCTGTTGCCCGCGTTACGCGCCGCGAAGGTAGAGCTGACTGACTCGCTGAAAGAAGGCGGTCGCGGGAACACCGAGGGTTTGCGCCACAACCGCGTGCGTTCGCTGCTGGTGATTTCTGAAGTAACGCTGTCACTGATTCTTTTGATTGGCGCCGGCCTGCTGCTCAAGAGTTTTGTGCGCGTGCTGGAGACAAATCCCGGCTTTGACGCGCATAACGTTATTGCGTTTGACGTTCCGCTAAGCCGGCAGCGCTACGACACTCCGGAAAAACAGACCCTGTTCTTCAATCAATTGGTTGAGCGCACCCGAAGCTTGCCCGGCGTCGTCACCGTTGGTCTGGTTGACAACGTGCCGCTGGGGACTTCTATCGATACGTACAACTTCCAAATCGTTGGCCAGCCGCCGTTCCCTCCGGGGGCACAGCCCGAAGCGCATAGCACGCTCGTGAGTCCCGGGTATTTTATTGCGCTGAAAATTCCTCTGCGCGATGGACGACTATTTAGCGACACGGACACAAAGGACTCGCCACCCGCCGTCATTATTAGTAAGGCACTGGCCGAGCAGTTCTTTCCGGGCACCAGCGCAGTAGGGCAGCGTTTAATCATCGATCCAGCGGCCCCACCACGCGAGATCGTCGGGGTAGTCGGCGATGCCCGGCGGCGCGGCCTCGAAAGGGCTCCGGAACTGGAGATGTACATCCCGTTCACCCAATTGCCGCAGCGGCGGATGAATTTGATCGTTCGCACCGCAAACGATCCGGCGAGTCTTGTGACGTCGTTCCGCGCCACGCTTAAAGACCTCGATAAAGATCAAACCATCTGGCAGACGCGCACGCTCGATCAGTTGGTGGCTGCGTCAATGGCGAGTCGACGCTTCAACATGACACTGCTTGGTTTGTTTGCCTTGGTGGCACTGATATTGGCGGCCGTCGGCATTTATGGGGTCATGGCCTATTCAGTGACCCGGCGCACACACGAGATTGGCGTGCGGATGGCGCTCGGCGCGAAAGCCACTCAGGTCCTGCAATTAATACTGAAGGACGCATTGGTGTTGGCGGCCATTGGTGTCGCCAGCGGACTGGCGGCGGCGTTCTGGTTAACGCAATTGATGAGAAGCCTGCTGTTCGAAGTTAAGCCGACTGATGTTGTGACCTTCGCCGGCGTGTCGACGCTTTTAATTCTGATAACGCTCCTGGCTTCGCTGATTCCGGCGCGGCGGGCAACGAAGGTCGATCCGTTGGTGGCGTTGAGATACGAGTAGTTGACTCAGAAGCTGAATCGTCTGAGAAACCTATGGACACATTAATAAAGGACATTCGTTACGGCCTGAGAGGTTTGTGGAAGCGACCCGGGTTCACGGTCGTTGCCCTGATCACCCTGGCGCTTGGCATTGGCGCTAACACGGCAATTTTCAGTTTGATTAATGCCGTGCTCATAAGGCCACTGCCTTTTCCGGAGCCCGATCGTTTGGTTTGGACCTGGGGCAATATTCGCAATGGCGGGAACCGCGCCAGCGTTTCACCACTTGACTACCTTGATTACCGTCACGAGAACCACACGTTTGAGCAATTTGCGGCGATGACTTCGGCCTCGGCCAATCTCACCGGCGGTGGCGAACCTGAACGTCTGGCGGCCGCCGCTGTGACCGGCAATTTCTTTCAAGCGCTCGGCGTACAACCTGCACTGGGCCGAACCTTCCAGCTCGAAAACGAAAAATCGGGAAGCGATCAAGTTGCGGTGCTGAGTTACGGTCTATGGCAACAACGTTTCGGCGGTGATGGAGCGATCATCAATAAAAAAATCACACTCGATGACAAAAGCTTTGAGGTCATCGGCGTGATGCCGCGGGATTTTGATTTCCCGGCTGCGGTGCAGATATGGCTGCCGCTGAACTTTGATGTCAACCCGGGCATGAAGCAACGCAAGGCGCATTTTCTCAGACCGATTGGCAGGTTAAAGGCTGGAGTCTCCGTGGCGCAGGCCCAGGCCGACACTGACATCGTCGCGCGTCGTTTGGAGACAGCCTATCCCGACAGCAATACCGGGTGGAACTTGCGTCTGGTTCCGCTGCGGGAAGTGATTGTCGGCAGCGTCAGATCGACTTTGTACATTCTGTTGGGCGCCGTCGGATTTGTTCTGTTGATTGCGTGTGCGAACGTCGCAAACCTTTTGATGGCCCATGCTGCGTCGCGACGGAGAGAGATTGCTCTGCGGACTGCGCTCGGTGCCGGGCGGCTACGCATCGCGCGGCAACTGATTACCGAGAGCGTGATGCTCGCTTTGTTTGGCGGCGCGCTGGGTTCTCTCCTCGCCATCTGGGGCGTCCAGGGTCTGGTTGCCCTCAGTGGCGACAACATCCCCGTTACTGCGGGGGAGGTCAGGATCGATCTCACAGTGCTGCTCTTTACGCTCCTCACCTCCGTAGTCACCGGTGTCTTGTTCGGCCTGGCTCCCGCCCTGCAAACGATGAGATTGAATCTCGGTGAAACCCTCAAAGAGGGAGGACGGACCGGCGAAAGTGGGGCGCGTAATCGCACGCGCAGCCTGTTGGTAATCTTCGAAACCGCCGTTGCCGTCATCCTGCTCGTGGGCGCCGGCTTATTGATCAAAAGCCTGGTTCGATTACAACGCACCAACCCGGGTTTCGACTCGCATAACGTCGTGACCATGAGAATAGACTTGCCGAGAAATAAGTACGGTGCGCTGGAGGCTCGATCCAGTTTCTGGGAGCAATTCCAGAGTCGAGTGGACGCGATCCCCGGAGTGGAAGCGGTCGGTCTGATCACCGAACTGCCTTTGAGTGGACAGCCGAACGACATGCCTTACACCGTCGAAGGTCGCGCTGTGGGCAGTCCTAATCAGGGCTTCGATAACGACTTTCGCCGGATCAACCAGGATTACTTTCGGGCCATGCACATTCCCTTTCTGCGCGGTCGCAACTTTACTCCGCAGGAGGTTCGCGAGGGCGCGAAGGTCCTGGTCGTGAGCGAATCACTTGTGCAGCAAACATTTCCGAACGAGGAACCGCTGGGCAAGCGGCTGATCATGAGCTTCGGAAATACGCCGTTCGAGATCGTCGGCGTCGTCGGCGATATTCGTCATGGTTCACTGGCGAGGTCGGGGCTGCCAACGATGTACATGCCGGCGCTTGAAGCCGGCGAGAACGTGGTAATTCGCGCCCCAGCTGACAGTGCTGCGATAGCGGCGGCTGTGCGTCGCGAGCTGGATGCGATCGATCGGAATCAACCCATTGCCAGAGTGAGGACGATGGATGAATGGATTGCGCGGGCAGTTGCGGCGCCGCGTTATCAGACCACGCTGCTTGGCTTGTTCGCGGCCCTGGCGATGTGCCTGGCGGCAGTGGGTATCTACGGCGTGATGTCTTATTCCGTGAACCAACGAACGCGCGAGATCGGCGTGCGCATGGCGTTGGGCGCGCGTCGGGGAAACGTACTGGGACTCGTGTTGCGTCAGGGGATGGGTCTCGTCGTGATCGGTGTGGGGATCGGTTTGATTGGAGCCTTCGCGCTTACGCGGGTGATTGGTTCGTTGTTGTTCGACGTCGGCGCCAGAGATCCGGCAACGTTTTTGGGCGTCGCGGTGCTGCTGGCGGCGGTCGCGTTCATCGCTTGCATCGTTCCCGCGCGACGCGCGACGAGAGTCGATCCGATGGTGGCGCTGCGATACGAATAGCTGAACTTTTTGGAGACTACAAATGAGACAAGCTGAACGTT
This sequence comes from Pyrinomonadaceae bacterium, assembly GCA_035606795.1. Taxonomy (GTDB): domain Bacteria; phylum Acidobacteriota; class Blastocatellia; order Pyrinomonadales; family Pyrinomonadaceae; genus UBA11740. The sequence goes on from DATNEI010000211.1 coordinate 31,427, forward strand.
TTTCAGATCGAACAGTCGCGCGAATTGCAGGATTGTGGCGCGCAAACAGATTTGCTCTCTCGATTGGCGCCGTAGTCGCGATCGCGAGCGTAGCCTTTCTTTTGAATCGAGCTGCGTTTGCCCAGCAGACCTACGAAGGCCAATGGCTCATCGAGACGAAGCCGCAATCTGAAAAAGTTAATTTGAGTTTGCGTTACCACACCGGGAAGAACAAACCCGACGACAATTTCGGCTTCAACAGTAACACCTCGTTTGATATTGCCCCGGCGCAGTTCTCGGGTCTCACCCAGGCACAAATGATGTCCGCGACTGGCGCGCATGTTGAATTCCAGTTACGTCGGGATCCCGGCGACCTGAACTTTGAAGGGTGGTTTAAGGAAGGACATGGAGCGGGCCATTTCGTATTCGCGCCCAGCGCTAGTTTCTCGGGCGAGCTAACCAAGCGCGGATTCCCGGCGCCCAGCGCGGAACAGCAGTTCATGTTCGCTATCCACGGTATCGACCTGGCATACGTCGATGAGTTGCACAGTCAGGGTTATCAGCAGCCGACACTTGACGAGCTCGTGCGGCTTGGCACACACGGCGCGCGACTTGAATACGTCCGTGAGTTGCGCGCGCTTGGATATGAAGTAAAGACCGCCGACCTGCTAATCAGAATGGTAGATCACGGCGTCAGTCTTCGGTTCATCCGTAATCTCGCCACGTTGGGTTACGAACGAGTATCGCCAGACGAGCTCATTAGAACTGTGGACCATGGTGTCAATACGGATTTCATCAAGAATCTGCAAACATCGGGTTATCCCAAACTCTCGCTCGATGAGTTAGTGAGAATGGCCGACCATGGGGTTAACAGCAAATTCATCCAGGAAATGATCGAGCTCGGATATCGCGGGCTCAGCATCGATCAACTTGTCCAAATGGCCGACCACGGCGTCCGTCCACGCTTCATCAACGAATTAAAAGCGCTCGGCTATGAAAACGTGGCAGTGGACCTCCTGGTGCGGCTGGCTGATCACGGTGTCTCCGCCGCTTTTATTCAAAAGGTGCGCTCTACGGGCTACAAGGATCAATCGCTCGAGCAAATGATTTATCTGCGCGATCGCGGTTTTCAGTTCTAGCCGGTGTGGAGCACGCCAGGCGGCCCCCCAACGCTGGTTGTCGAGACCTGAACGATTGGAGGTTGTTATGGACACGCTGTTTAAGGATCTTCGATATGGCATTCGAAGTCTATTAAAGCAACCGGCATTCACCGTGATTGCGATCGCCACACTGGCTCTGGCCATCGGCGCCAACAGCGCGATTTTCAGTGTGGTCAATGCGGTGTTGCTGCGACCATTGCCGTTCGATGATCCGGAACGCATTGTGTGGCTTTGGGACACGCTACCACAGGGCCCGACCGCGCCGACATCGCTTCCTGAGTTTCTGGGCTGGAGAGATCAAAACCAATCGTTCGAACATCTCGCTGCGTTTCAAAGCGGGAACATGTTTATCGATGTCGGCGACGGAAGCACGGATACGCCCGTCGGGCTGGTGACGCCGGAACTCTTCTCAATCTTTCATGTCAATCCGGTTCTGGGCCGCACTTTCACTTACGAGGAAACGCAGCCGGGACGATTTCGCGTGGCAGTCTTAAGCCATTCAATGTGGCAGAACCGCTTCGGCTCGGACCCGAATGTCTTGAGCCGAACGGTTCAACTTAACGGCACCACTTACACAATTATTGGCGTGATGGCGCCGGGCTTCTCATATCCGGATGGCGCTGAGCTGTGGCGGCCTTTGCCGATTGATCCGGCAAAACTCGATCCCGGGCCTCATTATCTTAAGGTTGTCGGCCGTTTAAAAAGAGGAGTTACGCTGGCTCAAGCGCAAGCCGACATGTCCGTTATTGCCGCGCGACTGTCGCAGCAGTACAAAGAGAAGAATGCCGGCCACGGAGTAAAGCTCGATCCTCTTTCGAAGGTTGTTGTCGGTGACATTGGTTTGGCCCTTTACGTCCTGTTGGGTGCGGTTGGATTTGTGCTCCTGATCGCCTGCGCAAACCTCGCCAATCTAATGCTCGCCCGGGCAGGCGCGCGACAAAAAGAGATTGCCCTGCGCACGGCGCTTGGCGCCAGCCGTGTTCGCATTGTCCGCCAGTTGCTGATCGAAAGCATCACGCTTGCCGTGGCTGGGGGCGTGCTTGGACTCTTGCTCGCGTTCTGGGGGGTGAGCTGGGTCGTCTCCCTCAGCGCCGATACTATCCCTCGCTCGCGCGAGATTGCGATCGATCCCACCGTCGCGGGATTCACCCTGTTGGTTTCGGTGGTCACCGGAGTGCTTTTCGGTCTGGCTCCTGCGCTACAAGTGTCGCGGCCGGACCTCACCGATGCGCTGAAAGAGAGTGGCAGATCAACCGCCGGTCTGCGCCGCAACCGGCTCCGCAGCGCCTTGGTTGTCAGCGAAGTTGCGCTCTCGCTGGTGCTGCTCGTGGGCGCGGGACTG
>DATNEI010000001.1:0-18543 GCA_035606795.1 Pyrinomonadaceae bacterium
ACAACCGCACCTAAATCTTCAATTGCATCGAAACACAAATATCGAAGTCGCCGTCGGAGTTGGTTATGAACGTGTGTTCGAACAAGAGTTTGGGCAGAGGCGAACGGCGACCCAGTCGGGCGCTTTCTTTGGGGGGCCAGAACGATCGACCTATAACAGGGGAATCGGCTTCGGCTTTTCGACCAATCCAAGCAAACTAATCGCCGGCTACTTCTCGATAGACCGTAGCATTAATGACTTCGACTTTGATTTCGGAGCGGGCGAACGTTACCCGCGCGTAAGTCCTGCCGCGTTGGCTGATCCTGACGCGCCTTTGGATCCGGGGCCGGGACGCAGTCTGGGCATCAACGCCGGATTCTCACTTCAGCCACGAAACGAATTTCACATGTCGCTCGACTACACCAAGAGCCGTTTGCGCCGCAATGACACCGGACTGCTGGCGTTCGACGAGAATATTTTCTCGTTTCGCTCGACATATCAATTTACGCGCTTTGTGTTTCTGCGCGCGCGCGCTGATTATGACACGCTCGAGTCGAGCATCCGCGGCCAACTGCTGTTCGGCTACACACCCAATCCCGGCACCGCCTTTTACGTGGGCTACAACGACGACATCAGCCGCAACGGCTTCAATCCATTCACCGGCCAACTCGAGCCTGGCTTCCGGCGCAACGGCCGGACGTTTTTTGTGAAGGTTTCGTATCTCATCCGCAAAAGCTTTGGCGGATAAGCTTTGTCATGGAAAAGCCGGCACCAACCGATCATCCGGTCGAAGACATCCTGAAACGGCGCTGGAGTCCACGTTCTTTTTCGGACCGGATGGTCGAGAAAGAAAAGTTGCAGAGCTTGTTCGAAGCTGCGCGGTGGGCCGCGTCCTCTTTCAACGAGCAGCCCTGGTCGTTCATCGTGGCTACGAAAGAGAAGCCCGATGAGTACGCGACATTGCTGAGTTGTCTCATCGAGAAGAACCAGCAGTGGGCGCACCTCGCGCCGGTGTTGATGGTTTCGGTCGCGAAACTGAATTTCGAAAAGAACGGCAAGCCAAATCGCCACGCGTTCCATGACGTGGGCATGGCGGTCGCGGCGATGATTGTGCAGGCCACCGCGATGGGATTGTTCGTTCACCAGATGGCGGGCTTCTCGCCGGAAAAAGTACGCGACACTTACGGAGTGCCCGAAGCGTTCGAGCCGGTGGCCGCAATCGCGCTGGGCTATCCCGGCGATCCGAATGGTTTGCCTGAAGCATTCCAGCAGCAGGAAATCGGGGCTCGCCAGCGAAAGCCTATCTCGAGTTTTGTCTTCGAAGGCGCGTGGGGCGAAACCTCGCCGATCGTCCGTTAGCGGAGTCGCAAACGGGCTCGTTTCACCCTACCGACACACCTCTCTAAACGCCTTCGTGTAACTGATTTCGAAGCCAAAGCGTATTAGTTACTTGCGTGCTACACTAGCCACTCGCCGGGTAATTAGAGGGTCTTTTTCTTGCGCTTAGGACTAAATCTCAGCCTTTTCTCAGTCTGTTTTGCGGGTTTGCTGCTTCTGGGGGGCGCCGCCTGCAAGAGCGACTATCCGGCCTCAGGTCGAGCGGCCAACGCCGACGCAAAATCACAGGCACGGCAGGTCAAGACGGTCCAGGTTGCCGAGACGCCGATTGGTGAAACGGTAACGGTCAACGGAACTCTAGCCGCGTACGATCAAGCGACTGTCGGGACGAAGGTCGCGGGTCGCCTGCAGTCGATATCCGTCGATTTCGGCACCGTCGTGCGGAAGGGTGAAGCGATTGCGAAGCTCGAGCCGCAGGATTATCAACTGCGTGTGCAGCAGGCCGAAGCCGCGCTGGCGCAGGCACGCGCGCGGGTCGGATTGTCTCCCGACGGCGGGGACGATCGAGTGACGTTAGACCAAACCGGAGCGGTGCGCGAAGCGAAAGCGGTGTTGGATGAATCGAAAGCCAAACGCGATCGGGCCGCCCGCTTGATTAACCAGGGAATTATTCCGAAGGCTGAAATGGACACGGCAGACGCCGATTACAAAGTGGCGATGAGTCGTTACCAGGATGCGATCGAAGAGATTCGTAATCGTCAGGGACTCCTCGCACAGCGACGTTCAGAATTGAATCTCGCCCGGCAACAACTTGCTGACACCGTGTTGTACTCACCGATGACAGGTGTCGTGCAACAGAAGCGCGCCAGCGCCGGTGAGTACCTCGCGGCGGCCGCGCCCGTCGTAGATATCGTGCAAATCGATCCGTTGCGACTGCGCGTGGATGTGCCGGAACGGGAGTCACATAAGATTCATACTGGGCAAAGCGTGCGCGTCACCGTCGAAGGCGACCCGGACGCCTATCTCGGCACGGTGAAGCGACTCAGCCCGTCAATTAGTCAACAGAATCGCGTCCTCTCTGTCGAAGCCGACGTGCGCAACAATGGACACCTAAAACCGGGCGCCTTTGTGAAAGCGGAAATCGTCACTGATCAAGCGACGACTGCCGCGACGGTTCCGCCCAGCGCGATCGTGACCTTCGCCGGCATCGAAAAAGTGATCACCGTCGAAGGTGGCAAAGCGGTCGAGAAGGTCGTCATGACGGGCCGCCGCGGCGAGGATTGGGTCGAGATTAAGTCGGGTATTAATGTGGGTCAGAAAGTAATCGTCAATCCTGGAAATTTGCAATCAGGTCAAGCGGTAACGGAATTTTAGATTTTGGAGTTTTGATTTTTGATCTCGCTACTCCCAGGCGATTTCAATGACTGAAGATGATCTGAAGAAACGAACGAAGCGCTTTGCACTGCGCGTGCTTAAGCTGGTCGCGGCGCTTCCTCGGACGATAGCCGGCCGAACTATAGGAAATCAGTTGGCGCGATCCGGCACCTCAGTCCCTGCGAATTATCGAGCGGCTTGCAGGGCGCGATCGAAAGCTGAATTCGTTTCGCGATTGGGCGTGGTCGAGGAAGAAGCAGACGAAAGCGCGTTTTGGCTCGAATTGACTATGGAGGGTGGTTTGCTAAAAAGAGAACTCGTTGAGCCTTTATGGATAGAGGCCAACGAGCTAGTTGCGATAATGACGAGTTCCAGAAAGTCTGCCGGTAAGTCCCTTGTGACAGCTTCGCGAGTCAGGGTTCGGAACCCGCCAATCGCAAATCAAAAGTCAAAAATCTAAAATGCAAAAGCTCGCTGAAATTTGTATTCGCCGTCCGGTATTCGCCGCGATGATCGTTTTGTCTCTGGTCGTCGTCGGCGCGGCGAGCTATTTCAAGCTGGGCGTCGATCGCTTTCCCTCGGTCGACTTGCCGACTGTCAGCATTCGCACGGGATTGCCCGGTGCGGCGCCTGAAGAAGTTGAGTCCCTGGTCAGTCAACCAATCGAAGATGTTGTCAATACCGTCGATGGCATCGACGAATTGCGATCAATCTCGAGTCAGGGTACGTCAGTTGTAATCGCCACTTTCAAGCTGAACCGCGACCTGGAATCGGCGACCCAGGATATTCGTGATCGCGTCGCGAGCCTCGGACGGCAGCTTCCCGATGATGTCACGCCGCCGGTCGTCCAAAAATTTGATAACGACAGCACGCCCGTTTTGACAATTGCCATTTCGGCAAACCGCTCGCTCCGCGAACTGACTGAACTGGGCGATAAGATCGCGCGGCCGCAGCTCGAGCGCGTTGCCGGCGTTGGCGAAGTGCGAGTAACTGGCGGACTGCAGCGCGCCATCAACGTTTGGATCGATGCTGATCGGCTGGCGGCATATCAGATTCCGATTACTCAAGTGCGTCAGGCTTTGCAGCGACAGAACGCCGACGTGCCGGGCGGTAACGTTGAGACCAACAAAGAAGAGATAACCCTGCGCACGCTGGGCCGCTTTGAAAACCCCCGCGATTTTGAAGACCTGGTGATCGCGAACATCAATGGCGCGCCGGTGCGCCTGCGTGACATCGGCCGGGTCGAAGACGGCACCAAAGAGCAGCGGTCGCTAGCGCGTTTAAACGGCGTGCCCACTGTGACGCTCGACATTCGCCGCCAATCGGGCGCTAACACGGTCGAAGTCATCAACGGAATCAAGAACGCGCTGCCGCGGGTTGGCGCGCAACTGCCTGCCGACGTGAAGCTGGAGGTCATTCGCGATCAATCGCGTTACATCGATGCAGCGCTTCACGAAATTCAGAAGCACCTGATTCTGGGCAGCATCCTCGCGAGTTTGGTCGTGTTGCTCTTCATGCGTTCGTGGCGTTCGACGATTATCGCTGCGGTCGCGATTCCCTGCTCATTGATTTCGACATTCGGCATGATGCGCGCGCTGAACTTCACGCTTAACAGCGTGACGATGCTGGCTCTCGTGTTGATGGTCGGCGTGGTGATCGACGATGCGATCGTCGTGCTGGAAAATATTTTCCGCTTCATTGAAGAAAAGGGGATGCCTCCCCGCGAGGCAGCCAAAGAAGCGACGAAGGATATTGGTCTTGCAGTCCTCGCCACGACGCTTTCGCTGGTCGTTATCTTTCTGCCCGTTTCGTTCATGTCGTCGATTTCCGGCCGATTTCTCTATCAATTCGGCATCACTGCCGCGGTCGCGATCATGGTTAGTCTGCTGGTTTCGTTCACCCTCACGCCTATGATGAGTTCGCGTCTGGTGCGGGTGAAAGATGCCGGCGGCCATGGACATGCGGCTTCGCGCAAAGGTTTCTATCGCTGGCTTGACGGCGCGTACATGCGCGCGCTGGGGTTGGCGATGCGACATCGTGTAGCGGTCTCGGTTATCGCGCTGCTGGTGATTTTCTCAAGCGTTCCCCTGTATCGCGCGGTCAAGCAGGAGTTCATTCCTAGCAACGTTGATGAAGCCGAATTTGAAGTCAATATCAACGGGCCCGAAGGTACGAATCTGGCAGTGATGAACGAGACCATGCAGCAGGTCGAAAAGGACATCATGTCTACTCCCGGCGTTCGCATGGTGCTGACTAATGCAGGCGGATCGTTTCTCGGGGGTTTGAACCAGGGCGGCGCGTACGTGCGCATCGCTCCGCATGAAGAGCGCACGCTTTCAGTCGGGCGCCTGTGGACTGAGACTCTGAAGGGGAATCCCTTCAAAGCGTTTCGCGGCAACTACACGCAGCAGGACGTAATGACGGAAGTGCGCCGGCGCTTACAAAAATACGCGCCGATGCGCGCGGGCGTGCGCAACGCGCAGTCGTTCAACTTTGGCACGGGGGGTCGTTTCGACATCGATTTTGCTTTGCGTGGACCGGAACTCGAGAAGCTTTCCGACTACGCGGAAGAGCTGGGCAAACGCGCGGCAAAACTCGGTGGCATCGTCGATATCGATACAACGCTGAAACTCAACAAGCCAGAATTCCGGGTGAAGATTGATCGCGAGCGGGCTGCCGATCTGGGGGTTGATACGTCAGACATTTCCACGAGCCTGCGTTTAATGGTCGGCGGTGAAGAAGAAGCTTCGCGCTATCGCGACGAGTCGGTCAACGAAGACTATGATGTTGACATTCGCTTGAGTGAGCGCGATCGCAACGACCCATCTGTTATTAATCGCCTTTACGTCCCGTCCTCGCGGGGTGGACTCGTGCGTTTGGACAACCTGGTGAAGATTAGTCGGGAGACGAGCCCTTCGCGCATCGATCACCTTGATCGCGAGCGGCAGGTCTCTCTGCGCGCTTCCGTCGGGCCGGGATTTGCGTTGGCCGATCGCATCGACGTGCTGCGGAAAGCTTATGCCGACATGCATCTGCCGGCGGTCTATACCTACACGGTGGCCGGGCGCGCTCGCGAACTTGAACGCACATTCGTTGAATTTGTGTGGGCGTTCATCCTCTCGATCATTTTCATGTACATGATTCTGGCGTCGCAGTTCGAGAGCACCTTCCACCCGGTGACGATCCTTTTGAGTTTGCCCCTCTCGATGCCCTTCGGGTTGTTGTCGCTGTGGGTGACAGGTGACACGCTGAATCTTTATTCCGCGCTGGGATTGTTGGTTTTGTTTGGGGTGGTGAAGAAGAATTCGATTTTGCAAATCGATCACATGAACAGCCTGCGCGCGATGGGAATGGATCGCTACGACGCGATCATGCAGGGTAATCGCGACCGCCTGCGACCCATCTTGATGACCACGCTGGCATTGGTCGCCGGTATGTTGCCGTTGGCTTTGGGCACCGGACCGGGCGCGGAAGAACGGCGCTCGATCGCTGTGGTCGTCATTGGCGGACAAACTCTCTCGCTCTTGCTGACGCTGATTGCGACGCCCGTTGCTTACTCGTTGCTCGACGATTTGCGATCCACTGCGGGTTGGCGTCGTTGGGCGCAGACCGTGCACGCTGCGACCCAGCCGGTGCGCGCGCGCGTTCCTCGTTGGCGATCGCGCAAGAGTGCCGAAGCTCAATCGGTCGATCAAACTGCGGAACGCGAGCACATCGCGCCTACCGAAACCTTGCGCCCGGTTGGTGGAGGGAAGTGACGTTGATTGATCGACGCGCCTTTGTCCTCACAACTATATTCGTCTGTTTGGTTTTTCCCGCCGTTGCCACGATGCGGGCCGCTGCCCAAAAATCTCAGAAAATAAAAATCTACTTCTATCACGAGCCCGGCGAATACATTGATCTCAGCCCGGTGACACGCACCATTCGCACCGCAAGCCCGGCACGTGCGGCGCTTCAAGCATTATTGGCGGGGCCGACCGCCGCTGAACGAAAGAATGGCTTCGATGGGCTGGCGAGCGCGAGCGAGTTTAAGATTGGCAGCCTTTCTATCCGAAAGGGTACGGCACGAGTCAATTTTGTCGTGGGTGAAGACTGGCGCGGTTTTCCCGGAGACATCGCTCCCGCACGTTTCAAGAAAGCCGTTGAGCTAACCTTAAAACAGTTTCCGATGGTGAAGAAAGTAATTGTCTCGTTGAACGGCGACGTGAATTTCGACCAGTAAGGCTCACTCCCTATTTCTCTTTCGCCCACGTCCAATACGCTAAGAAAGTTGTGAACCTCTCCAGGTTGTAAGACTTGCCTTCTTCCAGCGCGCTGGTGTCCTGAGAGTGAACTAACGTTCCCTTGGAATCCAGCACGAATAAATGCGGATACCCCGCGACTGCCGGATATTGCGCGAGTATTTCTTTGTTTGGATTTTCTTCGCTGAAATTGATCTTCACGGTGATGAAGCTTTTGTCGCGCAGGGCTGTGAGGTCCGGGTGCGCCTGGAAGAAATCGTCCATGTGATGACACCAACTGCACCAATCGCCGCCGACTTCCAGCAGAACGCGGCGGTTCGTGCGCTTAGCTTCGACTGCAGCATCACGTATGTCCTGGGCCGCGTCGCGTTTCGGATCATATTTCGTGACGGGCGTGTAGCGTGATTGTGCGCTTGCTGACGACGTAAACGACACTAGAACGATTCCAATAACTAAAGTAATACCCCGATAAGTTGTTCGAAGACTCATGCGCCGATTCTATCGTAAATTGATTGTACGAGCATCGATTTCGCGGTAGGCCTCTATCCCCAATCTTGGCTATTCAGTGAGAGATTCCCTCTGGTTAATCTCAGTAGGCAGGCGCTGGTAAGTGCCACCGGACGCGACAAAAATCCACTTAACGATTTCATCGGCGAAAATCACCTCGACGCGCCACGCCTCACGCCCCGGCGGGCCGTCATGAACCAATATGAGTTCTCCCACGCGCTCTCCCTTGCTCTCATTAATCACCCCACGCGCACGTTTCAGAATCTCAGCGCGGTCCATAGTAAGAAGATCCGAGGCTCCGCGGTAAGCAAGTGAGGCTGCGGGCCGGCCGTCGGCGAGAACTCTCACTGCGCCCACAACTGTTTTCTGTTGCTGAACCGGCACCAGCCAGTAAGCTGGGTGTCCACTTAGGTCATGAACCATTTGCGGCTCACCGGGCACTGCACCGTTCCACGAGCTGAAATGCGAGTCGGACTGCTGCGGTCCGGTTTCAATTTCGCGGCGCGCCGTAGTTTGTGCAACCCTTGCCTCAACCATAAAGCTTCCAGCAATCACGCGTGTCGCACATAGATGAAATTTGTATGGGTGACTGCATCCCAGTCTTCCCAGACGATCGCTCCACCCTGACAGGGGTCTTCATTCCAAGGCCAGGGATCATAGATTTGCAACCATCTGCGCCGGGGTTGTGTCACGAGAAAAACGTTCTGGCTTTTCCAACCGGTGCAAGCTCGCGCATGTCCGGGAATGCCGCTCTTGAGTGGGCGGTTCGCATCAATTTCCGCTTTAGCTTCACTCCAGTCGGCGGTGGAGTCTAAGGTTGCATCAAAGGAATTGTTGGTCAGAGATTCGTAGCCGGCAACCTGACCATTGAGACTCGTACCTGTGGCGTCTGTGCCCATCGCCGCGGCAATCTGATCCTGCGTGAATGGCCAGCGATGAAAATCCAGAATCATCTGTCCTGTTGCGACGGCACAATAAACATCAGTCTGCTGAGAGTACAGCACGAAACAATCGTGCGGAGTGCATCGGGGACCATACTTAAGCACGCGGGACGAATAGGCTGGAAAATACTTATACGGACTATCAATCGTGAGACTATCTCTGAGATGATCGGCTTCTCTATCGGTGAAGGCAGATTCGAAGACCCGCTTGTTGCGCTGGGCGACAGCTTCCAACTCACGCTCGGCCAACTCCCATCTTCTCAATCTACGTTCCTCGTCACGCTGCACGATCTCCTCATAGAAGGACCATGCACTCGCTCCCTCAAGCTCGTCCGCACCGAATCGGGTTACCGGCGAGAGACTCGCAGCGTCGTAGAGCACAGAGAATTCATCGTGTCCTTCCTTTAGATCGACCCGCACGCCGACTTTGGGGTAGCTGAAGCACACTAATGCGCTGTCAACGATTTCTGCTCTTGGATGTTGCAGCCGCGCTTGTTCCCTTGCCGGCCCTACGGCTTTGTCGGGATCGAATCGCGGCGGTCCCATTTGAACGGCAATTACCGGGCTACCCAGCGTGCGGCTTGCGCTGGTTTTAATTGCGCCGATGACTTTGTCATCATGGAAGACCATGAACTCATAAAAAAGCTCGGCCCCATTTAGATCATGGAGAACCCGCGGTTCAGGATTGATCTCGGCCCTGTGCCAATGCTCAAAGCCGTGAAAGCCTGCCGCCCAGTCGCGCCGAATTGTTAGTCTTGCGTGTTCCAGCGCTCGATTGGGTTGAATCCGTTGAGGTGTTTCTTCAAGGAATCGTTGTTTCATTTTCTACCTCCCAGTGGGAAATTAGGCGACTCAATTCCGTTCGGTGGCTGTGCATGGACAAATCCCGCCCCGAACGTTTATTGAGTGTCGGTGAATTTTGAGATCAGCAATAAAACCTCCAGGAGAATCTGAAGACGGGAGGCCTGATAGTTATTCATAACTACAGGTCAGGCCCTAAGAAATAGGTCGGGCTGAATCTAGGTCACGCTGCTTCTCAAGTCAACTTTTCTTGATGTTGAATTCCGTGACGCCGGTACTCTTTGAGCGCGCTTAGTTGTGCGTCAACAAATCCCATTACATCGTCGCCGATGATCAAACCCAATCTACCTTCGGATGCATTGTGTGCCACTTCGTTGCCTGCTCGAAAGCGAGCGCTACACGCAACGGTGACGCTTCGTCGTACAAGCCGCCAGTGAACATGATCGCCTGCGGCAAGCGAGCGACCGGAGCGTTGGGCCCGGCAGGCACATCAAGAAAGCCGCAGGGTAAACAGACCGCGGGATGACCGGTGAGATTGGTGATAGTGAGACTCGCGCTGCCGGGGGCCGGCGAAACGAACACGTCCCAATCTTTCATCAGCTTGTCCATTTCGCGCATCAGCAAGACGCGGGCGCGTTGCGCGCGCAAGTATTCGACCGCAGGAATGAACCGTGAAGTGCGAAAGCTGTTGGGCCAATCGCCCGGGTCCTGTCCCGACAGTTCATTGATGCGCCCGTCGCGGGTGATGTCGTCAAACGCCGTAGCGGCCTCGGCCGTCAGAAGGAAACGAATACTCTGTGTGGGAAACTTTGGCAGCTCGATTGCCGTCATCTTCACGCCCGCTTTGGTCAGCGCATCGATCGCGTCTTTGTACATCGCATTACGCTTTTCGGCGATCTGCTTTTGCTGATCAGTCGCGTTTGCGCCTGGAGTGAATTCAAATTCCGATTTCAGATAAGCCACGCGCAAGCCGCTCAAAGGCATCTCAGGCGCCCAGTTGAAATGCGGATCGCCGACCGTGATGTCGTGTCCATCAGGTCCGTAAATAGCGTCGAGTGCGGCCGCGCAATCTTCCACGCCGCGACAGATGGGGCCAATCTTGTCCATCGTCCAGCTTAAGCCCATAGCTCCGTAACGACTGACGCGACCATAGGTCGGCCGCAATCCAGTGACTCCGCAACGCGACGAAGGTGAGACGATTGATCCAAGTGTCTCGGTTCCAATTGAGAACCCCACTAATCCCGCCGCGGTTGCCGACGCCGGTCCGGCCGATGATCCACTCGAGCCAAGCCGATCTTCATCGGGCGCCCATGGATTGCGCGTGACGCCGCCGAACCACTTCGGCCCTTGCGCCAATGCGCCCATCGAAAGCTTCGCCACCAGCACGGCGCCGGCATTGCGCAGACGTTCGACCACGGTGGCATCGTAATCGATAACTTGATTCTGGTAAGGCTCGGCGCCCCAGGTCGTCTTGATGCCTTTCGTCGCGAATAAATCTTTCGCGCCCCACGGAATCCCGTGTAGCGGCCCGCGATATTTGCCGCGTTTGAGATCGTTATCCGCGTCCTGCGCCTGCTTCATCGCCAGGTCTTCGGTGAGCGTCACCACGCACAAGAGTTTCGGCCCGTACTTTTTCAAGCGCGAGAGATACATCCGCGTCAGTTCAACTGAAGAGATCTTGCGGGTGCGAATTAGTTCCGCGAGTTGCGGCACAGTAGCAAACGCAAGGTCCTCGACTGACTTGTATTGCGCGGGCTCGTTCCTGCCGAAGCGAAATTTTGTTTTGACCTTGGCGCGCTTGACGTGGAAGCCCGGCAACTCGGGATGGAACACGATGGCCGGCTCAGTGTCGAGCGGCACATCAATCTTGCGCACGGCATCGTAGCTGTCGAGGTTGCGGTTTACGCCCGCCAGTGCCATCTCTTCCTGTTTGTCGTTGAAGTCAATGCCAATGATCTTCTCAGCATGTTTGAGATCGTCCTTCTTTACGCGCGTGGCTGCCGGAGAAGGACTCGGCGAAGCCTGCGGCGATGGCGTCGGCATTTGCGCGAACGACTTGAGCGGGGCTTTCGTGGCCACGATGGCAGCCGCGCCGGCGACGGGAATGACTTTGACGAACGAACGGCGGGTGATCGATTTGTGGTTTGATTTTTTCATGGCGACCTTTTTTGGCGGCATACGATACCACAGTGTCAGAACCACCTGCGGTAGCGGGTGGTTGATTCTTGAAAAGATTGCGCTAATAAGTCTCGGGTTAAACCGCCCGCTACCGCAGGCGGTTCTGACAAGCGGATGCAATAACACGCGGATGCAATGACAAACGGAAGGTGCTAACCTATTCGCTCAAATATCTTAATGTCGGAACTGGAATCTCCTTGGCTCAAGAGCAAACGAAAACAGATTTCTCTGAAGTAATTGCCGAAAATTTCGGCGCAAATGCGACCTATGTCGAGACACTGCTCGCACGCTTCCGTAGCGATCCGGCACTCGTCGATGAATCGTGGCGTGCTTATTTCGAAGAGTTGCTCGGGAACGGTCAACCAGCCGCGCCCGCGTCGCCAGCAGCGACGCAAACAACGGCAACTGCGTCCGCACCCGCTAGCGGTGACGGCAACAAATCCGCCACAGCCGCAACACCTCAAAAGGCGAAGTCACCACCAGCCCTAACCCCAGCCGCGCCGCAAGCTCAAGCAGAAGCAGTGCCTATTCGCGGCGCCGCGCTTAAGATCGTCGAGAACATGGAAGCCAGCCTCGGCGTTCCCACCGCGACGTCGCAGCGTCGTATTCCGGTAAAACTGCTGGAAGAAAATCGCCGGATCATCAATCGTCATCTGCAAGACAATGCTCGCGGCAAAGCGTCGTTCACGCATCTGATCGCATTCGCGTTGCTGCGCGCGCTCGACGAGTTTCCGCAGATGAACGATGGCTTTGACGTGGTCGATGATCAGCCTGTGCGCCTAAAGCGCGACGCCGTCAACCTCGGAATCGCGATCGATCTGGAAAAGAAGGACGGCACGCGCTCGCTGCTGGTTCCGAACATCAAGAACGCGAACGAGCTGCGCTTCCCGGAGTTTCTGGAAAGCTACGACGACGTGGTAAAGCGCGCGCGCACAGGTAAGCTGCAAATTCCTGACTTTCAAGGGACAACGATCTCGCTGACGAATCCCGGAACGATCGGAACCGTGGCTTCAACCCCGCGCCTAATGGCCGGTCAGTCAGTGATCATTGCCACCGGCGCCATTGAATATCCGGCCGAGTATCAATCGATCGCTCCCGCAATCCTGCCGCAACTGGGTATCAGCAAAGCGATCACGATCAGCAGCACTTACGATCATCGAATTATTCAAGGCGCAGAATCGGGCGCATTCCTGGCGCGCGTGCATGAACTGTTACTCGGCAAAGACAAATTCTACGAAGACATTTTTCTTGATTTGGGAATTGCTCATGCGCCGCTGCGCTGGAGCGTCGATCGTAATCCGCTCTTCGCCGGCGCAGATCAAACCCAGGAACATGCGCTACGACAGGCGCGCGTAATGGAATTAATTAATGCGTATCGCGTGCGTGGCCATCTGACGGCGGACATCGATCCGCTGCATGCGATGCCGCTGCTTTATCATCCCGAACTCGACATCGAAACCTACGGACTGACGATTTGGGATCTGGATCGAATATTCATCACGGGCGGCCTCGGCGGGACGGAAACTGCGACCCTGCGAGAGATCCTCGACATTCTCCAGCGCGCCTACTGCGGCAAGGTCGGCACCGAGTATCGTCACATTCAAAGCAAGGAAGAGAAGCTTTGGCTGCGCGAGCAGATTCGCCGCGAGTTCGTGCATCCCGATCCGATCGACGCGGAAGTTAAGCAGCGCATTCTCTGGAAGCTCATTTCCGCCGAACAGTTTGAGAGGTTTCTGAATACCAAATTTCTGGGCCAGAAGCGCTTCTCGATCGAAGGATGCGAAACCATCATCGCACTCCTCGACCAGTTGATTGATCGCGCCGGCGATCTGGGCATCGAGCAAATCACAATGGGGATGGCGCATCGTGGCCGGCTGAACGTTTTGGCAAACGTGATCGGCCATTTCTGCGAGCGCATCTTTACGTCTTTTGAAGGTTCAATCCACCCGAATTTTCCTGCTGATGAAGGAGACGTGAAATATCACCAGGGCGCGCAAGGTGAACGCGAAACGCCGAACGGAAAGACAATTCAGCTGCGCCTTTCGCCGAACCCAAGCCACCTCGAGGCCGTCGATCCAGTCGTCGAAGGCATGACCCGCGCGGGCCAGGATGCCATGATGGACAGCTCGCAATTGGCGCGTGAGGACGCGATGAATCATGCGCTGCCTGTGTTGCTGCACGGCGACGCAGCATTCGCGGGGCAGGGCATTGTGATGGAGACCCTGCAACTTGCGCAGCTGCGCGGCTATCGCACCGGTGGAACGATTCACATCATCATCAACAATCAAATTGGATTCACGACTTCGCCGGAGTCGGGAAGGTCATCAATTTACTCAACCGACGTGGCGCGCATGACGCAATCGCCGATCTTTCACATCAACGGTGACGATCCGGAAGCGGCTTATCGCACGATGCGCCTCGCGCTCGACTATCGCCAAAAGTTTCACAAAGACGTGGTCATGGACGTCGTCGGATTTCGCCGGCTGGGCCACAACGAAACGGATGAGCCGAGCTATACGCAGCCGCTGATGTATCAACGCGTGAAAGAGCACCCTGGCGTGCGCGCTGTCTATTCGCAGCGGCTTATCAAGGAAGGCACCATTGACGAGGCCGGAGTCAATCAATTAATCGAAGAGCGCGTTCGTCGCTACGAAGACGCCCTGGCGCGCGCGAAGAAGGTTGCCGCGGAAGCCAAGTCTTCATTCACGCCTGAGCCGCCTGTCACAGAAATCGACGGTTCGGACATTGTCGAGACTCCCGTGACGGCGGAAGTGGTCAAGCAAATCGCGCAACAGATCTCCGTCGTGCCGGAAGGTTTTCATTTGAATCCGAAGATGGTGACGCAGCTGGCGCGGCGAGCGAAAATGGGCGAGGGAACTGTGCCGATGGACTGGGCTTTTGCCGAAGCCATCGCCTTTGGGTCGCTGGCGGTCGAAGGAACGCGCGTGCGTTTGAGCGGCCAGGACTCAGGTCGCGGCACATTCAGTCAGCGTCACGCAGTGCTCTATGACACGCAAACCGGTCAGGCGTGGACGCCGCTATCCGAATTGAGTGGTCCGGCGGATTCGCACGGTCGTTTTGAAGTTTTCGATAGTTCGCTTTCCGAGGCGGGCGTGCTGGGATTCGAATATGGCTATTCAGTGATTGCGAAAGATGCGCTGGTGATGTGGGAAGCGCAGTTTGGCGATTTCAACAACGTCGCGCAGTCGATCATCGATCAGTACATCTCATCCAGCGAAGACAAGTGGAAGCAATGTTCGCGCCTGACGATGCTGCTGCCGCACGGTTACGAAGGGCAGGGTCCTGAGCATTCGAGCGCGCGGCTCGAACGGTTCCTGCAGTTATGCGCGGCGAATAATCTGTGCGTCTGTTATCCGAGCACGCCGGCGCAATACTTCCATCTCCTGCGCCGGCAAATTCGCGAAGGCTTCGAGCGTCCGTTGATTGTGATGACGCCGAAGAGTCTGTTGCGTCTGCCGGCTGCCGGTTCATCGGTGGCGGAACTTACGAGCGGTGGATTTCAGCCGCTGATCGATGACGGTGAGATCAAGGACGCGAATGCTGTCGAACGAATTGTCTTTTGCAGCGGCAAAGTCTTTTACGATCTAAGTGAAGCTCGAAAGAAAGCACGGGGCAGTAGCCCGACCGTAAGGGAGGGCTCAGTGTCAGTACCGGGAGCGGTAGCGACCGGATCAGGCGGCACCGTTGCGATAATCAGAGTCGAACAGTTCTATCCCTTCCCGTTGTCCGCCGTCACCCAGACGATCGCGAAGTACCCCAACGCTAAAGACCTCATCTGGTGTCAGGAAGAGCCCAAGAACATGGGCGGCTGGACCTTTATGGAAGGCAAGTTCGAAGACCTGGTACCGGGCGGCGACGAGCTGCGTTATGTTGGCCGCGCTGAATCGGCAAGTCCGGCAACCGGTAACTATTCGGTGCACATGCAGGAGCAGGAGAAGCTGGTGCGCGAGGCGCTGACGATCTAGGTTTTTCACTTGCGGTCTTATTGAGCGACTTCTATCTTAGAGCGGTGAAAGCGAGGTTCTACGTCGACAACCGGAATTCCACACATTTACAACCATGATGTTAGTGAGCTTGAAGTTGAACAGGATTGGTGGATTACGATGAAGATCGAACGGGAACAGAAAATTCTCGCGTAGCAATAGGTCGCACTGAAGCGTGACGGATTTTACGAGTGATCTACGTTCGCGATCCGAAACCTGACGGCGTATTCATAATCATTTGTTCTCCCAGGCACTATGGCTTCCCAGTTGAACCGAACGCTTCGTTCTCTAAGCCCTCCCAGAACACCAAATCGAGAGCGATGGCTTGATGGGCTCCACGCCTGATCAGGCTTCTCCACTCCTCGGTTTCGGTCCACCGGGATAAAGAAATTGCCATTTCCTCATAGTGTCCAACATCCACCGATATATGAACCCGCCAGAATTCCAGCGAGGACGCAGAAAGAAAAGAGTACCGTTCTAGTCCACTCAAGATGAGCCTGAATTGCTCGGATGTATAGAATTCACCACCCACACTTAGAGCTCCGACTGCCTCAAGGAAATGGGAAGACTGACAGAGCTTGAACATCCCATGTACGAAAGCGTCTGTAGACGCGAACGGGTGTCGCTGATCTAGTTCGCTTTCGACATTGAGAGCCAAGGCGAATTTAAGAAAAAGGACTCGATGCGAGCGCGAAGGATCACCTTTGCCGTGTTCCTCCCAAAGATTCTTGACTAAAGAATCACGGGTTTGATCATCCGGAACGTTCGCCGCTGCTGCCGCGAGGAGTCGTGGAAAATACTGACAATAGTACCAGTACTGAATGGCGAACTCTCGTAACTCCTCAAAGGAAAGAGTTCCACTGCTGAGTCGAGCAAGATATCGGCTCTGCAAGACACGGTCTATCTTTGGTCTTAACTCATCTTCCAGCTCGCTGATAAAAGAGTTCATGAGTTTTACTCCGTCGCCATGATCTCAACACTGATGCCCGAAGTAGCAGTTTGAATCAGGCAAATTAGAAACCGACTAGAAGACTACAAACATACTTGTCAAAGACCCGAGGTTATAGAGTCACTGAAACTGTAGGCATGGCGCCGAAACCACTCGTACATTGACAATAGCCCAGATACTTCCTCTGGATACCATTCAATACCGCGGAGACGGCGGTCCAGATACCAGATGCCAGTCCAGAGCAAAAACACCCTCATTAGGAGAGGTAGGTACGTGAGTTCGACTTGAGTTAGCGGTCTGACTAAAGCTTCGACATATGCATCAAAGAAGATTTTGCCTCTTGCTTCGTTTCGTCTCCAACTTCTGTCACCATGCAGCAGCTGATACGGGGGATCCAGTCCATTATCCTCACTAAACCACATCAAGGAGGTCGCAAGATCGTACGCTCTCGAATCCCAGCAGGCCAGATCGAAATCGAGAAGAGCTACAACGTGGCCTCCTTGGGTGAGCAAATTTTGGGGGCCTAAGTCATTGTGGATTACCAAGTGAGGCAGTCCCGCATATGCCGGGCGGCCTAATAACTGCCGAAGTACCAGGTCTTCCTCCTGAAGAACGCGGAGTCTTCTCTGAATTTCCGCTTCCCTAAAGTTGGTGGAAACGCACCTTTCGTTTCTCTTAATCACCTGCGAGACGCTTCCCGCGTGGCGAGCAACCCAGTCGAGGCACGTCACTGAGCCAAATCCAAGGCGTTGTTTCGGCTTTGGCACAAGATCAAAAACTGCATTGTGATATGCGGCGAGCGTACGTCCAGCCTCTCCGAGGAGACTGACATCGGATCGATCAAACTCATCGCCTAGGAGATAAGGAAATAGGGCAAACATATGCGTTCCGTGGTGCGCGAGAGTTTTGCCGACCATCGAGCGCAAAGGTTTGGCAAGCTTCGCGTTATGCAGAACTGATGGCAGAGAATTAAGCAACCAATGCTCGTACTCGATATTTCCGTACTTCTTATTAAACTGATATCTTCGAAGCGTGTACGACTTGCCGCCGTGATCAACGCGAATCATCCTGTTGAGATAGCCGCCCGCCATTGGCGTAAGCAAAACATGATCGGCGTCGAATATGGCATACTCCTGTAGCACTGCAATGATCATTTGCCGTTCTTCCGCCCCAATGTCTAAAGGTCTCCGTGGTGGCATGGCTCCCCAAGGAATTACATCCTCCTCTCATTTTCTCCACCAAGCTCCAACTCAGTTAAAGCCTCTTTCAGACTCTGTACGATTCCAAGCGCCTCTGTTGGACAGAGTGATAGCGCCACCTGGAGCACAGAACGGGCTGCAGTGGCGTCTCCTTTATACTTATGCAGAAGGGAAGCGTAACGTAAACTAACCGGACCTATACTAATGTGGTCTTTTACATCACGGAGAATGCCAACTGCCTGCTGATAGTATCCGATTGCTTCATCCCTCTGTCCTTGCTCTGCCGCTATCTCACCCCGTACAGCCGAGATCGTTGCTTCATTTCGACGATTTCCAACGAAGCGGGCTAAAGCAAGAGCACGATCGCAGTCTGCAAGTGCTTCAATGCAACTGCCGCGAGCCAACGAAAGACGCGCGAGTAGAGTTAGGCATTGGCCCTCATTTCTTTGATCTCCAGCAGTCTTCGCGATCTCAATCGCTTCCATACAGAGTCTCTGCGCCTCTTCGACCTCCCCCAGATCAAGAAGTAAATTGGCCAGCATTCGAAGAGCCCAACCACATGCAAGACGGTCTTGGGTGTCCACATACAAAGCTAGGCCCTGTCTGTATAAATGATCCGCTTCCCCGAGATCCCCTCGCAGATGGAATATGCACCCGAGACGCACGAGGGCTGACCCTTCGTCACGTCGGTTATTAGTCTTTCGCGCTGCGTCGAGCGCTTCTGAAAAACGAGTCTGCGCTTCTGCCACTGCGCCTTGGTCAAATGCCAACACACCCAGTTCGTGCGATGCGCGGCCTTGATCACGAACGCTATTAACGTCTGTCGCAAGGATAAGTGCCTGCCTAAAATAACTACGCGCCACTTCCATCTGCGCCTGGTCTCGATGTAGCCGACCGATGTTCCTTAATAGAAGAGCCTGGCCTTTCACATCCGAGACTTGGCGCGCTAACCCTAGTGATGTTTCAAATTCTTCGCGCGCTTCGTCAAGTCGACCGGAACGCCACCGCAGCTCGCCCAACGCATGAAGCGCT
>DATNEI010000021.1:0-4351 GCA_035606795.1 Pyrinomonadaceae bacterium
GCTCACTGCTCACTGCTCGCTGCTCACTGCTCACCGCTCGCTGCTAAACGCCGGTTGAGCTTTGACTGTGGAGATGCTTGCTCGGCGCGTCAGCCGCGTGTAAAGTAATCCTGTCTTTCCCTCGAATCTCCCTGCTTTTACAAACTCGTTCGGAGGTCGAACTGATGTCGAGTGAAGTGATCACGCCGGGTGATGCACAGGAATTTCCCGATCGCGTCGGATTCAAGCCTGATAATCCCTATTTGACGAACTTTCGTCCGTATATCCCGGCGTCAGCGCACTTGCGCGAGTTAACGTGGCTGCCGCTGGTGATGGGAACGTTCCTGGGCATGGTCTTCGGCGCGTCCTCCCTCTATCTGGTGCTGAAAGTTGGTTTGACCGTCAGCGCTTCGATCCCTGTCGCCGTAATTTCGATCACTCTGTTTCGCGTGCTTTCGAAAGTCGGGTTGAGGGACGCCACGATTCTCGAGAACAACATCGTGCAGACAGCGGGCTCAGCCGGCGAGTCAATCGCGTTCGGCGTGGGCGTAACGATGCCCGCCATCATGATTCTGGGCCTGGATCTGGAGGTTACGCGCGTAATGCTGGTCGCGATTCTCGGCGGCCTGCTGGGCATTCTGATGATGATCCCACTGCGGCGCGCGCTGATTGTGGCCCAACATGGCTACCTTAAATATCCGGAGGGCACTGCCTGCGCTGAAGTCTTGAAAGCCGGTGCGTCCGAAGAATCACGCGCGGCCGCGCATGCGGGCGGAGAGGCCGCCGCCGAAACTGAGCAGATGGGCGCGAAAACAATTTTCGCGGGACTCGGCGTTGGTTTTCTTTACCAGGTACTGATGACCGGCTTCAAAGGCTGGAAAGACACGCCCGAAAAAGTTTTTGGCGCGCCATTCAAAGCTGGATCGATCTCCGCCGAAATTTCACCGGCGCTGTTGGGTGTCGGTTACATCATCGGACCACGCATCGCCTCGATCATGTGTGCCGGCGGCGTGCTCGCGTACCTGGTGCTGATTCCCGCCATCAAGTTTTTCGGATCGGGCATGACGACGCCATTGGCGCCTGGCACGGTTCCCATTAGCGAGATGAGCCCGTCTGCGATTCGTGGCGCCTATGTACTTTACATCGGCGCGGGCGCTGTGGCCGCCGGCGGAATCATTAGTCTGTTTCGATCGTTGCCGACAATCTGGCACGGATTGAAAGGTGGTCTAGCGGACCTGCGTGGCGGCCAAAAATCTTCGGCCGGTGCGCCGCGTACTGACCAGGACATGTCGATGAAGGTCGTCATGGGCGGAATCATCGTCCTGATTGCATTGATCATGCTGTTTCCGCAATTGAATCTCCGGTTCAATTTGATCGGTGCTATCCTGATCGTAGCCTTTGGGTTTTTGTTCGTGACCGTATCGTCAAGGCTAACCGGCGAGATCGGATCCTCTTCGAATCCAATCTCCGGCATGACCGTCGCGACGTTGTTGCTCACTTGTCTGATCTTTTTGGTGATCGGATGGACTGGCCCGAGCTACTACATCACCGCGCTGTCGATTGGCGGTATCGTCTGTATCGCTTCCTCAAACGGAGGCACGACTTCGCAGGATCTAAAAACCGGATTCCTGGTCGGTTCGACACCGAAATACCAGCAGGTTGCGATCCTCGTCGGCGCATTCGCTTCCGCGCTGATTCTCGGTCCGATCCTCCTGGTGCTGAACGACTCGGCTACAGTTTATGTGCCGCGGCTTAGTTTTGAACCGGCCACCAAAAACGTCATGGTCGATCCGACGCAAGCGTCTGCATTGCCGGCCTTCACGGATCAAATCAAACCTTCGACCGCGGGCAATTATCGTTTGCTCAAGAACGATCCGGCTGCACCGTTGGTTGCGGGTCTTGACCCGGGTGAATATCTCGTCGATGCGAACAATAAAGTGGCCTACAAAGTCCAGGAGAATTTCCCGACGACCCTCCACATCGATCCTTCGCAAGCAGGGGCGCCGGAAAAATTGAAGGGTCCACAGGCGAACTCGGATTCGGCTTCATATCGGCCCTACCACAAGACGGATACGACCGGTGGACCAGCCGGCCGCTATATGGTGAACGACCAGGGTGTCCCGGTGTATATCTCGGACCCCGGCATCAACGGGATACACAAGACGCGGCCTGACGGATCCCAAGTGACGAAGTACGACGCGCCGAAAGCGACGCTGATGTCCTACATCATCAAGGGAATTTTGAATCGTCAATTGCCGTGGGGTTTGGTACTGCTGGGTGTGATGATCGCCATCGTGCTCGAGATGAGCGGCATTCCTTCGCTCGCGTTTGCGGTCGGCGTTTATCTGCCACTTTCGTCGTCGAGCCCGATCTTCATCGGCGGCATGATTCGCTGGCTGGTGGATAAGTACCTGCGCAAGAAATTGCAGCACAAGAAGCTGACCGAGGACGAGTTAGTCGCCGAGACCGACAAGAGTCCCGGCGTGCTGATGGCTTCCGGATACATCGCGGGTGGCGCGCTGGCGGCAATCGTAATTGCGATTCTGCAAGGTGTTCCGAAGCAGGGGCTGGCGAACTTCAATAAGGCTATTGAAGATTGGTCGACGGCGCACAACCCTCTGTTCGGCGAAGCCAACGGCGATTTGTTGTCGATGGTTCCATTCATCATTCTGATGTTGTTGCTCTACCTGGTTGGACGTGAGGTAATCCTCAGAACCAAAACAGGAACCAGCTAAAGTCGAACCTTTTGTCCGAAGGTAGAATCTGAGTAGTAGCTTTATGAGGCGCGCTGAAGTCTGGCGCGCCTCGAAACTAATTGCTGAGGTCCTTCATGAAAATGTTTTCCAATCGCTTTCTTTCCCTGCTTTGTGTCTGCAGCATTCTGATTACGACCGGCGCGCTGGCCTGCACGGCGCAGAATAATCCCGTGCCGCGCACGCCGTCCGATGTGGTTCGTGAATTCTACAAAGCGATGCGCGAGCACCGCTTCCGCGAAGCCTTCGCCATGACCAGTTACAAACCAGCCGTCGAGGGACTAAATGCGGAAGAGATGGAGCTGTTGCGCCCGGGTTTTGAAGAGAAAGCCGCTGCGATTGATGCCACAGTGGAAATTACGGGCGAGCAAATCAGCGGTGACAAAGCCACGGTGTTCGTAAAAGTACCGGTGACGGCAACTACTCCGCAGGTTACTTCGCAACCACTCAATCTGGTGAAGTCAGGCAATGATTGGATCATTCTGTTTGGTTCTGAAGCCGATGCGGCGGAAGTTAAGAAAGCGGGCCGTCGCTACCTGCTCGATATGTTGATTGAAGGCCACGAAGCCGACGCCGAAGATTTTCTGAAGCGACTGGCCATTTGGGAAGGCATTTACAACTCGCAGCACAACGGCGTGTACAGCGACTTTAACGCGCTGATCCAGGCGGGCATGTTTTCTAATGATGTGATTGATCCGAAATTGAGTGGCTACAACTATCACATTACGGTAGCTAAGGACGGCAAGACCTACGTCGCCGGCGCCGAACCTGTCAACCATGGTAAGACTGGTAAGCTATCGTTTTGGGCGGATCAGACGGGCGCGATCAAAAGCGCGGACAACGGCGGCAGACCGTTGAAGCCCTAATCATTTTCCCGCGTAAGGCCGCGGTCATCGTAGTTCAAACCTTTACCCTCTCCTCCGCGTAAGAACACATGATGCTGAGCACGACCCGAAGATTACTCATTATCTCAATCTGTGTTTGCTTGTGTCTGACACTCTATCGATCCGCAACCGCGCAGGAGATCGACCCAAATGACGTTATCCGAGTGAACACGGACCTGGTGGTCTTTGACGCCCAGGTTATCGACAAGAAAACGCGCAAGGTCTTTGGCGGACTGCGGCAACAGGACTTCGAGATTTACGAGGAGAACGTCAGACGTCCGCTCGTCTACTTCAGTCAGGACCAGTTGCCTTTGTCTGTGCTGCTCCTGCTCGACATCAGTCGCAGTGTCACACCAATCATCGAAAAAGTGGGCGCCGGCGCAAACGACGCTTTGCGGCATCTGAAACCCGAAGACGAGGTTGCCGTGATGGCGTTTGCCGATGAGCCAAAACTCATTCAAACATTCACCAAAGATCGGAACCTGGCAGCCGAAAGAATTTCGGAGGGCAGCCGCACATTCCTGGGACATGGCACTTTCTTAAATGAAGCCTTACATGCGGCCGAGCAGCAAATGAACAACGCCGGCAATCCGACCAATCGCCGCGCCATTATTGTCATTACCGATAATATCGCGCCCGCCGGCGGAAAATACGGCACCGACAAAGTAATAAATGATCTGCTGGAATCGGGAACGGTAGTCTACGGGTTGATTGTGCGGGCCGCGATTGGGAAAG
>DATNEI010000023.1:0-63328 GCA_035606795.1 Pyrinomonadaceae bacterium
GCGCTCGTAACTCTTTTTTATCGCCGCGATCGGATCGATAACGCGCTCACCTTCACCGTTCACGAGCATCTGGTACGCGCGCTCCGTCCTGTCCCAACGCTTGTCGCGGTCCATTGCGTAGTAGCGACCACACAGCGAAGCGATTTCGCCGATACCGATCTCCGAACATTTCTCTTGCATCATGCGGATGTACTTGTCCGCGGATTCCGGCGGCGTATCGCGGCCATCCAGAAAGCAATGGACATACACGCGCCGCACTTCGCAGTCTCTCGCCATCTGCAAAAGCGCGTACGCGTGCTCTTGCGACGAATGTACCAGCCCGTCCGAGACCAAACCCATGATATGCAGCGCGCGGCCGTGTTTGGCGGCACTGTCCATCGCCGCGTTCAGCGCCAGATTGTGAAAGAAGCTGCCCGCCTTGATTTCGTGATTGATGTGCTCGATGTCAGTGCGGACAACGCGCCCAGCGCCCATGCACAGATGGCCCACATTCGAATTGCCCATCACGCCTTTGGGCAAGCCCACGCACTCGCCCGATGCCTGAATCAAAGTGTGCGGATATTTTTCCAGCAACTCATCATAGAAAGGCATCTGAGCCTGAGCGATCGCGTTGCCTTCACGTTCGGCGCGATAACCAAAGCCATCAAGAATGATCAGTGCTAGTGGAGATTTGATCATCGGTTCATTCATTCATTCACTCATTGATTCATTGCATTAACTACGCTTATTGAATTTATTCGTTTTCAAATGTAGCAATGAATCAATGAGCTAAATGAATCAATCCTTCCAATAATCCGGACTCTCTCGCATGTTCGGATCGAAACGTTCCATCCAACGCTCCGGTCTCTTCAACGGCATGAATCCAAAGCGCTCGTACAGACCTTGCGCGTCTTTGGTCGAAAGCACCCAACGGCGAAAACCTTGCAACTGCGGATGCGCCAGAATCAATTCCATCAACCACTTTGACAAGCCACGGCCCCGATGCTCCGGCAGCACAAATACGTCGGCGACCCAGGCGTACGTGGCGTAGTCGGTGACGATGCGGGCGAAGCCGACTTGCTCTTCGCCCCGGTAGACGCCGAAGGGCAGAGAGTTTTCGATCGATCGCGCAACAACCTCTTTCGGGCGACCAGTGGCCCAATACGACTGATTGCAGAGATAGTCGTGAATCAGATCGATGTCCAGACGCGAATGATCCGTACTGATCGTGTAATCATCGTGCTGCCAGGTGTCAGGTAGCATAGCTCGTGTCCGAAGCCCGACCGCCAGGGAGGGCTGGATGGCATCGAATTGTGTTCCACTGGACGAGTAGCTCAGAACAAGTCGCACTCGCCTTTAGTTACCCTCTCTCACGGTCGGGCTTCTGACAAATTATTTCGGAGATATGTCGCTACGCAAATAGAACAGTAAATCTGTCGAGGGCGGCTCAATTCCCACTTGCCGAATCATTCCCACGATCTGGCCGCGATGCAGAGTCGCGTGGTTCACTACATGCTGCATTTGATCGACCAGTCGCATTGAACTCGCATCGCCACTCAACAATCTGAACGGCAGGTCGGCAACCAAACGATCTTCATCAAGTTGAGAAATGAATTCCGCGCGCCGATCGATAACGTCGCCCCAACGCTCGCTTAGGGTTATCAGGTCGCCACACGACTCCGGCATCCACATGGACCACGCGTCCGCTTTGGACGGCCAACGGCCATGCCAACGCTCCAGCCAAATCCATTCGGCGCCCGCCATGTGCGTCAACGTGCCGAAGATCGATTTGTGACTGATGCCCACATCGCGGCGCAAATCTTCATCCGGCAACTCGTCGGCTGCTTCCATCGCCCGATCATTGGCCCATTCGGTGTAATCGAATAAATGTCTGATGTCGTGAAGGTTCATGATTGTGTCAGAACCACCTGCGGTAGCGGGTGGTTTAACTCAATAGTCAAAACTCGGTGGCGATTCAGATCAACCGCCCGCTACCGCAGGCGGTTCTGACTAAACACGTCCCGTCCCGGATAACGCGCTTGCGCACCCAACTCTTCTTCAATCCGCAACAGCTGATTGTATTTTGCGATGCGGTCACTGCGCGAAAGCGAACCCGTTTTGATTTGTCCGGCATTGGTCGCCACGGCGAGGTCCGCGATAAAGGCGTCTTCCGTTTCGCCCGAGCGATGTGAAATCACCGCGGTTCGTCCGTTCGATTTCGCGAGTTCGATGCAGTCCAACGTCTCAGTCAAGGTCCCGATCTGATTGACTTTGATCAGAATGGAGTTCGCCACACCCAGGTCGATTCCCTTTTTCAGGAACTTAGTATTCGTTACGAACAAGTCGTCGCCCACCAACTGCGTGCGCTCTCCAATCGCATCAGTCAGGGCCTTCCAGCCATCCCAATCGTTTTCGCCCATGCCGTCTTCGATCGAGATGATCGGATATTTCGCGACCCAGTCGCTCCAAAACGAAATCATTTCGGCACTGGAAAGCTTGCGCCCGTCAGATTTCTTGAAAACGTACGCTGAACCGTCATAGAACTCGCTCGCTGCAGGATCCAGCGCGAGCAGAACGTCACTGCCGGCTTTGTAGCCAGCTTGCTCGATTGCCTCAAGGATTGTTTCGATCGCTTCTTCGTTCGATTTCAGGTTCGGGGCGAAGCCGCCTTCATCGCCGACACTGGTCGCATAGCCTTTCTTCTTCAAAACCGATTTCAGTGTGTGGAAAATTTCGGCGCCGGCGCGCAATGCTTCACTAAAACGATCGGCGCCGACCGGCACAATCATGAACTCCTGAAAGTCCACATTGTTATCGGCATGCGCGCCGCCATTGATGATGTTCATCATCGGCACGGGCAGAGTGTTTGCGCCTTTACCACCAAGATAACGATAGAGCGGCAGCTTGCGACTGTTCGCCGCCGCGCGCGCGTTCGCCATTGAAACTGCGAGCAAAGCATTCGCCCCTAACTTCGATTTGTTGGGGGTAGCATCCAAGTCGAGCAGTTTCTTATCAACAGCGCGCTGATCGAGCGCATCCATTCCTTGCAGCTCGGGCGCAATCACTTCATTCACATTGCGGACGGCATTGAGGACACCTTTGCCGCCATAACGCGCCGGGTCGCCGTCGCGCAATTCAACGGCTTCGTGCTCGCCGGTTGACGCGCCCGAAGGAACTGCAGCACGACCGCGCTCTCCGCTGGTCAAAACTACATCCGCTTCGACTGTTGGATTTCCGCGCGAGTCCAAAATTTCGCGCGCGTGAATTTCAGCTATTTCGCTCATTGAAATTGGCTGAAACTGTATCATCTAGAGTGTCAGAACCGCGAGCGGAATCAACTGAGATTAATTGCAGTAAGGAAGAGCCGCTTGCGGCCGCTTGATCGGACGGCGGGGGCAAGCCCCCCTTACTTACTGCATTTAGATTCAGTGAATGCTGATCCGGTCGCTACCCCGACGCGTCGGGATTCTGACACCGATCTTTTTTTGATAGACTCGCGCCGCTTTGACCGACAAGCAAATCCCTCTCGTCGAATTCCGTGATGTCACCTTCGTCGTAGACGGCGGCCCGCCCATCATCGACAAACTGAATTTGAGTGTTGCCGAGGGCGAGACTCTCGTGCTGCTCGGTGAATCCGGCTGCGGCAAGACCACGACGCTGCGTTTAGTAAATCGGCTGCTGACGCCCACGGCGGGCCAGGTTCTCGTCGAAGGAAAATCCACCACCGGCTGGGACGTGATTCGCTTGCGCCGGCGCACTGGTTACGTGATTCAGGAAGCGGGTTTGTTCCCGCACTTCACGGTTGCGGAGAATGTCGCGCTGGTTCCCTCGCTGGAAAATTGGGAGACAGAGAGAACGCGTGCACGGGTTGAAGAGCTGTTGACCCTGGTTGGCCTCGAGCCGGCGCGGTTCGCGGATCGTTATCCTCGTGAGTTGTCGGGCGGTCAGCGTCAACGCGTCGGCGTCGCGCGTGCGCTGGCGGCGGATCCGCCGCTGCTTTTGATGGATGAGCCATTCGGCGCGCTCGATCCTTTGACGCGCGCGTCTTTGCAGAAAGAGTTTGTGGAATTGAAGTCAACTTTAGGCAAGACAGTCATCTTCGTAACCCATGACGTGCGCGAGGCATTGTTGCTGGGATCACGAATCGCACTGATGGCCGCGGGAAGAATCCTGCTGCTCGAGACGCCTGAAGGATTTGTAAATTCGCAAAATGAATTAGCGAGGGCGTACCTGGAGACGTTGTCAGAACCACCTGCGGTAGCGGGTGGTTGAACTATGGCCGCCGCCGACCCTGGAAATCACAGATCAACCGCCCGCTACCGCAGGCGGTTCTGACCTCGTTATGGAGTTTCTTCGCACCAACTGGTCAGACATCCTGGCGCACATCGCGCAGCATTTGTGGCTGGTCTTTATCTCGATCGTGATTGCCTCGTTGATTGCGCTGCCGCTCGGCATTTTCATCACCCGACGCAAAGCATGGCGCGGACCGGTTCTGGGAATCGCAAATGTAATGCAGACGATCCCGAGCCTGGCGTTATTCGGTTTTCTGATTCCGCTCCCATTCATTGGCGGCATTGGTCCGCGGACGGCGATCGTGGCGCTGGTCTTCTATGCGTTGCTGCCGATCATTCGCAACACAGTCACGGGAATTCTCGGTGTTGACGCGAACGTACGTGAAGCCGCCGTCGCGATGGGCATGACTGATCGACAGGTGCTCTTCAAAGTTGAACTGCCTTTGGCGATGAGCGTCATTCTCACCGGCGTGCGCGTCGCAGTGGTCATCACCATCGGCGTCGCGATCATCGCGGCTGAAGTGGGCGCGGGCGGACTCGGGGAATACATCTTTCGCGGGTTGCGCCTGAATGACAACCGTCTGCTGTTGGCCGGCGCGGTGCCGTCGGCGTTGATGGCTCTGGCCGCAGACTTCGGCTTTAACCAAATCGAAAAGCGTTTCGACGTGAGCAGCTCGCAACGACGCGTTTCGCGACCGCTGCGCGTCGCTGCGCTGGCTGTGCTGGCCATCGGAATCTTAACGATGGGTTATGCGGTGATGAAGAGTTTTCGCAAACAATCCACGCCGGGTCATGCGCAGGTAACGGTCGGCTCGAAGGATTTCACTGAATCGATTCTGCTGGCGGAGATCGTGGCGCAGATGTTGGAAGCGCATAACGTCGAAGTCGAACGCAAATTTGATCTCGGCGGCAATCTCGCACATAGCGCTTTGCTCGCCGGACAAATCGATCTTTATCCCGAGTATACCGGCACGGCTTTCACCGCGATTCTTCATCATGAGCCAGTCACTGATCCCAAAGCCGTTTACGATCAGGTGCAGAAGGAATACTCAGAGCAGTTCAATCTTTGGGTTAGTCAACCCCTTGGTTTCGATAACACCTTCGCGATTTTGGTGCGTGGTGAAGACGCGCGCCGCTTGAATCTGAAAACAATCTCCGACGCGGCTAAGTATTCTCCGCAGTGGACAGCCGGATTTGGTCACGATTTCATCAACCGGCAGGATGGATATCCCGGATTCTCAAAAACCTACGGCTTGAGGTTCCGCAATGTCAGCGACATGGCGCTCGACCTGACCTACACCGCGCTCGCTTCGCACCAGGTGGATATGATTGCCGGCAATTCGACTGACGGACGGATTGCCTCACTCGATCTCGTGCAGCTGGAGGACGACAAGCATTACTTTCCGCCGTACGAAGCGGTGTTTGTGATTCGACGGGGAGTCAATGCTTCAGGCAACGCACCTGAGAACAGTCGGCTCGTAGATCCTCTAGTTGTAGTCACGGTCAAACTTGCCGGCGCCATCTCAACCGACGAAATGCGCAAGCTGAATTATGAAGTAGACGGCGCACGTCGCGACCCGAAAGTCGTGGTGCGCGAGTGGCTTATCAAGAAAGCGTTCATCGAACGGTGACTTGGTCCTTCACGAATCTTGCCCTCCCTGACGGTCGGGCTTCTGACGCAAAGTTACAGAACCGCGAGCGGTAGCGAGCGGGGCAAGGCCGCAACTTTTACCTGCTGTCCTACGGATACTTTCTGAAACTTCGCCCCAAAGTTGACGCCTTATCCCGCTCACTATCGTTCGCGGTTCTGTAATATCGCGTTCAGCGTTTTCCGCGTTAATAACTCACCCTACTTCAGCGTCTTCCAGTTGGAACAACGCCGCACGTGTCGTTGTCTAAACTTTTCGCGCGCGCTGGTCGTAGTGCCTTCTGACCGCTTTTTGGCTCAATGCGTTACATCTATTCCGTCTATGTCGATGCCGCGAGAATCGCCCTCCAATCGATTCTTGCGCACAAGCTACGCGCCCTTCTGACCCTAATCGGCATCATCATCGGGGTCGCCTCAGTGGTCGTGGTCGGCGCCTCCGTCAGCGGCCTCAACAGTTACGTCACGGTTAAAGTCTCGCAAATTCTCGGCGTCAATCACTTCATGATTGCCCGGATGGCGCACCAGGGGCAGAGCACCGACGAAGAATTCGAGCGCCGGAATCGGCGCAACAAACGGCTGAACTGGGACGACTATGAGTGGGTGCGCGACCATTGCAAGATGTGTTCGGAAGTTGGGGTCGAGCTTGGGACCGCCGCTGATCTGAAACAGGACGGCATCGAGTTTCCGGGGGCGATTGTCTTCGGTGTCACGGCCAACATGGTGGACATCGAAAACAAAACGATTGTGGACGGGCGGTTCATCTCACCCGATGAGGTCGAACGCTCGGCCTTGGTCTGTGTTCTGGGCGGCGAAGTGAAAGATAAATTCTTTCCGAACACCGAGGCCGTCGGGCGGACTTTGAAAGTTCGCGGCCTGCCGATGCGCGTAGTCGGTGTCGAACAAAGCCGCGGTTCCTTTTTCGGCGACTCGCTCGACCGCCACATCTACATTCCGGCGTCCACTCATCTTCAGATCTTCGGGCGCAACAATATGCAGATCCACGGCGTGGCCGCGACGCGCGAAATGTTTCAACCGGCGATCGAAGATGCGCGTGTTTCGATGCGCAACAAACATCGCCTCAAAGGCAGCGAAGAAGACGATTTTGGTTTGGTCGATACGGGCACGCTGATTGAGCAAGTGGATAAGTTCACTTCGGGCATCGCCGCGGTGGTTGTTCCCATCACGCTAATTACGTTGGTGGTCGGCGGCATCGTGGTGATGAACATCATGCTGGTGAGTGTGACTGAGAGGACCTTTGAAATTGGATTGCGCAAAGCTGTCGGCGCGACCAAGAAACAGATCCTGTCTCAGTTCTTGATCGAGTCGGGAATGCTGTGCGCTTTTGGCGGGGTGCTGGGATTGCTGGCCGCTTGGGGCGTAACGACGCTAATCACATCGCTGGCCGGTATCACCATGACGATTACCATCACTTACATTCTGCTGGCGCTGATTGTCTCGAGCGTGATTGGCATGATCGCCGGAGCGTATCCGGCATTTAAAGCGGCGCGATTGGATCCGATTATTGCGCTAACAAAGACGACATGAAACATTTTGGATTTGCGATTGCTGATTTTTGATTGGCAACGACGCCAAACGAAATCCCAAATCAAAAATCACAAATTAAAAATGCGACTTCGATTTCCTAAACTCTTTCCCCGCGAAACGCTGGCGATGGCGCTGGACAGCGTCCGGGCGCACAAGTTCCGCAGCTTTCTCACCGTGCTGGGGATTGTCATCGGCGTGATGACGGCGATTAGCATCGCCTCGATTCTCACCGGCTTGCGCCAAAGCATCGTGTCGATGATCGAAGAGTACGGCACTAACAATATCTACGCTTTTCATCTCACCACGGGACCGCGCACGACGGAAGATCGCGCCGAACGTCTGCGTAAGCCCTTAACCATCGCTGACGCCGACGCGATCAGACAATACGCATCGTCGGTGGAGGACCTGGCGGTCACCGCGCCGAATGTGGGTTATAACGGCGGGCCGTTCGACGACAACATCACCTACCAGGGTCACAATTACCGCTGGGGAAATACGGAAGGCGTGACACCAAATTATTTAGACGTCGCGAATGTAACGGTGCGTGAAGGCCGCTTCATCACTGAGTCGGATGAGGAACAGCGGCGCAATGTCATGGTGATTGGCGTCAACGCGGCCGATGCTTTATTTCCCGGAAAGACTGACGGAATTACCGGCACCGAAGTGCGCATGGGTGGCTACAACTTTGAAATCGTCGGTGTGCTCGAGAAACGCAAGGCCGGCTTCTTTGGCGAAAACGAAGAAGACAACGCCGTCTTCATTCCGTTGCGCACGGCGCAGAAGGTGGCCCCTGGGCGCGGCTGGCTGCTGTTTGTGATCAAGGCGCGCACGGGTCAACTGAACGAGGCGCTGACACAGTCGGAAGATATTCTGCGCCGTCGCCGTAACGTGCCGTTCGGCGACCCAAATAACTTCGACATCAAGACTGCCGACAACTTTATCAAACAGTTCGACGGCATCACGGCGATGGTAGGAATGATTGCGATTGCTATTTCGAGCCTTGGACTACTTGTCGGCGGCATCGGCGTGATGAACATCATGCTGGTCAGCGTGACGGAGCGCACTCAGGAGATCGGCATCCGCAAAGCTTTGGGCGCGCGTCGACGCGACATCGTTAATCAATTTCTGTTTGAGGCGATGACGCTGACTTTTCTCGGCGGAATGATTGGCGTGCTGCTGGCGATCGGCGTCAGCAAACTCGTCATGCTAATTATTCCCAGCCTGCCTGCATCGATTCCTGCCTGGGCGGTGACGAGCGGGCTGGTGGTGAGCATTTCGGTGGGATTAATCTTCGGCGTCTGGCCCGCGCGCAAAGCTTCGCGGCTCGATCCAATTGAGTGCCTGCGATACGAATGACCGTCGGAAGCCCGACCGTCAGGGAGGGCCACTCACGAGTCCACGCTTTCTAATCTAGAAAACAGAATCGAAAGTAGCCCTCCCTGACGGTCGGGCTTCTGACACCCATCGGCCGGGAGAGAGTTGGAGGTTCCTCTCCCTTCGCCCGCGTGGGATGATCTAGCGCAGCACGAGTTGTGCGGTGACGGACTTGGTCAACGGATTCACGGTAAAGTGAATTCTTTTCGCCGTCAGCAGGTTGATGCCCGGCAGAGACAGCGCCCCCTGGTTACTGCTGGCGCCGCTGCCGCCGCTTGATTGGCTGGATTGGCTTCCGCTCCCGCCACCGTTGGAACTGTTCATGAAGGCGGTGACGTTGGCGTCGAATTGAAACAGCTCAGACGCTGGGTCGGAAAATCTCAAAGTCTTAGCCGAAGTTGTTTCCAAAGCACTGAAGACCTGATCAGAGCCAAGCTGATTCGAGTAATCAAACAATGCCGGGCTGCTGGTACCGACGCCACTTCCACCGTTCTCAGCGTTGTTTACTCGGACCGTGCCGGATGTCGACGTGAGGTTGATGACGTTGAGCCGCACCAACGGAACGTAGTTCGTCGCAGCCGCGTTATTGGTAATCGTCAGATCGAGCGCGAACACCCCCCCGGCGAGCGATACGTTCGACATCGTGGTCTTTATCTGGCTGGTGATATCCACCAGCGAACGATGATCGACGATGATGCTCTGCACCGCGCTCGGCGGCGTGACGTAGTAACCGATCTGACCCGGAGTCAGCGCGCGAACTCGATAGTAGTAAGTTCCATCTGCTTGGCCGGTGATTGACCAGCCCATAGCCCCGGGCGAAGTGTCGGCAAGCACGGTGTAGTTCGTGCCGTCAGTCGATTGCTCGATCTCATATTTCTGAGCGTTCGGGACGTTTTGCCATTGCAGAAGATACGAACCGTCAAAGTCGACTGCCCTGCTCTGGGCGTCGGTGAATTCGCCCTGGATTGCTGAAAGTGCCGGCGGCTGTGCTGCCTTGGAAATCGTGCCGGTAATCGTGAAGTCGGTGGGTGCATTGACCCAACCGCTCGCGCGGATTGTATAGGTTCCTGGCGCGCCGAGCGTCGCGGCGATATGCTCCGGCCCGCCACCGTTGTTCGAGGCCATGACTTCGTTACCTGCCGGATCGTAGAGATAGAGATCCAGATCGGGATACGTGCCATCGACTGCTTGATCGAAATTCATGGTGATATCGATCGCAGCGCCGGGAGCGTCAGCGACTACCGGGAAGCTCTGCGAATCGACACCTTCGACGAGCTGGCTGTTGTCGTCGCCCACGAGGATTGATCCTGCTTCGTTTATCGGCGCCAGCGACGAACCGCCCTGGGGAACTGTCGGCGTAAGCTGCATGTAGAAAGGCATACGCAGCGTGCCGCCGGCGTTCTGCGCAACAACGTAGAACTGCATTTCGATATTGCTGGTGATGTCACGCACTAAGTCACCATTGACACTGGCGGTAACCGTGAAAGTGGCGCTTCCGTTTGCGGGAACCGTGACGCTTGACGCGCTGGACGTGGCGGTGATGCCGTTCATTTCCAGGTAGCGGTTGTTGGCGACTGACAAATTGTAAGTACCGCCCTGACCAGAGATGTCTTGAATCGTCACGATCTTACTTTCGGTATGCGTGACCCTTGAATTGATCACGGGGACCGAACCGAGCGAGGCGCTGCCGAGAATTGACGGTTCGACGATGCCATCGCCCGCGACGCCCATCAGCGCTTTTGCATTCGCTGCCTTGTAAACGTCGATTAGTCCGCCGCCTTGCGCGATGATCGAATCAGAAGTGAGCCCATCAGCCTTCGGTACTTGTGATTCTGATCGCAGGTTGCTCGCCGTATTCTGAAGCGCCGTGCGCACCCAGTCCGGCGACCAATCATGATGAGCCCGCTTGATCAAAGCCACTGCACCCGCGGTATGCGGACAGGCGAAGCTGGTGCCGCTCGCGCGAATGTAACCGGTCGGATCGAACATCGTCGCAGTATTAGTTTCGGCTGCGCCGACGCGCACCGTAGCCGAGAGAACGTTGACGCCCGGCGCACTGATGTCGGGCTTGATCTGCCCCAGTCCAGCGACGGGACCGCGCGAGCTGAAGTCGGCCATCGCGGGTCCAAAAACGGTTCCGGCATTAATCCGAATCTGTTTGGCCGAGACGGTTCCCGCGCCGATCAAAGATTTGAGATACTCACCGTTAGTTTTGGAAATGCCGATAGCGGGGATCGCCGATTTGCGCACCGTGGTCGCTGACAGTTCGCCATCTACGTTGTTGTAAATGACGGCGGCGACTGCGCCTGCCGCGAAAGCATTGGCAGCTTTGGTCGTGAACAAACCCGTCCCGAGTCCGCCGGCCGCCGGCAATTCTGGTGTGTTATAGGTGCTGCCTCTCTGAATCAAGGCGATCTTGCCCGAGACCGCTGCCGGAAAATCCGCCGGCGTTTCGCCCAACCCACAAAAAACGTAATTGTTGGTAATGTCGGCGGTCAGTGGCGCTGAGCCATCCATCACAATCGCCAGCATGCCTGAGGCGCTGCCGTCAGTGACGTCCAGAGTGTGATCGCCGGTCGCCGGATCGTTTGTAGCGCCGGCTGCGATGACGTGACGGCCTGCTGCCGGCGAACCAACTGTAGCTTCACCCGGTCCATCGTTGCCCGCAGCGGCCACGACTACCGTGCCTGTCAGCGCAGCGTTCGATGCTGCGGTCGAAGCGGAATCATCCGGAGTGCCTGCGCCACCGAGGCTCAGGTTGATCACGTCCGCGATCGGCTTTGGCTGCATCGTCAAAGTAAATGGCGACACTGCATCTTCGAGCGCAAGATTGGTTGCGGCGACCAGACAACTGCCGGTGCCGGTACAAACTTTGTAACCCATAATTTTCGCTTGCGGCGCGACTCCGTGAATCTTCACGTCGTCGGCTGTCGCCGGCAGGCCGTCATCACCAGGGGCCATCGCGAGATAGCCGGCGATGTCAGCCGAACAGTGCGTGCCGTGGCCAAAATCATCGATCGTACCCTGCAAGGGAAGGTAATAAGCAATCTTCTGATTTGTATTGACTGAAGCGCTGACCGGCGCTACGCCCAGTCGGGGCGGAGTCGGATCGCCACCGAACATTGCGTGCGTCCAATCAATGCCGGAATCGATCACCGCAACGTAAACACCCTGCCCTTCATTTCCGTCGGGGAATGTCGAAAACTGCGTCATGTCATTCGGATTGCTGCCATAGAGGCGCGGCGCATCGATGTAATCGACGCTCTTCGTAAGCGAGGTATGAAACATCCGATTCGCTTCGACGCTCTTCACCTGCGGCATCGACTTCAGGATGGACATCGCGGCCTTTGGCAGTGTCAGCGTGATGCCATTCAGCACCAT
Source organism: Pyrinomonadaceae bacterium (assembly GCA_035606795.1). Lineage (GTDB taxonomy): Bacteria > Acidobacteriota > Blastocatellia > Pyrinomonadales > Pyrinomonadaceae > UBA11740. The sequence goes on from DATNEI010000023.1 coordinate 12,220, forward strand.
CGTGTATCGATATTGCACCGTGGCTGCGGTCGCACCATCGAATCCCTTGACGTCAACGGAATCAACTGAGAAGGCAACGCCGCGTGCTTGCAGCGCCTGCAGAAATTGATCCTGCGTCGCTTTTAACTGATCGCGATAGGCTTGTAGCTGCTGATCGCTGACGGTGCCGCCGTTCTTTTGAATCTTGGCGCGATAAACCGCTGCCGGATCGCCGTTGAGTTGCACAATTACTGATTGCGAGCCCAAGTTCAAAGAAGCGCGCGAACTCTGCGTCACATAGATTGAAGTGATAAAAGCGGCAACCAGCAGGGCCGCGAGACTGAGTCGGGTTTTCGAGATGCCTTTGAACATTTCTGCCTCCAAAGAGAGATAAGATTCCGTCACGATGGAGACAATTTAGCCGGTGAGCCTTGAGAAAAACTTGAGCAAACTACGACTCTGGATAGTTGCGTATTCGCCAATATTTACGGGGTTTTCGCGCGGTTGAGGAAACCTTGAGGCCGAGGATGGCGGGTGGAAAACGGGAATAAAGCGGATGCGACCAGCGGCGCCGCTTACGATCCGCCGGCCGAAGCCGCCGCCTTGCGCTGCATCTCTTTCATAGTCTCCGGAATCATCATAGTGATGTGATGAGTCACCGTGTGCCCGTCGGCAAAACTTTGATACAGAGTGAAGTCGGGCAATGAAAGACACGACAGCGGCGAGTAAATGTTGTAGCCCGTGTCGATCCCGATGGCGCTGTTGTACAGATAGATTCCATGCCGGCCCAGACGGCCACGCAACGGGAGAAATGGCGTGGGCGTGTGACCGAAGACACAGGGCTTGCCGTGATAGTTTTTGTAAAACTCGGTGTCGCGGGTCCAAAGCAAAGCGTGCGGCGAACTGTCGCGCGGATGCTTTCCATCTTCAAGACCAGCATGAACGTACAGCGCGAATTCATCTTCGTGATAGAGCGGCAAGGCGCGCATGAATTCGAGCTGGTCTGGTGGAACTGAATCCGCCATGGCTTTGCGCGCGACCTCAAAGTCTGCATCGACTTGCAGGGTCAGAGGCTTGCCCGCGTATTGCACGAAACTGTGATCGCTGCCCGTCGACGGTTCCATCCAGATGTTGTTGGCGCCGTCAACGAAATCAAGCAGCATCTGTTCGTGGTTTCCCCGCAAACAAATCACGCGCTCGGGATTTGCGAGACAGAGTTCGCGCACGTGCGCTACACATCCCGGCACGTCCGGACCGCGATCGACCAGGTCGCCAAGAAAAATCAGCGTGTCAGTTGATTCGTCGCGCGGCAGCATGTCGAGCAGCGCCTGAAGCTGCGCGCAACGACCGTGAATATCTCCCACAACAAAAGTTTTCATAACACAGAAAATTTGGAGTGCGGTGGCAATCCTGATTCATCGGGAGCGACACCGCTTTGGATTTCATTTTTGTAGAAGAACATCCAAAGCGCCGTCAAGGCCGGCGCACTCCAAATTGCGATCCAGCTTTTTCTCACCCCGTGGGCACCTTGATCGAATCAAGTATCTCTCGATATTCAGGATCGTTGCGCAATGACTCCCAGTTCTTATCGCGCGCGAACCATGGCCGATTTTCGTTGCCAAGCTGAATTGCGCGTCGCAGCCATTTGAAAGCCTCGGCACGCTCCTCTTCCATCGCGTACGCTGACGCCAACCAGTATGCGACGTCATGATCCGTGTCCGCGGTGTTGCGAACTTCTTCAGTCAACTGCGCGCGTGCTTCTTCGTTAAAACCCAAGGCACTGAGAAACGTCGCGTAAATCGGACGAATGCCGTCGAGCTGGGGATGTTGTTCCAGCACCTCTTCCAGAATTTCAGCGGCCTTGGTCGGTTCGCCATGATAGTAAAGCGTGCGCGCCCGAAACGTACGAATCAACGGATGATCGGGTTCGAGGGCGGCGCCTTCATCGAGTTCCGCAAACGCCTGATCGTATTCGCCCTGGTAAGTGAAAATGCGCGCGCGATTGTAACTGGCCACGACCCGCTCCGCCGGATTCAACCGAATCATGCGCTCGAAGTAACGTAACGCGCGTTCATACTCGCCGTCGAGGCGCGCCAGCACGCCGCTGACAAAATGCACGCCGACATCGTTGGGCGCTTCACGGCGCAAGGCCTTGACCGCCTCACGCGCTTTCTCTTTCTCGCCGCGTCCCAGATAGATAAAGACCATGTGCATGCGGGCTTCGAGCAGATGCGGATCGATCGCCAGCGCTTGATTGAACGCGTTTTCTGCCTCTTCGTGATCGCCGGCTTCGCCAAATCCCTTCATTACGCGGCTGGCGTAAGCGCTGCCGAGACCGCAATGGGCCAGGGCGAACGACTGGTCGAGTGAGACGGCGCGTTCGAAGTGTTCGATGGCCTCGTCGACGTCCTTGCGCGCGATCGTGTGATAGATGTAACGGCCCAGACTGTCGCGGCCACGCAAGTATTCTTCGTAAGCTTCGGCATTAGCCGTCTTCTGCTGCTCGAGACGATCCTTTTCATCCGACGTCAGTTCCAAACGCAGACCTTCACAGATCTCATGCGTGATGGTGTCCTGCACATTGATGATGTCGGTGGCGTCGGCGTCGATGCGATCAGTCCACAGCAGATCACCCGAGTTCACATCAACCAACTGCGCGGTCACCCGAATGCGATCGCCGGCGCGCAAAAAGCCGGCCGACAGAACCGCTGAGACACTCATCTCGCGGCCTGCCTGGCGCGGATCAATTTGCTTGCCCTGGTACTTCACGATCTCTGATGAAGGTCGCACCACGAGTGAGCGCACGCGCGCGAGTTCAGTGATCACGGCATCCGCCAACGAGAACTCGTAGAAACTTGACTGCGGATCCTCGCTGACGTTTTTAAAAGGAAGGATCGCGACACTCTTGCGCTCGCCTTCTCCCATGCTTGTCACCGGCGTTTCGTGCCCGCGGGCGTCAGAAGTAGAAACGCGCTGTTGCGTCGTTCGCTCGCCGGTAATGCCACGCAGCCAGCGCATCGCGCGACCCACGCGACCGGTGCCTGAAAGATGTCTCGGCGCGATTGGCGTGATGGGCTCATCGAAGGGGACGCCGGCATCGACTTCGCGCAGAATCTCGCGCAAATCATCGCGTAGTGCTTCGGCTTTCTGATATCGATCCCTCGGGTTTTTTGCCAGGGCGCGATCGAGTATGGCCTGTAATCGTGGCGGCGTCAGACTGGGGCGTGCTTGATCGAGCGCCAGCGGCTCTTCATGCAGAACGGCGTGGCGCACATCGACGCTCGTCTTGCCCTGGAATGGCCAGGTACCGGTGAGCATTTCGTAAAGCAGCACACCCGTCGAAAAAATGTCGGCACGGGCATCGACGCGTTCGCCGCGCGCTTGTTCAGGCGCTGCGTAGGTCGCCGTGCCATACGGAATTCCGACCTCAGTCAAATCGGTGTGATGAATACCGCCGAGGTCATCGCTATCCAGGAGTTTGGCCAACCCGAAGTCGAGAATCTTCACTTGTCCGGTGGGCGTGACCATGACGTTGCCGGCTTTGACGTCCCGGTGAATAATCCCGCGACCGTGCGCGGCGGCCAGGGCATCGGCGACTTGAATCGTAATCGAGAGGGCGCTGCGCAAATCCAGCGGGCGGCCGTTCACCAATTCGCGCACGTTCTTGCCTTCAACATACTGCATGGCGATGAAATGCACGTCGCCGATGTCATTAAGGTCGAAAATGGTGCAGATGTTCGGGTGATCGAGCGCTGAGGCGAGGCGCGCTTCGCGCTCAAAGCGTTTCAGGTTGGCTTCTTTTACCGTTAGTTCCGGAGGGAGGACTTTGATGACGACAGCACGACCGAGTTTTGTGTCAGTCGCTTTGTAAACTGTTCCCTGCCCACCGGCGCCAATCTTCTCGAGGATCCTATAGTTCCCAAGCTTTGCGCCGATCATTCTTTCGCCTATTAAACGCCCAGATGGTTATGACTGCAAATGGGTAGCGCTGGGAGCGCGGACGTCCCCGTCCGCAGATGAGCCGTAGGCGAGTGAATCGCCTTATGCGGTCTGCGGACGTCCCCGTCCGCAGATGAGCCGGAGGCGAGTGAATCGCCTTATGCTGTATGCGGACGTCCCAGTCCGCAGATGAGCCGGAGGTGAGTGAATCGCCTGATGCGGTATGCGAACGTCCCCGTCCGCAGATGGGCCGGGGCGAGTGAATCGCCTGATGCTGTATGCGAATGTCGCCGTCCGCAGATGAGCCGGAGGCGAGTGAATCGCCTCATGCTGTATGCGGACGAGGACGTCCGCGCTCCCAGCAAGTATGCGCTCGTCACTTCCGTCCGTGCGCGATCTTCTCTGCTTCCGGCAGTCCCCGCAGGCGGAGCATTGAAATCACGCCAAACAACGGACCCGGCGCCAGAATCATGAATGCATACCGCCAGCCGGCCAGCTTCTCGACGACGGAAATAAGTTCGATCGAAACCGTGGTCAATAAAAATCCAATGCACGTTTGAATCGTCAACGCCGTGCCAATGTACTGCGGATCGCCCAGCTCGGTGACACACGCGGAAAACTGCGCCGAGTCTGCGACGACAGTGACGCCCCAAATCCCGGCGATGGTTAGCAGCAAGATCGGATGCGCGCCGAAGGTCAGTCCGATGACCAGACAACAACTGCCGCTGATGGCCATCGCGGCTGAAGTCACAACTGTGCGGCCGATTCGATCGGCTATTAGACCTGCGATGGCGCAACCCAACGCGCCACAGCCGATCACGAGAAACGAAGAGACTTCAGCCAGCGCGGGATCACTCTTTCGCGAGGCGAGGCTGGCGCGAATCATGAATGGAATCCACGTCCACATGGCGTACAACTCCCACATGTGACCGAAGTAGCCGAAGTTCGCGAGTCGCACGCCGCGATTGCGGAAGATTCTTCCCAGTTGTTTCCAGTCAAAGCGCGCCGGCGGCAAAGCTAGCGGCCCATCGCCTACGAACAACAGAACGATGACGCCGCCAATTACCGCCAGCAACGAAACAAAAAGAACGTTGTATCGCCAATTCTCGCTACCTATGCCGTTGACGAGATACGGTGTCGCTTTGCCCAGCGTGAGCGCGCCTACCAGCACGCCCAACGCGAGGCCGCGCCCGTTCCGAAACCATGTGGCCAGAATCTTCATTGCCGGCGGATAGACTCCCGCCAGAAACATTCCCGTTAGAAAACGCAGGACGATGGCGGCCGCCAGACTCTTTGCCGCCAAACCAAACACTCCGTTAACCACGGCGCCGGCGATCGCGGTCAGCGTGAAAAGGTGTCGCGGGCTGATGATGTCCGGAAGATTCAGGAGCGCGCTCAACAACGTGCCGATGACAAACCCGAGTTGCACCGAGAGCGTGAGCCAGTTGGCGGCACTTTCGCTGAGGTGCCACTCGCGGGCGAGCGAGGGCACAACTGCGGAGCCGCTAAACCACAACGACATGCCGAGCAGTTCGGCTATCGCCAGCAACGCAAGGGTGCGCCAGCGATTAACGCTTGGGCTTTCAGACGCGTTCGGCCTTTTCAAAACAGCCGGGATTGTAACGCATGGCTCGGAAGCAGCCGGATATTTATCGAACGAAGTGGAAAAGGTTAATTGGCGCAGTTAAGACGGCTTTGACTTAAAAGCTACTTGTACTTAAAAGCTACTTATTAAGACGGCGGGTTCGTAGCTCTCATTCACACCTCGCTTTAGCGAGGTGAACCAGCGGCAAAGATCGGCGGAAACCGTTTCAAACGGTTTCTGTTATGCGCAGGGCGCGTTTGTCACCTGGCTAAAGCCAGGTGTGAATGAAAGCGTTCGGACTTTTTAGGGAAGCCTACCGGCTTCTAGAAACATTTCGCGCTTGACGGCGCAGAGTACAACGAGGCAGCCGCCGACAACTAAGCGACGGCTACAACTTGGGTAGTCAGAATTTCCGCCGGGAGAGGCTGCGTCTGTTTGCGGCGTTTGTCTTCGTACATGTTCCGATCGGCGCGCGCAGTGACCTCTTCGATCGAGTCCTCGTCGACATCGAAGTGCATCACTCCGACGCTGATCGACAGCTTGTAGGACAGATTGGATTGCTGATTATATAACTCAAACGCGCGCTGCAGACGGTCGGTGAGCGAGTCCGCGGTCTCGTCCGATCCAATGGCGGCCAGCACGACGAACTCGTCGCCGCCCAGACGTGCGACGATGTCCGACGTGCGGAAAGTTTCTTTCAAAAGTTCCGCAGTCTTGACAATCGCAGCGTCGCCCGCCTGATGACCCAGTGAGTCATTGATCTTCTTCAGGCCGTCGAGGTCGGCGTAGAGAATCACCGGTACTTTCTTCTGGCGCCGAATTGAGGCCAGATGCTGCGCCGTCACCGCCATGAAGCCTCGGCGATTGTAAAGACCCGTGAGTTCGTCGATTAGCGAAAGGTTCTCCAGCGCAGCTTCGAATCGCTTGCGCTCAGTGATGTCCTGAATCTGAAAGATGAAATGAACCGGGGTGCCGTCGTCTTCGCGCACCAGCGAGACATTATTCAAGGCCCAAACAGTATTGCCTGATTGGTGAACGTAGCGTTTCTCGACCTGACAGGTTGGCGTCTCGCCCTGGATCAGGCGATAGAGGTTGGCCAGATCGTTGTCGAGATCGTCGCGATGAGTAACGGCCTGGAAATTCGAGGCCAGCAATTCTTCTTCGCTGTAGCCCATCAAGTCACATAACGAGCGGTTGACCCGCAACCACCCGCCCTGAGGCGACACCAGCGCCATGCCGATGGCGGCGTAATCAAACGCGTTGCGGAAGTGTTCCTCAGTTTCACGCAAGGCTTTGCCGATCCGCTCCTGCTCTGCGAGGTGGCGATTGAGTTCCTCTACGTGCTGCCGCGCTTGTTCGGCTTGCGCCGCATGGCCGGTGACGTTCTTCATGTACGTCCAGTAGGTGAAGTAGACGATCGCGATGATCGGAATCGTCGAGACGAATGCAAAGAAACCCACGCTTCCGATAAACCGCGCGATGAGCGACGCTGCAGATGCGCCGGCGAAGTATGTGATCGACGTCCAGAGGAAATTCTTGCGCCACGTCGTCCACACTGACATCTCGGCTTTCAAAGCAGCACTCGTCGCCACCAACAAGGAATTCGTAGCGTATTGAATAATCGCCATCGCGGAAATCGCGGCGAGGTGATTCGTCGAATACGGGTCATGCCAGTTGACCGTTTCGCCAAACAAGACCCGCAGCGACCAGACGGTGATGAAAGTTGAACAAGCTGTCGCTCCGGCGTTGAAGACGTGAATGCGCACATGCTTGCTGATGCGCAGTGACGAGCAGATGGCCTCGGCAGTTGCGAGTAGGATTGCCGCTTCCCCGCCGAATAGGAGCAGCGCGAGGAAGACGAAGGTGTCGGAGACGGAGATGTGTGCTCTGACGCGCGGAATCTGAATGTTAAGTCGCGGTCCGATCAGAACGGTCGTCAGCGCGAGGATCAAGAACGGCAGGTTAACGCGAGACAGGGGGAAAGCGCGCAACGAAAACACGAGCACCGCTGCGCCAACGGCACTCACAAGATACATGTAAACCTGATTCAACCGAGACTGAGACATTGCCATAGTGGGCAGGCGGGGCGGGACTGTCCCGCCTCCAACAGGGCAATGAGCGTTCCGTAGGTAAAAATCGAATTTCCCTGAGAAAACGCGCGAGTTCACGGTCGGGACTTTCATTCAGTCGGTCACCCTGGCAATTCACGCTTTCAAATTGACGTGTCGGCCCGACCGATTTGGGAAGCAATCACATCATGCTAGAATTCAAGGCCCGCGCGCGCTTTGGCCGCGACTATCGCGGCTTTTCTAAAACCACCGCATGTTGGCATTACTCGCAAACGAAGTTATTCCCTCAAAGTGTCTTGAGTTCGGAACGAACTGTCCGACACCCTTAACTGGGGATCCATGCGTTGACTGGTCGGGGTTCTGTGACGTAGTTAACAAGACCGCCGGCAACATTAGTCCGCTTTACCAGCTCGACGCGTTCGATTGGACCGTCTTGATTGTCTATTTCGGCATCCTGACTGTGTTGGCAATCTACGGCATCTATCGCGTGAAGCAAGTCAGCGAATTCTGGCGCTACTCAAAGTTTCCGCCCAAGCCAAAGGGACACTTCGCTGAAAACGAGTTGCCGTTTGTGACCGTGCAGCTTCCGCTCTTTAACGAGATGTACGTCGTCGAGCGATTAGTCAAAGCCGTCACTGAAATTGATTACCCGCGCGAGCTTTTGGAGATTCAAGTACTCGATGACTCAACTGACGAGACACTGAGGATTGCGAGTGCGACCGTTGCCAGGTACGCCGCGCAAGGTTTCGACATCCACTACATTCACCGCGAAGACCGCACCGGCTTCAAAGCCGGCGCGCTGGAAAACGGCATGAAGACGGCGAAGGGAAGCCTGATCGCGATCTTCGACGCCGACTTTGTGCCGCAGCCGGACTTCCTCCGTAAACTGGTGCACTTCTTCACCGACCCGACCGTCGGCTGTGCGCAAATGCGCTGGGCGCACATCAATGGTTCTTACAATCTGCTGACGCGGCTGCAAACGATCATGCTCGATGGACACTTTGTGCTTGAGCAAACGACGCGGAATCGCAGCGGCAACTTCTTCAACTTCAACGGCACTGCTGGAATCCTGCGCCGCGAAACCATCGAGTTGAGCGGCGGCTGGCAGCACGACACGCTGACGGAAGACACCGACCTCAGTTTTCGCGCGCAGTTGATGGGCTGGCGGTTTGTTTATCTGCTTGACGAAGAAGCGCCCGCGGAAGTCCCTGTCGAGATCAATGCGTTCAAAGCGCAACAGCGCCGCTGGGCCAAAGGCGTGCTGCAAGTTTGGTTCAAGCTGTATCGCCGCATTTGGTACGCGCCGCTGCCGTTGCGGGTGAAGCTGGAAATGTTTTTCCGCCTGACCGGTAACATCAGTTACCCGCTGATGATCGTCGCCAGCTTCCTGCAATTCCCTTTGCTGCTGGTGCGCTACAACCAGGGTCTTTACCAGTTGATGGTGCTCGACGTGCCGCTGCTTTTCTTTTCGACGGTTTCGGTGGTGCTGTTTTACGGCAGTGCGGTCTGGTATCTCGATCGGACGCGCAAACGTCTGCTGCATTTGCCGCTGGTGATGGGCTTGGGAATTGGGCTGGCGTTTTCGAATGCGCGCGCGGTGCTGGAGGCGCTCGCCGGCGTCAAATCGGACTTCGTGCGCACGCCAAAGTATCGCGTCGAAAATACCACGGACGAATCGTGGAAGCGTAAGAAGTACAAGCGCAAGCACGGTTGGCTGCCGCTGCTCGAACTTAGTTTCGCGATCTATTTCGTGCTGGCGATTGCTTACGCGGTGAAGATGCACATGTGGGGACCGATCGTCTTCCTGCTGCTATTTTGCTTCGGCTACGGTTATATGGGGACGATGAGCCTGTTACAAACTGCGGGACTCAGTAGGCGCCGAACATCCCAACCGGCGACCGCCTCAAGCAATTAGAATTTAGGCAGTCTTCGTTCGCGGACGACCCGCCACGGCCGCTACCACAATCGAAATCACGTAAAGCACCAGCATCGGCAGCGCGAACAGCAGCATGTTCGGAATGTCGTTAGTCGGCGAAATCACGGCGGCCAGCACCAAAATCACAATCACCGAAATCCGCCACGTCTTGATCATCCAGCGCGCTGTCACTACGCCCATGCGCGCCAGAATGTAAGTAATCGCGGGCATCTGCGCCACCAGTCCCATTCCGAGCATGAGCAGGATGATGAAATCAAAGTAGTCGTCCGCCTTGAGGAACAAACGGAAATCCTGGCCCAATCCCAGCAGGTACTTCGCGGCCGGTGGAAAAATCACGTAGTAAGCCGTCGCTGCTCCCAAGACAAAAAATACGCTGGAGAGCGTGATGAACGGCGTCACGTACTTGCGTTCGTGCGGATAAAGACCCGGCGCAATGAAAGCCCAAATTTGATAGAGGATGAACGGCACCGAAACCGCTGCCGCCGCGTAAAGTGAAACTTTGACGTAGATCGCAAATGGCTCAAGCGCAGTTGTCACGATCAGTTTGTCATTCGGGTCTGTGCTTTTCTCGTAACCTTTATTTAGATCAACCGGCAACCGCACGTCTTTCGGCACCAGTTCATTGCCGGCAGTCAAAGGCTCGTCGGTGAACAGGCCCAGGTTACCCGCGCTGTCTTTGTCGACGCGGGCCACAACTGATGCTCCGGCCGGCACTGACGCGGGACCAAGCCGCGTGTTTTCAGGAAAGACAAATCGGACTTTGTCATTCTGTTTTAGTGACGACAGCGAGGCAGTGGAAACTTTGCCGTTGAGGCCGTCAATCGCGACCTGTCTTTGTTGTTGCGCTTCGGCCAGCGCGCGCTGCACCGGGCGCGCGAGAAAGTTGTAGATGCGATCGGAAACGATCCAGGTAAGCGATGCCGCAATGAAGACAAATACAATGGTGCGAATGAGGCGCGTACGCAGCTCGTCCAAATGATCGAGAAAGGACATCTGCCCGCCGAGTTCTTCCTCGCGCGGTTCTTTCTTATCAGGTCTTTTGATTAAGCGCAGGCTGGGCATTTGTTTCAGAGCGAGCGGTAGCGAGCGGATCGTAGATTCAAGTCGAGTTTAGGATCCGCTCGCTACCGCTCGCGGTTCCGTATTCACAGCCAGTCATGTTTTGGTTGATCCGTTGGCGTCGGCTCAGCGGACGATTTCGGATTACGAGGTTCGGCGAACTCGGCTTCAACCGGCGTAACTGCGGGTGCCGCAACTTTGGGTTCGGTTTCGAGCACGCTATTCAGTTCACGCGCGGCAGCCTCACGCGCGGCGCGAATCCGCTCAGACGCGTTGTTGAGAAAAGATGACTCCGGCCCGAGCCCTTTCTCGAAGTCGTCGAGATTGACTTCGCGTTCCCAGGTTCGCTTGAAGTCGTCTGACGCGCGCCGAAACTCCGCGAGGCTCTTTCCCAGTTGTCGCCCCAGCTGCGGCAGGCGGCGCGGGCCAAAGAAAATTAACGCCGCTGCCAGAATCAACAGCAACTCTGTGTTACCGAGTGAATCGAGAATTAATAGATACATCGTTAAGCTTTGACGCTGTAAAAGGCGAAAAGGATTGTAGCGCGTCACGAGGCGTTTGACACCACCGGCAGCCTCGCGCAATCTCGCATCATGTCGGATTTGCCCGCAAATTCGCTCGAGCAATTCGCTCGGGTCGCCGAAAAAGTAGCGGCCACGACGAAAAAACTCGAAAAGACAGCGCTCCTCGGCGAGTATTTTCAGCAGCTCTCCGACGAAGATCTGGCGCGGGCCGCGCGATATTTTGCCGGGCAGGTGTTCGCGCTGCACGACGCGCGCACGACAAACGTTGGTGGTCGCATCATCAGCGATGCCTTAATCACAGCGACAGGATTGCATGCCGATCTCGGCGCGCGATACGCCCGCTGGGGCGATGTGGGTGACGTGGCTTTCGAAATGTTCGCTGAAGCACGAGCCGCGAACCCGCCCAGTCTCGCCCTGGCTGACACCGAATCCCTGCTCGCGAAGTTGAGCGGCACACGCGGAAAGAACGCGAAGACTGAGCTGCTGACAACGGTGCTGTCGAAAGCTACGCCATTGGAAGCAAAGTACCTGGTCAAACTTCTGTCCGCAGACCTGCGCATTGGACTGCGCGAAGGACTTGTCGAAGATGCGATTGCGCGCGGTTTCAAAAAGTCGCTGGCGGATGTCTCGCTCGCCAACATGTTGCGTGGCGACATCGGTGAAGCGGCAGTGCGAGCCCGCGCCGGCGCACTTCACGAAGTCCAGATGCGTCTGTTTCATCCTTTGAAGTTCATGCTGGCCACGCCGGCGTCCGATCTCGCCGACATCGCCCGCACCATGCCGGAAGAGTTTCTTGTCGAAGACAAGTTCGACGGTATTCGCGGCCAGGCGCACGTCAAAGACGGCCGCGTGGCGATTTATTCGCGCACGCTTGACGAAATATCGGCGCGCTTTCCTGAATTGAAGGCGCCCCTGACGGCGCTGCCGACGGATTTGATCATCGACGGAGAAATCCTCGCGGCGCGCGGCGCTGAAATTCTTCCGTTCGCAGATCTACAAAAGCGGCTCGGCCGAAAGGTGATTGGTGATGAGCTACTCGCGAGTGCGCCTGTGATTTTCGTGGCGTGGGACCTTTTGTATGCTGACGGAAGAGTTCTAATCGATGAGCCGTTGCGCGCTCGTCGCGAGCGTCTGCACGAACTGATCAGCACCGAGGCGGCCACAGTGCGTCTGTCCGGCGCAAAACTCTTTCAGGACGTCACCGCCCTCGACAATGAATTCGACGCAGCGCGCGCCCGAGGCAACGAAGGCTTGATGATTAAAGATCCCTCGTCCTCGTACAAACCGGGACGGCGCGGACGCGAGTGGCTAAAACTGAAGAAAGCACTGGCGACTTTGGACGTGGTGGTGACGGCGGTAGAGCTTGGCCACGGGAAGCGTCGCGGTGTTTTGTCGGATTACACGTTTGCTGTGCGACGTTCAGAGGAGGATCCGGAGCTGCTGAATATCGGCAAGGCATACTCGGGCCTTACCGATGTCGAAATCGCCGAAATGACTGAGTGGTTTCGCGCGCACACTTTGCAGGAATACGCCCACGGTCGCGTCCGCCTGGTTGAGCCCACCTTGGTCATTGAAGTGACTTTCGACCGCGTGCAGCCGTCGAATCGCCACAAGAGCGGCTACGCTTTGCGCTTTCCCCGCATCGTAAGACTTCGCCGCGACAAGACTGCCGATGAAATCGACACGCTACAGACGGTGAAGAAGCTTGCCGGGCAGTAGTCTTCCCTCTCCCTTTGGGAGAGGGAGATTGAAACACGCGAGTTCTTGTCCCGACGCAAGTTGACAACTTCCGGTCCAATCAGAAAGATGCACTTTATGAATCGCACAACCCCTGTTGTTTTGTTTCTGGCGCTCGCGCTGGCAGCAACAACTGCCGCGCAAAACCGTTCTAAGGCTAGAGCAAAAAAGGCCAGCGCACCGGCAACGTCAAGGCAGGTTTCAACTCCAAAACCGAATGATGCCGCCGCAGTCCCGACGCCGGCACCGTCGCCGGCGGCGACTTCGATCTCGCCCGCGATCGCAATCGTCAACGACGCCACTTTTACTGCCGCAGACATTGAGCCGACCGTCACTCAGTTGATTTCCAACGATCCGGACTTGTATCTCCGCGATTTCTATCAGGACCGCGCGAAAGCGATTCGGGAAGCGCGCCAACGAGCGGTCGATGCGCGCATCAGCTCAATGCTGATCGCGGCCGAGGCAAACAAACGCAAGATGACGATAGACGCGTTTCTGGATGCCGAAGTGAATAGCAAGATCGCAAATCCTACTGAAGCCGAAGTTCGTACGGTGTTCGATCAGAACCGCGCCCAGCTGGGCGACGACTTCGACGGCGCGCGTACTACGATCATCAATTACCTGCGCAATGAACGAGTCGAGAAAGGACGAAACGAACTCGTCAATCGCCTGAAGATGACGAACACGGTTCAGAAGGGTGCGGATGTTAACTCGGCCAATCTCGCTCCGGGCACGGTGCTCGCATCTGTGAATGGCCAACCATTGCGCATTGAAACAATCAACGAGCGCATGCAGGCGTACGTCTACAAAATGGATCGACGGATTTACGACACTCAGCTGCAGGTGCTCGATCGCCGGATCAACGACACGCTGATCATCGCCGAAGCGACTAAGAAAAATATCGGCGCGGAAGTGATCATGCGCACTGAGATCACCGACAAGCTGAAACCACCCACCGATGCCGAGATCACCAGGTTCTACGAGGAAAACAAAGCGCGCATCAACGGTGACCTGGCCTCTGCGCGTGCGGCGATTGCCGACTTTCTTCAGCAGCAGCAACAACAAAAGCTGGAGGCGGATCTGGCTACGCGTCTGCGCAGCGGCGCGAAGATTCAAATCCTTTTGCCAGAGCCGACCGCTCCCATTTTCAACGTGCCGGTCGGCAAAGGTTACGGTCGCGGTGACATCAATTCAGCGGTAAAGATTGTGGAGTTCACCGATTTCCAATGCTCGGCCTGCGGCGCGATGTATCCGGTGATGGAAGAAGTGCTGAAGTCCTACGGCACACGCGTCTATTTTGAGATTCGAAATTTTCCGCTGACCTCGCTGCATGCGAACGCTTTTATCGCTGCCCAAGCCGCTGCCGCCGCGAACGCTCAAGGCAAACTTTGGCCGTACATCGACTATCTCTTCAAGAACCAGTCGGCGCTCGATGCGGATTCTTTAAAGAAGTACGCCACGCAAGTGGGGCTCGATCGCAAACGCTTCGATGCTGATTTTGAAAGCGGTAAGTTCGACAACGACATTCACCGCGACATGGAAGAAGGCGAGGTCTACGGAATCGAAGGAACACCCACCATCTTCATCAACGGCGTGAAGCTAACGACCTTGAGCGCGGAGGGATTGCGCGACGCGATTGAAAAAGCCTTCGCTCGCAGCAAGTAATCACTGACTATTCGCAGTCCTGGCTTTTGGCGCAGGACCAATAATCGCCTGCAAAGCTTCAGTAGCGCGGCGCGCGTGACCACGTTGGTCGTCGACATCGCTTTGATCGATCACAAATAGCGGGTGGTAAACAATTTCGACGCGGCCGAGACGCGGGAACTTCCGGCCCGGCGGCCAGATTTTGTGGCCACCGTGAATCGTCACCGGCAAGATCGGCACGCCCGCTTCCATCGCCATGCGCACCGCTCCTGGCTTGAACCTGCGCATTGAACCATCCGCGTTACCGCGACCGCCCTCGGGAAAAATCACCACCGCCCCGCCTTCACTGATAAATTGCAGCGAACGACGAATCGGCGCGGGATCGCTGCCTTCCAGTTGCAAAGGCCACGCCCCCAGCAGCCGCAAACCGTACCCCACAATGGGCCAGGTGAAGGCCTCGTCCCACGCGAGATACCGAACGGGTCGCTTCAGCGGACACGAAAGCCAAAATGGATCGAGGTAAGTCTGATGATTTGAGGCGATGATGACCCCACCGCTCTGCGGAATGTATTCAGTGTTAGTCCATCGCACACGCCACAGCAGCCGGGAGAAAACGCGGACAATCGGACGGAAAATCTCCAACATCCATTGCGGCGCCATCGGAGGATACGCCCGCGCTCCGTTACCATTACGCGGACGGTCGAGAGTAGTGGGGCTTTCGCTCAAGTCGTAATTTCGGACCAACTAATTTGCGGTCGAAGTATTACTGCCCAACAGGATTTCAGTGCTCCATGTTTCCGGCAACTCAGCCGCCTCGACGCTGTCATCATTCCAACGCTCGCACTTGGAGCAATCGAAGCCACGGTACCCAATCGCCTCAGTTTTCGTCAAACCAACACGATTGCGCCACCCACAGTCCGGAAAGGAACAGTAGCGCTCGATTTCGACGAGCAGTGTCTGACGTGGAAATTCAAAACGGCTTGATGACATAGACTTTAGGCTGGGACCGCCGAATTCATAGAGGCCATTCGCTGCCGACGAATTCCAGGTGCAAACGGGTAATTCCATCAGCCCCGATTCGTCGCGCGCGCACCACTGACAAAACCGAGACGTTGTACCTTTCGCTCGTCAATTTAACAAAGGTGCCGGGCGCCACATCCATCGCGGTGAACACCGCTGCGCCACTGCGACTGATGTTCTCGGTAACAGTCTGTTCGTTCATAACCAGCTGATCGCCCTCGAACACATCGATGACCACGTCAACCGGAATCATCTGTCTACTTTGTTTCCGCTTATCGACAGTACTAACAACTTCAGTCAGTTGCTCGACGGAATCTTCGCGGGTTGACCAGACCTGGCTCTCGAGTTTCGTCTGCGAAATCTCATAACGACGCTCCGGATGCTCCTGGTAACTGCTGGGCGGCCGCTTGCCGATGAATGCGACGCCAATCTCAACCAGATCGTCCTTTGGTTTCTGCTTTTCGAGCAGCTTTACATTTCTGACGATCGCCCACACGCGATATTGATCTTCAGTGTGATCGAACACGCGAAGTTGGCGCGGCATTGCCATTGTAAGTTGTAACAAGCGTCCGATGTCGATGGCGCGCGGCAGTCGTAAACGCGCGCCGAACGGCGTGACGTCCACCAACCTTGTCATCACTGTCCATTCATCGCCAGGAGTTTCGCGCACGTATACCCGCGCCGGGAGCGCGAGTCTGATTCGCTCACGCAACCGGCGAGATTTCTCGTCAAATTTGGTGATTTGTTTCGTCAAAACTATTGCTCGTCGCGAGGCGATTCCCGGGGACCGAAATGCTGCGATCGTCTCAGTCCCGAAGGCGCCAATTTATCAACAAATATCGGGGTTCCGAGGCTTTGAGAATGCCGTTCGATACGGTAAAATAAGCGTTCAATTTAACCGCATGATTGGTAGCTGCCGCGAACCCCTGAAGTCGCCAAAAAAAACTCACAAGTTCGTGCCAGAAAAATCGCCGGCTTTAGCGCCTCGCGAGGCAGCTCGAGCAATGCGCGCGCGGATTGTAGCGGAAAGGTTTGATGAATGGAAACACTTGAACGCCAGCATATAACCATAGAAGAAGAGATGCGCCGATCGTATCTCGACTATGCGATGTCCGTGATCATCGGTCGCGCGCTGCCCGACGTGCGCGATGGATTGAAGCCGGTACACCGGCGCGTGCTTTGGGCGATGAACGAGCTGGGGAATAACTACAACAAAGCTTACAAAAAGAGCGCGCGCGTGGTGGGCGATGTCATCGGTAAATATCACCCGCACGGCGACATTCCGGTTTACGACACGATCGTGCGACTGACGCAGGATTTTTCGATGCGTTATCCGCTGATTGACGGTCAGGGAAACTTCGGATCGGTGGACGGGGATGCTCCCGCGGCCATGCGCTACACCGAAGTCAGGATGGCCAAGCTTGCCAATGAGGTCCTCGCCGATATTGAAAAGGAGACCGTAAATTTTCAGCCGAACTATGACGAGAGCTTGAGCGAGCCCACGGTCCTGCCCACGCGCATTCCAAATCTGCTGCTGAACGGTTCAGAAGGAATTGCCGTCGGCATGGCCACGAAGATCCCGCCGCACAACCTGACCGAAGTTGTTGACGCGACCATGGCCCTGATTCGGGATCCCGAAATCAAGATTGAGAATCTGCTGAAGATCGTCAAGGGTCCCGACTTTCCGACCGGAGGTTTCATCTGCGGCCGCGAAGAAATCAAGAACTCGTATCTTACTGGTCGCGGCATTCTGCAAATGCGCGGCAAGGCCACGATCGATCGCATCGGTCGCGGCTCGCACGAACGGGACGCGATTATTATCAGCGAGATTCCTTTCCAGGTTAACAAGGCGAGACTTATCGAGCGCATCGCGGAACTCGCGAACGAGAAAAAGCTCGAAGGCATTTCCGAAGTCCGCGACGAATCCGATCGCCACGGCATGCGCATCGTCGTGGAATTAAAGCGCGACGCGGTGCCGCAGGTCGTGCTCAACAAGCTCTTCAAGTTGACACCGATGCAGTCCAGCTTTGGCGTGATCAATCTCGCCATCGTGAATGGCCAGCCCCGCGTGCTCAATCTGAAGCAGATGCTCGAGGCGTTCGTCGACTTCCGCCGTGAAGTCGTACGCCGCCGCACGGAATACGAGCTGAAGAAAGCTCGCGCGCGTGCCCACATCCTCGAAGGCTTGACGAAGGCCATCGACGCCCTGGATCACATCGTGACGCTGATTCGCAATTCGCGTTCAGTCGACGAAGCGAAGCAATGGCTTACCGGAAATCTGAAGACCACCAGCGAAGTGAAAACGTGGAAAGGCATTCCGGCGGGCGAACCACTGGCAAAGTATCTGCCGAAATTGAAGAAGGCGATGGAGCGCCTGTCGTTTTCCGAAATCCAGGCGCAAGCGATTCTCGATCTGCAACTGCGTCGTTTGTCAGCGCTCGAACGGCAGAAAATTGTCGAAGAGTACGAGTCAATCATTAAGTTGATGGCCGAACTCGAAAATATTTTGGCTAACGAATCGGCTCTGCGCACGGTGATCATTGAAGAGCTCGAAGCCGTCAAGAAAGAGTTTGGGGACGCCCGGCGCACGGAAATCACTGACGAGGGCACCGAGTACACGATCGAAGATCTGATCGCCGACGAAGACGTCGCCATTACCGTCACAAAGAACGGCTATATCAAGCGCACGCCGATCACGACTTACCAGCGCCAGGGACGCGGCGGCAAAGGCCGCTTCGGCGCCATGGCCAAGAACGAGGATTACGTCGAACATCTGTTCATTGCTTCGACGCACGCTTACCTGATGGTCTTCACGGATGACGGGCTCGTCTACAAAATGAAAGTTCACGAAGTGCCCGACGCGGCGGCAGCTTCGCGCGGCAAAGCCATCGTGAACCTGATTCAGATTCCGTCGGATCGAAAACTCGCCGGGGTGGTGCCGGTGCGCGAATTCTCGGAAGGCCGCTATGTCGTGATGGTGACGCGCAAAGGCGTCATCAAAAAGACGGCGCTGTCGGATTTTCAGAACATCCGTTCAAACGGCATCATCGCCATTAACATCGACGAAGGCGACGAAGTGCTTGATGTCGTGCTGACTGACGGCACGAAACGGATTTTCATCGCGACGCACAATGGCTTTGCGATTCGTTTTGACGAGAAGAACGCGCGGCCGATGGGCCGCGCTACTCGCGGCACGCGCGGGATCGATCTCCGCAAAGACGATTTCGTGGTTTCGCTGTGCGCGGTGTCGGCCGATGATTCCGAAAAGATGCTGTCAGTTTCCGAACAGGGTTACGGCAAGCAAACGCCGATTTCTACCTATCGCCTGCAATCACGCGGCGGCAAGGGCGTCATCAACATGAAGACCACCGACAAAACCGGCAAGGTGGTTGCTGTCTTCCCGGTTGAGGCGGAATCGGAAATCATGATCATTACACAGCAAGCCAAACTGATTCGATTGGAAGCCGACCACATTCGCAAGACGGGTCGCAGCGCCCAGGGAGTGCGGCTGATTAAGACCGATGAAGGCGATCAGGTGACCAGCGCATCGCTGGTCGAACCGAGCGCCGATGAAGAGACTGAAGAAGTTTCGTCGTAAAGTCAGAACGGCCTGCGGTAGCGGGCCGTTGTACTTTCTTCGAAACACTAGATCAGTACGGCGAGTTCAACCACCCGCTACCGCAGGTGGTTCTGACTGCACCCAAACCTCACCGTCCTCGAAAACTTCTTTCTTCCAAATTGGAACGGTGCGTTTGAGTTCGCGGATGGCCCACTCGCAGGCTGCGAACGCGGCCCGACGATGCGGCGCGCTGACGCTGATCACTACTGAGGTCTCGCCGATTTCCAGGCGGCCGGTGCGATGGACAATTCCGATGTGCGCGATGTCGAACTGTTCATGAGCCTGCGCGCCCAATCTTTTCATTTCGCTCAGCGCCATTGGTTCATACGCCTCGTACACCAGATAGAGAGTGCGCCGGGCTTTGGTCCCCTGGCGGGTGTATTCGCGCGCGTAACCGTCAAGTGTCACGGTCGCGCCGCACTGCGGCAGCACTACGCGACGCGCGATCGCGCCCACGTCGATTGGATTCGAGGTCAGTTCGAAAAAATCTTTGTTTTCGTTAGAAGCGGGCAGGATGCCCGCGCTCCCGGAACCACCGCTGACCGGCGGAAAAAGTGCCAGCTCATCACCGTCGCGCAACACGCGGTCCCGGTTTGCGTATTCCTGATTCACGGCCAGCAGGAGAGAACTGCCGAAGCGGGTGAGTTCTGGGTGATCTGACAACAACCGTGTTAAGGCTTCGCCGGCGGTGCAGTTCTCGGCGCAGCTCAATTCAATCTGTTCGCTTCCGACCGCGTCGCGCGCCGCCCCAAAGAAAAGAACCCGCAGAGTAATCGCTGGCATAGACTTTTAGGATGTGCCTCACAGTTTGGTACTGCGGCTGGGAGACTAATCTTCGTCGACATTGACGTGCTTGCCGCCGTGGCCATTGCCCTTGGCAACGGAATGCAGCCGCGCCCGCTCTTCGTAGTTCTTCACCACGCGCGCGAGAAAATCCCCCAGGCGATGCAGACGTTCAGAAGTGGAACGCAGCTCAAGCAATTGCTGCTTCATATCCGGCTCCAGCTCCATCGCGGCCGCCACCAGAAATGAAAGTTTCTGCGGCTCAGTGTCGGTTATGTCAGGCAGATTGCCACGCTCATCGTTAGTAACTCTGATGGCGTTGGCGACGCGCATAAACATCGCGGCCACTTCGTGCGCATCAGCATGTAGTTTCTGGCTGCTCTCTTCTTCGTCTTCAAAAAAATTCACGCGCACGACGAGATACGGATCGCCGCGCTCGAGATAATCCTCAACCTCGTAACGCACCACCCCGACTGCGAGTACGTTCGATCTGCCGTCGGGCAAACCCTGGGTTTCGGTGACCTCGGCGACGCAGCCCACATGGCCGGCTGGCGGGATATCTTTGCCGGATTCGCCCGCTTCGAAGTACGACAGTCCAAACAAGTTGTCGCTGGCGCGAATATCGGTAAGCATCTGCCGGTAACGCGGTTCGAAGATGTGCAGTGGCATCGGCATTCCCGGAAACAACACGACCGGCAACGGAAAGAGCGGCAGTTCGCGCACGCCACGCACTTTGTCGAGAGCATCACTCATGTTATTCGTGACCGAGCACTGAAACGGAAGAGAAAGGCCTCGCCATTATCGCAGACGAGTTAACGGAAGTCAGCACCTCGCGCGTTGCGGAGCTGCTGTCCAATTTGTGATAGTGTGTTTTGCACGCATCACAGGACTAAGATTGTGCTGGCCGTAAGGAGGAAACATGAATGATTTGGCTGCCCGCGAATGCGTTCCGTGCCGAGGCGGCGTGCCGCCCATGCAAGGCGAAGAAATCCATAAGATGCTTGAGCAACTTGACGGCTGGGAGGTAGTTGCCGAGCATTACTTGCGCAAGGAATTCAAGTTCGCCAACTTCCGCGAAACACTCGACTTCGTAAATCGTGTCGGCGAACTGGCAGAGAGTCAGGGACACCATCCTGACTTCTGCTTTGGTTGGGGAAAGGCCGAAATCACCATCTGGACGCACAAGATCGACGGGCTCACTGAAAGCGATTTCATCCTCGCCGCCAAAATTGATAAGGTATGAAAACTCGATATCAGAAGTCGGGCGAAAACCGCCGCCAGGGCAACTGCCTTTACGCGCATTCGCATCGTAATGCCGACTGCAAAATGACCTCTGGCCGGGCACGAAATCAATTAATGAACAGACTGCTTGCATGTTTTTCAATCGCCGCGGTGGGCCTGTTGCTGGCGTTTGCCGCCAGCGCGCAAAATCCCCGGCCACAGAATCCCGCGCCCATCCCGACGCCCGAGCCCAATCAGGCCGAAGTCGTCAACATTCGCCGCGTGCGTCTACCGATTACCGTTACTGACAAGAAAGGCCAGTTCGTTTCCGGCCTGACGCAGAACGATTTTCTGGTGCTGGAAGACAAAGTGCAGCAGAAGATCGATTCGTTTACGACTGAAGAGAACAACAATCTGCCGCTTTACGTCGGCGTTTTGATGGACACATCGCCTTCCACGGCCGCCAAGCTGAAGTTCGAACAGGAATCAGCGATGAACTTCATCCAGACGGTCGTGCGGCCGCGTCGCGATCGCGTGCTGTTTGCGACTTTCGATCACGAAATCACTTTGCGGCAGGATTTTACCGATCGTCTCGAACTCCTCGATCGGGCCGTGTACGCGGTAAAGAAAACGGGCGAGCAGACGGCGCTTTGGGATGCCATCTGGCAATTCTGCGATCAGAAGATGCGCTCCGTGCCTGGCCGGCGCGTGCTGGTCGTGATCACCGATGGTGTTGATACGTACAGCCGGGCAGACATCAACGACGCTATCGATATAGCCCAACGAACGGAAACGACCGTCTTTGCGATTTCGACGAAAGCAGGACTGTTGAGTACAGTCGTAGGCGTTGAAGCCGGGACTGTCAAAAACAAGGCCGACAAAGATCTGGATCGAATTAGCGACGAAACAGGGGGCGCCGCATTCTTCACCGGTGACATGCTCTCGCTCGAGCGATCATTAAATCGCATTTCGAAGGAAATCCGATCGCAGTACCTGATCACGTACAAGCCGGCCAATGACAAGTACGATGGCAGTTATCGTCGTGTAGAGGTAAGACTCACCAACAGCCAGGGCCTCAAGCTCCGGACCAAGAAGGGTTACAAAGCACTCGCCGACGCGGTTAGGACAGGAAGTTGAAATGCACACGCGTCTGTTAACTGCGGCTGTTTTACTCGCGGCGATGATCGCAGTCATCGCGGCAGCCCTCAACCCTGGCGCCCAGGCGCAAGGTGACCGGACAACCGGCACTCGTCAGAGGGTGGCGAGTCCATCACCCAGTCCCACGCCGCTCTCGCCGGATGACGAAACGCTGCGCTCAGATGAAGTCTTGCGCGTCGAAACGAACCTAACGAATGTTTTCTTCACAGCTGCCGATAAGCACAAGCGCTTCATCTCAGATCTAAAACGCGAAGATGTGCGCATACTCGAAGACGGAGTCCCGCAACAGATTTTCACTTTCCAACAGAATACCGATCTGCCTCTGTCGCTTGCGATTCTCATCGACACCAGCCGGTCCGAAGAACGCACCTTGCCGGACGAGAAGATGGCCGCTCAGGCATTCCTCGAAGCTGTCATGCGCCCCCAAAAGGACGAAGCCGCGGTGGTTTCTTTCACCGGCGACTCAACCCTGGAGCAAGGACTGACGGGTAACGTGGCCCGCTTGCGAAGAGCGATTGAGCGGGTCGAATATGTTCCGCCCAGCGGCCTTATCGGCGGTGGCGTGGTGGTGGGCGGCACGCCGCCAATTTCAGACAGTCAACAGATGTTGGCCGGCTCGACCGCCATTTGGGACGCAGTTTTCACCACTTCGAATGAAGTGATGCGCGATTCAGCAGAACACACGCGCCGCGCGATCATCTTGTTAACGGATGGTCAGGACACCAGCAGTCAGGTGCATATGAGCGAGGCCATCAACAGCGCCGTGAAAGTAGACGCCCTGGTTTATGCGGTCGGAATCGGCGACCGGTATTCTTACGGCGTCGATGAAGGCTCGCTGCGAAAGATCACTGAGGCCACCGGGGGCCGCGCTTACTTTCCGCGCAACGAAGGCGAATTACGCGACGCATTCGCCCAGATTCAGAGGGACCTGCGCGAGCAATACCTGATTGCCTATGCTCCCACCAACAAGACGCGGGATGGTTCGTACCGCCGCGTAACTATCGAGATTACGAATCCCGAAGTCCAAAGACAGTCGCTGAAACTCACCTACCGCCCCGGGTACTTTGCCAAGTAACCTCGCCAGACCCGCTCTCAAACCCACGAAATCGGCCAATTTAGGGGCATTTCCAAGGTGACAAACAAGTTTTAGCTTTGCTATACTCGATTGGCCTCTGAGGGCAGTTCCCGCCTCAGAATTTCCGGCGCAACACCTGCGCGAGATTTCAACTGCAAACCTGATTCACTGATGTCCGCATCGTCAGACAATTGTCCTCTAATTCTGATCGTCAAAGACGATCAGCAAGTTCTTAGTCTGTTGGTCGAGCTGCTCGAGGCCGAAGGCTACAAGGTGATCGCGGCAGACAGCGCTCGACGGGCGCTCGAATTCACCTCCACTTTTCTTGCTGATCTCATTATCAGTGATGTAGTCATGCCGGAGATGAACGGGCTCGAGTTATGTCACCGGCTTAAGACCAATCCAAAAACAGCGTCCATCCCAGTGATGATGGTGAGTGCCCTCCGCAAAGAGGATGCGGCACTGATCGAAGGCTACAGTGCCGGCGCGGATGACTATCTGGAAATTCCTTTTCGGAACGAAGAGCTGCTCATTAAAGTGGCGCGTTTGATTGAACGTCATCGCGCGCAAAAGGCCTTACAGAAATCCGCCAAGGAATATCGGTTGCTGTTCAAAGCGAACCCATGCCCGATGTGGTTGTGCGATCAGCGGACGCTGCAATTTCTGGCGGTCAATGATGCTGCGGTTAAGCACTACGGATACACGCCCAAAGAATTCCTGGCGATGACAGCTAAGGACATTCGCCCGGAAGAAGATGTTCCGGATTTGATCGAACACGTAACGACCACGAAGACTGCCGGCGCTGAGGCCGGCGTTTGGAGACATCGAAAGAAAGACGGCACCTTAATCGATGTTGATGTGTCCTGGCACAAAGTTGAGTTCAGCGGGCGCAACGCCTATTTCGTGCTGGCGAATGACGTTACTGCGAAGAAACGATCGGAAACCGCACTGATCGAAAGCGAGCAGCGCTATCGCGAAATCTTCGATAACGCCAACGACATAATTTACACCCACGACCTCGAAGGAAAGTTCACGTCGCTCAATCACACGGGCGAGAAACTTACCGGCTATTCGATCGCGGAAGCCATGTCCATGAATTTTTCGCAGGTCGTGGTTGCCGATCAGGTTGAGCTGGCCCGCGGCATGCTCGAGCGTAAACTGGCGAATGAGGATGTAGCTACTGTCTACGAGCTCGATATCGTCTCCAAGCAGCGTCGTCGCATCACCCTCGAGCTAAGCACGCGTTTGATTTATCGCGACGGCAAGCCGGTGGGGGTTCAAGGAATCGGCCGCGACGTCACTGAACGCAAACGCGCTGAAGCGGAGCTGGTGCGACGCAACCAGGAGTTGGCGGCCCTTAACGAAATTTCGCACGAGTTGAGCAAGTTGGGCGAGCCCGCCGAGATCGCCAACTTGATTCACTCGATGATCGGCAATGTTATCGACAACCGCAATCTCTACGTTGCTTTGTACGACGAACAAAAAGGTGAAGTCTCTTTTCCCGCTTACACCATAAACGGACAGCCGTATAACTCTCCCACACGGAAGCTCGGACTCGGGTTAACCGAACATGTCATTCGCACCAAACGGCCGCTGTACATTGAGCGCGATTTGGACGCCGCCCTGGAAAAACTGGGGCTCAAGCTAAGCGGCCGGAGCGCGCAATGCTGGTTAGCCGTGCCGATGATGGTCGGTGAAAAAGTGGTCGGCGTGATCACGACTCAGGACTACGAGCAACCGGCGGCTTATGACGACGGTCACCTTGAGCTGATGCGCACTATTGCTGCGCATGCCGCGATCGTCATTCAGAACGCGCGGCTTTACGGCGAGATGAAGCAGCACGCCGATCGCGTCGCGCTGAGCAATCGCATATCTCAAGCCATCCGCTGCACGCTGGACGTTTCCGAAGTCCTGGCGACGGCGGTGAGAGAATTGGGAACGCACCTGAATGTGGACAGGTGCTCCCTATTCATGAAAGACGAGAGCGCCAGCCGCGTTACCAACGTGGCTGAATACCATCGTCCGGAAGTTGGGCCGGCGGCGCATGACCTGGACGTCTCGCAAGTCAACCGGCTCCATGCAGCGATGGAAGAATGCGGGGTTCTGGCCTTCGACAATGCGGCCGCAGATGAACGCATTCGTGATCTCTACGAAGGAATGCTGAAGCACTTTCGAGTGAAGTCGATCATGTATATCGGCGTCACGGTGGGCGACGAGTTGCTGGGAGCTTTCGCACTGTCCACCACCACGTCGACGAGAAAATGGAGCGAAACCGATATCGAAGTCGCCAAGTCCGTCGCGGATCACACCGGCATCGCAATTCGGCAAGCGCGCTTGTATCAAAAGGCCGAGGCCACATCGGTACGCGAGGCACTGGTGAACAAGCTGGGCGGCGCGATTCGTTCGTCTCTGAGCATCCCGGAAATTCTCGAGACCACCGTGCGCGAGTTGGGTGTGGCTTTAAATGCGTCGCGCGTGCAGGTCCGTCTGTGTGACGGCTCGAATGATGAGCTGTTCGTCAAGACCCAATACGCGATCGACGGGCAGGAGGCCAACAGCGAGTTCGACGGCTACTACGATCAATTGTTGCGCGAGCACTTCCGCGATTCGTCACAGCCCCTGGTGATTCCGAATGTGCCTGAGTTTGCCAACCAGCCATCGCAGCTGGCGTCCGGAATTTCCTTTTATGGGAAAGAGCAGGCTCTGCAAGCCACACTCGTGTCGCCACTGACCGTGAACAGCCGGTTCCGCGGCGTTATCTGTATCGAACAAACCAGCTCGCCTCGTCACTGGACGGCGGATGAGGTGATGCTGGTGGAATCAGTCGGCGCGCAACTGGCGAGCGGCATTGCGCAGGCAGAGTTGTTTCAAATTGTGGCGCGCGCCAAGAACGAATGGGAAACGACTTTCGATGCGATGTCCGACGGTGTCCTTATTTTCGATCCCAACGGAATTTTGATTCGCGTGAACCAAGCTGCGGCTGCGATGGACAACGAATCGCCGCAGACAATTTTGGGACGCAAGTGTTGTGAGATTCTGCGCGCTGATAGTGACGAACTCGAGTGCGTAGTCGAACGGAGTTTGCGCGAAGCTGAATCCGTCAACCTTGAGATCGTTCCACACAAGCTGAAGCGGCCAGTGCTGGTTACGGTTGAGCCGGTGTTCGATTCCGCTCACCAGGTCGTGGGCGCGGTCTGCACCGCTCGCGATCTTTCTGAATTGCGCAAAGTGGAAGCGGTGGCACGCGAACGTCAGTCGCTGCTCAAGAACATTCTCGAAAGCGCCCGGGAAGCAATTTACGCGGTCGATCGCGACGGGATGTATCAGTGGTGTAATCAGGCAATGCTCGACTTGACCGGATTCGAAATGCGCGAGCTGATCGGGCGTTACTTTCTGGAAAACGTTCACGACGACGATCGCGACATGCGCCGAGCGCGTTTCGCCGCAAGTGTCAACGGTGAGCCACAGCGTTTTGAGTCGCGCTATGTCTCTCGGGACGGCGCCATCCGTTACGCGCTGGTAAATACTGCGCCGATCATTGTCGATGGCGAAACCACTGGCGTCCTCGGCATTGCCCACGACATTACCGAGCAAAAGCAGGAACGGGAACGCGCCGCGCGCGCTGACAAGCTGCGCGCGTTGGGCCAGTTGGCGTCAGGAGTGGCGCACGATTTCAATAACTCGTTGGCGGCGATCCTCGGTCGCGCGCAATTGGTTTTGCGTCGCGTGCACGATGAGGAACTTATTCGCAGTCTCGGTGTGATCGTCACGGCGGCGGAAGATGCAGCTTCTACCGTACGTCGCATTCAGACTTTTGCGCGCAAGTCGTCCGCCGCCGAGATGGAGTTGCTCGATATCGGCAGCCTGCTTCGTGACGCGATTGAAATCACGCGCACGCGCTGGCAAAACGAAGCGCAGGCTGCGGGCAGGTTGATAGATGTAGTTGTCAATGCCGACGCGGGCATGCTCACGCGTGGCAACGCCTCGGAATTACGCGAAGTGTTTGTCAATCTGATTGTTAATTCAGTCGATGCTATGCCGGATGGCGGCGCGCTAAAGATTTGTTGCCAGGGCGACGGCGATCGACTCCGGCTGCGGTTCGCCGACACCGGCACCGGTATGGAAGAAGACGTGCGCGAGCGAATCTTTGAGCCGTTCTACACTACGAAAGGTATGAACGGGACGGGGCTCGGCCTCGCAGTAAGCTACGGAATTATTGAACGTCACGACGGCACCATCAGCGTCAGCTCAAAAGTGGGTGAAGGGACCACCTTCCATATTGAGCTGCCGTTTGCCGACACCAGCGAGCAAGCTCCCAGCGCCAGCGAGGCAACGGTTAACGCTCGCCCCTCACTTTCCGTGCTGGTGGTGGATGACGAACAAGTGGTGCGCGAGACGCTCGCGGAAATGCTTGCGGATCTGGATCATAAAGTAGTTACCGCAGAGTCAGGCCGCGATGCCGTCCAAAAGATCGGCAGCGACGAATTTGATCTGGTGTTCACGGACTTGGCCATGCCTGAAATGGACGGATGGGAAACCGCGCGCGAGATT
This sequence comes from Pyrinomonadaceae bacterium, assembly GCA_035606795.1. GTDB lineage: Bacteria > Acidobacteriota > Blastocatellia > Pyrinomonadales > Pyrinomonadaceae > UBA11740. Next base: position 40,119 of record DATNEI010000023.1, read on the forward strand.
CGCAGACAAAAACCCGAGTTGCCGGTGGTGCTCGTCACCGGTTACGGCGCGACCGCGCAACCACCCTCGGGCGAAGTCGATTTGGTCGCGGGCATCATCGGCAAGCCATTTGATTTTGATCAAGTAACAGGAACGATCGCGCGAGTCGTCGCGCCGTAGCTGCAGCTAGTTAAAGAGAGCATCAGACAAGAAAAGGATTCACCACCGCGACGCCGTCATAATTCTGCTTATGGCTGAGATCCTCTGAGTAAATCGTGCGGCAACCCAACTCGTCCGCGGCAGCGATAATAGCCGCATCCCAGTAACTGATACGAAACCGATCCGCCAACTGAAGCGCGTTCCGAACCGTCGAGGAGTTGAGCGACGCCGTCGGAAAGTTGAGCCAAGTCTCTACGTATTTTGTCGCCAACTGGTGTGATAATCGAAACTGGCGCTTCGGCGACGTCGCAATACTGTAAAACTCACCGGCGACCTGCACGGACCACCCCCAATTCGCGCTGAGCAGTAATTGCCGAGCCCGTTCAGCTTTTGCGTGTTCATCTGGATTGTCGCTGAGGGAGTAGAGAAATACGTTTGTGTCAATGAAGACTTCAGCGTTCATGCATCTCTTCGCGAGAAGGCCTTACGCCAACGCTAAAATTTTTCGTCGTAGCAAATAGTTCTACCATGCGAGTTCGGGCAGCAACGATATCGTCTTCACCGTTGATGGATTCGAGGTATTCGTTCACGCGCTGATTGACCTCGCCCTCGAGGTTGGAGACCTTTTGCGAGGCGCGGCGATAGAGATCATCCTCGATTTTGATCGAAAGCTCCTTCATGGTCATTGCACAGTTTTAATGTGAGTATCAAGAAGTGTCGGAATGAGATACTTGCCATTCTTCTTATGTATCAAGCCGCTCTTGTGAAAGTGTTCCATTAGGCTTTCCAATAATTCCCAGTCGTCTCTTTCGTCGTCAGGGTTCTGAACGCGGTACTGCGAGAGCATGTATCGAAGCATCTTCTCCCAATCGGCCTTCGCATTATCCATAAAATACTTCCGAGATGAAGCGAACAAGTTGTTTTCCGTGCAATCTCCCCGGGCTTTTTAGGCAGTCTGACTAAGGCGATGTTTAGAGCGCCAGTCTTTCACACTCAAATCCTGCATGTACGGAAAGTAGTGCTCTAGGAAATCCTCAATTATCTCCTCTTCTGTAATATCTGCCAGTCCGACATATTGCTCCCTTTCATTATTTAAAGCGTGCCGTCCAGCGGTGGATGCTTGCGCGAAAACCTTAACGCGATCTGGATATACCTCAGCGTCGATGCTATAAGCGAACTCATCGCCGCCAGTGAATACCCACAGACTTTCGCTCGTGAGAGTCGAGTTTGTCGTTATGTTATGCCCATATTTCTGTAGTTCGTTTTTCAAAGCTTCAAAGGCATTGGATACGGTAGTCTCAAAGAATTCCCGAGCGTGATCTCTCGTATAGCTAAGTCCGCGATTTCGATCCTCAAAAAATTCCTCTAGTTTTTCTTTCCATTCGTCTTTCATGATTACCTCTCGCTTCAAAATACTCTCGTCATCGAATATGCGCAACCTCGGTTCCGAATCACTTCACAGTTTTTCGTATGGGCGACTCAACGCTTGCTCCTAACATAGAACTTTCCATTCCAGCGATACACTATCCGCCGCAAACGACCGTCGATCTTCCCGTGCTCGTCCTGCTCATAAGCGCTGAACGCCGGTGCCAGGCGACCATGGCGAATAATGTTTAGCTCGGCTGCATCTCTGGGCAAACCAAAGTCTTTCGGCTCGCCCATTAACATATCCGAATATATTTCGTTCGTAAGTTTGTCGTCTTCTTTGAAAATCTTCTTTGGTACTGCGTGGTTCGTCGTCGGATCGATTCTGAAGTAATAAGCCATAACTGAAGGCGGAAAGCTGTTCGCGGTTGAGATCTCTACCAACTGATCGCCGTTCGCCGCAGCGAAATTGATGCCGACGGAATTGGCTACGCGCGAGGCGTAACCGTTCAGCACTTGCGACACAAACACTTCCCCGCCTTTGCGGACAAGCAGAAACGCGTTGGCCCCGGAGTACTCAGTCACATAACACGGGTCCCGCAACATCACGAGTCGCATTTGATGGTTGCCGAAAATCTTCAGATCGTAGTCTCCGTCCGTGAGTTTCTGCTTTTCTTCAGCAGTCAATCGACCGGCGCCGCCGTGAATTTCGCATATGTTCAGTTCTTCAGTGTCGGCGTTCCACCAGCCGGCATTATCGAAAGCGCCCAAAACTTTTTCCAGCAATCGAATCGCAGCGAGTCGCGCCGGGAGTTTCAGCAGCGCTTCGTCCGAGACATAAGGATCGGGGCACTCGTATTCCAGCGGCGGCAGCGGTTTGTATGCGGCAAACGCGGCTTGACCGCAAACAGTTGGACGATTTCGTTGGGCGAGTGCCGCGGTTGAAAACAAACCCAGTAGGCAGATGACGCCGAACAAGAGTCGAGTAGTCTTCATGGTGCGTTCCAGGCGAACTGTCTCTTGAACTCTTCGAACATTACGGTCTCTTAAAGATTACGATAGCATCCGAACCCCATTCGGCATGCGCGAGTTATTGACCGGCTGCCAGACTTGTTCCGAAAGTGAAAACTTCAGCGTCGAGGGCGTTGCCGTATCTACGAAGACAAGGTCGAAGTCATGGTCGTTGTCAGGAATATAGAAGAGCCCTTGCTTTCCAATGAGTGACTGCGGTATGCCCTGGAAATTGGAAGTCAAAGTCGCCTTTCCGATCACGTCGATCGGCTGCCCGGCGGGAACATCAATCGGATAGTTCAAATAATTGATCAGTGCAAGATAGTCAAAGGACAGAATGTCTTGGGGAAAACTCACACAAAACTCTCGCTCAAAACGCTTATTAATTTCGACCTCAAAGGGCAAACCGGAATTTTCTGCAATAAAGTCGTTTATGATTCTGTGAATTTCCGTTTCGTTCCAACCTCTTGCGATTATCAACTTGTCATTGTGAGGATCTCTGGTAAACGGAGGAAGATCAATTTTAGGAGTATCCGCTCGGATTGGCTTGGCAAAGAGCAGCCACGGAAGCGGAACGGTAAAGATTAGAATCGGAATCACGAGCCATACCGGAAGAAAGCGGAATCCCAAAGTAAACATCACGAGAAACCAGATTATTGTTATCGTCGGCCCAAGAAATTGGCTCCAACCCGAGTTTCGAATCAACCCGCCACAGTTCCTGCATTCAGAGGGATGGAAATAATCCAGGCTAAACAAATCTTTCAGACTAAACGCATCAACGTGACAGTGAGGGCATTCCTTGTTCATCGCGCGTCATCAAGACCGTGGCATCACTCGAACTGTTTCTTGAATTCTTCGAACTGTGAAGTGAGGTTTTCGATCTGTTGAGTGAGTGACGCCAGCTGTTCTTCAATTTTGCTGACGCGATCGGCCTCATGCTCGCGACGAACTGTTCGAGAGGTCACAGGCGAATCTGAGTTCAGCTCAAGCGGCGGTTCACCAGCGAGCAAGTGCACAAACCGCGCATCCTTCTGTCCAGCTTGACGCGGCAACTTCACGACCAGCGGATCCGATTCTCTGGTGCTCAACGCATGCACGGTTTCCTCAACCTCCTCCAGGCCATTGAAGTCGTACAGTCGCGAACCACGCGTGCGAATTTCACCGACGGTTTGCGGTCCGCTCAACATCAGCACGCACATCGCTGCGAGTTCGGCCGGGTTAAGTTGCAGGATTTCCGGCGCGACATGCTTGAACTTCGGCACGCGACTGGTACTGCCGTGAAAGACATAAGCAAGGTTCTTCTCGCGCAGACTATCGAGCGCACGTTCGACTTCGCTCTCCGTCAATGACATCACTGGATTCCGATTGTTCTTCTGATTACACGCCGCCGTGAGCGCATTGAGCGTGAGCGGATAGTACTCCGGCGTCGTGATCTGCTTTTCGATCAGCGAGCCGAGTACGCGAATTTCGGTTTCCGTTAATAACATGTTGCGATTAGCTATTCCTTCTTGTTCACACTGCCGATGCCGCTCACGGTTTTGTTGACTACCGGAGGATTGCCGGAATACGTAACGCTGCCGATGCCGGAAACAGAGACGTCCAATTGCTGGCTCGCGTAAACATCTACGTTGGCAGCGCCCGCCACAGTAACGGTGGCTCGCTCCGCTTGCAGCTTCCGGGTTTCGATGTTGCCGGCGCCACTGGATTTGATATCGACAACTTTTGTCAGGCCCGCGGCCTCGATGTTGGCGGCGCCTGTATTGCCCAGGACAAGGTGTTCGTTCTTTACGCCCGCGATGTGCACGTCGCCCGCGCCCGCTGAGGTATATTTTGCTAGGTCCGGGACGCTGATGCGTATCGTAATCGGTTTTGAAGCATTGTATTGCTGGTCGCTGTGGATGCGCAGAGCACCGTCATTTACATCGGTCTCGATCAGCGGCAAAAGATTGTCGTCCCCTTCAATTTCGAAACTCTGAGGCTGCTGACAAATGATATTTACTTCAAAGCCGCCCGCGGCTTCGACTGATTTGAAAGAAGCAAGGTCACGCTTTTCAGTCTTGCGATTGCCTGAGCCGCGAATGCCGCGGCCCATATACCGGCAAGACGACGCCAACAAGATGCTTAAGATCGCAAACGTTACCAGGTGAGCTTTTTTCATTAACACTTCCTTTCTAAGACGGTTGCATATGCGGGATCAAAGGACAATAACTGCCCCATCCCCATCTCGTTGACTCCCAGCTGCTTTTCGATCAACGTGCCGAGCACTCTGATTCCTTTCGGTTAACAACATTACGTGTGCTCACCTCAGACACATCATCGTGCCCTGCATGGTCGCTACCATTTCTTTTTCGCCATCAGCGCTGATCGCAAAAACATCCGCGCGGACAACACTTAAAGTCCGGCCTGATTTGATCACCTCGGCGCGTGCCACAAATGTTTCGCCGCGCGCGGGCCGCATCAGGTTTACCTTGAATTCAATGCTCAGCACACGTGAACCGGCGGGCATCATAGTGTAAGCCGCATAGCCGGCTGCCGAATCCGCGATCGTTGTAATTACTCCGGCGTGTAGAAAACCATCCTGTTGCGTCAAGTCCGGGCGAAAAGGCAGAGATATTTCCACAACTCCGGGAGCGACGGTGCTAAGCTCCGCACCAATCAAACTCATCACTCGTTGTTCGACAAAATTCTCTCGGACTGCTTTTTCAAAGTCTGGATTCGCCGGATTCATTGATCGCCTGTGATTTATTTCAGCGCCAGATCCAACGACGACCGATCATCAAGCATGATCCACTCAACAATCGATAGCGGCAGGCTGCCATTCTTAATCAAGTCGTCGTGAAACTGGCCGAGGCGGAAGTCTTTGCCTTTCGCATCTCGATACTTGCCGAGCAGCCGCATGATCTGCCACTTGCCCGTAATGTAAGTGATCTTCTGCGAAGGGCTGGCGGCGGCGCCGGCGGCTTCACCTTCAGCAGCTTCGCGATCCAAGCCACCGGCTTCCATGAAATATTTCACCGCCTGCTCGAACGTCCAGCGGCCGGTGTGCAGATTCACATCTACGCCGATGCGCGCCGCACGATAGCGCGACAGCCGCAACACCTGTCCCTGCGAAGCCGAATTGAACGGGTACAAGCCTTCGCGCATCATCATCTCTTCGCCGTACAGCGCCCAACCTTCGATGATGACGCCGTCACCGTGCTGCCGGCGAATTTCGTCTTTCAAATGATTGGCAATCGACAGTTGCAGGAAGTGTCCGGGAATTCCTTCGTGACCGAGGATCGGGCGCGGGTCTTCAATCGCCGCACGAATGTAAAAGTTGCCGCTCTTCGGATTGTAAGTCGGAATGAAATAGAAGCCGGTCGGATCTTTGTCGTACACCCCGGGGGCATTCATGAATCCGCCGGGACTCGTCGGCTTGAACGCTTCGGGCAGTTGGCGAATCTCGAAGCGACCAAGGTACGAGGGCAACGTCACGAGTTTTTGCTCTTGCAGAAAAGTTATGATTTCCGTCTCGCGACGTTCGTAGGCTTTAAGGAAATCCTCTTGATCTCTGGGAATCACCGCCGCCCGGCTGGGATCGGGATCAGCCAGCGAAGGATCGAGCAGCATCGATTCCATTGCGCGTGCCCGGGCCAACTCAGTCTGGCCCAGCATCTCGACCTGCTCGCCATCGAGCGGCAGCAAGTACACGTGCTTGAGCAGATAGTTGTAATTCGCTTCGCCCATCGGCGTGAACGCCGGCATCGTTTTCAAACGCTTCTCAAGCCAATCGGCATAAGCGTGAATGGCCCCGATCGCTGTGTCGCGCGCGCTCACCAGGTCGTTCATCTCTGCCGTCGAAAGACCTTTCGCCAACGCCGCCATCATGCTGTCCTTGAACAGCGGATCGATTGAACGCGCGGAATCAATTGCCAGCTGCGCGTAGAGTTTTACAGGCCTGGTCAGGTTGCGCTCGCCCTGCTGAAGCACTGCAGGCATCGCTTGCAAACGGGCGGTAGCTGAGAGCGCGCGATTGCGCGGCGAGTCGTATTCTTTTTTCAGCAGCGAGAAAATCGAGTTCGAGCATTCATTGACGTAGATTTGCGGATCGCTGTGCTCGGAATCCATCACGCGATCGAAAAAGACCGGCCCTTCGAGCTGCGCGCGAAACAGCAACCAGTCAATCTGGTCGTCTTTTTTCCAATTGTCGGTGCGCATGCGATTAACTTGCGCCAGGAGCTGCACCACGCGCGCGCGCCGCGCGGCAATCGCGCCCGGCGAATAATCAGTGAGCTTGTGGTCCCATGTGTGCAGTCCGTTGTCGCTGGAAAACACCGGGTAGTTTTGATTGCGCCAGTTGTAATAATCATCTGCGAGTTTTCGCAGAGTGGCGGGGGTAGCAGTGGATTGTGCGTTCGCGATGTTCATCGTTAGCAACATCATTACGGAAGCGCCAATTACAATGATCAATTTCATTCGGAGCGGTCGTCCCCTGGAAGAAGTCGAATTGCGGCGTAGACGATAGAACAGCAGGTGATAAACCGACAAGCCCAGTCCGGAGCGCCGACATCCTTGTCGGCGGTTCGCGAGCATCCTTGCTTGTGCCTTAATGCGCCGGCAGGGATGCCGGCGAACCGCAGGCAAGATGCCTGCGTTCCAACTCAATGCTTTCATGAATTCGCCAGCAGCGCTCCCGCATTTCGTTGCAAGCCGGGGAGCTTGGCGCGCTTCATCGCGCTCCCGCGAAAGCGTTCCGCATAAGTTTCAGGACCGAGTTCAAGAATCTCGTTGAGCGCAACGTCGACGTTGGCTTCGCGCGGCTGAAAGCGATCTTCTGTGGTCACAGTTGGCGTGTGGTTCCAGGGGCAAACGTCCTGGCAGATGTCGCAGCCGTACAGCCATCCCTCGAGGTTCGCAGCCACGTCGTCCCGAATTTCAGCTGCGCGCGATTCAATTGTTGCGTGGGAGATGCAGAGGTTCGCATCAAGCAAATAGGGCGCGACGATCGCACTCGTCGGACACGCGTCAATGCATAGAGTGCAGCTGCCGCACTGGTCGGCGATCTCCTGCGCGTCGTAATCGAGTTCGAGGTTCAGCAGAAGTTCTCCGATAAAGACCCACGAACCGAATTCAGGAGTGATCACGTTCGTGTGCTTGCCCATCCAGCCCAAGCCGGCGCGCACTGCCCACGCTTTGTCCATCGCGGGCTGAATGTCCACACAGATTTTTCCATCGGCTTTCGGAAACTCCTCTTTGATCCAGCTCAAAAGACTGCGCAGCTTGTCAGCAACGACATCGTGATAATCATCGCCCCAGGCGTAGCGAGAGACTTTGCCGGTCGAGACCCGAGGGTGATTCAGACTTTCAGCATTGCTTCCGGAGGCTCGCTGGATCCGGTCGCTATCCCGACGCGGCGGGATTCTGACACTGTGTTGATGCGGCGTGTAATAGTTAAGAGCCACCACGACCACCGAACGCGCATCAGGAAACAGCTTACGAGGATTGGTTCGTTGCTCCGGATCGCGGGCCAGATAGGGCATCTCGCCGTGATAGCCGCGACCCAGCCACTCTTCCAGGCGCGCGCGTTCTTCATTGAGCGCTTCAGCGGGGACTATTCCGACTTTATCGAAACCGAGGTCGCGCGCACGCACCTTTAAGACTTTAGTTAATGTGGTGCGGTCCGTTGTCATAACTCTCGCGATGCCGATGTGTCAGAAGCCCGCGCGTAAGCAAGGGCTAAGTTTCCAAAGCGCCAGTATCAATATTCAGAGTTGCCCTCCTTACGGTCGGGCTTCTGATACAAAACAAATCATGTTCAGTGAAGCAAGTATAGAAGGTACAGAACTGCTTCGGTAGTCAGCAGACCCAAAAAAGAAAAGGGCGCGCTTCTTGCGAAGCGCGCCCCGGTTAAGTCACTTGCCAGTTTCTAGAACTGGAAGCGCACGGCCCACTGGATCTGACGCTCGCGGAAGAGCGTGCCGCCCGCCGCGTTAGTCGTTTGGAACGACGTGTTGTAAATCAGTGTTGCGGACCCCGCCACCGCAGACGTGCCGTCAACGCGCGTGGGGGCTCCCGTGGAGGTGTAAATCTGCGCATTCGCACCGGTAACTTGAGTGCGATTGAACAGGTTGAAGCCCTCAATCAGGAACTCAAGGGCCCGCGCCTCGTCGAAGCGAATTCGACGCGACACGCGCATGTCAACGTTCCAGATGCTCGGCAACCGGTAGCTGTTCTTGGCCGCCAATGCGAACCGAGAGGAACCGTTTGAACCATTCTGTGAGCTGCCACCCTGAAGACCACAAAGTTGCGTCGAGCCTGAAAAGCAACCTGGAACCTGCGAGGCGCCGGGCAGCGGAATGGTCGCCGACACACTCGGGTTACCGCCCGCATTAAAAATTGGCACGCCCGTGTAGTACTGGAAGATAGGAGCGAAGGTCCAGTCTTTCAGGAATGGATTCTTCGACTGCGGTTGCCATACAGCGTTGGCAACGAATTTGCTAGGCACGTCGAGGAACGACGTACCAGCTTCTGCCCCAGTGTCAAAAGCGTTGAAGGTATTGTTGCCAGTCGTAAACGTCTGTGAACTCTGCCCGGTGTCAGTTGCTTTCGAGCGAGTGTAGTTGAGGCCAAACTGCAGCCCATTGGTCAGACGGCGGTTGAATTGAAATACGCCACCGACGTACTTGCTCCAAACAGCGCTGCGAATCTCGGTCATCTGACCCAGACACTTGTTAGGACGAGCCGAGGTGATGTTGAGGGTCACCCCGTTAATGTTACAAGACGAGGTGCCGTTCAACCCAAAAAACCAGGGCACAGTGTACTGCTGACCATCAAATGGTCCGCCCTGCAATGTATAGCTGAAAGTCCGCGTCGCCGGCGTCAGATTGGTGTCTACGAACAACGGCAGCCGTTGACCGTAGCTCAGAAGCAGCGAAGCTGAGACTACCGTGTTGTGCGCGATCTCACGCTCGACGATCACGTCAGCCTGGTGAATGCGCGGCAGCTTGAATCCCGTCTGGAAGTATTGGATTGCCGGCGCTGACACGGTGCTGGGGAGTGATGCAAATGTGTTCGGGAAAACAGGGCCGGACGCCTGGGCGATAGATACTGCAAACTGTCCACCCGGCATCGCGGTGTTTACCAGCGCGTTGTAGATGGTCGAAGTGCCCATGAGCCCGTAATAGATTCCGTAGCCGCCGCGGAGTGAAGTCTTCCCGTCGCCAGTAGCATCCCACGCGAAGCCGAATCGCGGACCGAAATCAGTTTTGTCGCTCGGCATCACGCCGGTCTGGGGAACGGCAGGATTGGGAATGAATGGCTTGGGCATTTGTTGGTACTCCCAACGGAGACCAAGGTTCAGCGTGAGCCGCGGGTGAACGCGCCAGTCATCCTGGGCAAAGAAATTCCATAGATTCTCGTTAAACGTAAAAGCTGTGCCGCCAAATGCCTGCGCGTAGTTGGATGTGTAGCAACGACCGGCTGTACGGGTTGAAGTGGAACACGGAGTCGTGATCCCGCCCGTTGTCGTGTAATTCAGATAGTCAATGATGAAATCATTGATGTTGTTGTACGAATACGACCCCGCATAGGTACGCAGGTTGTCGGCTGTGTCTTTAACGTGGCTGAAGTCGGCGCCAAGTTTGATGGTGTGCTTGCCGTTCGTCCACGTGAGCATGTCGAACCACTGGTTTTTGTGCTCATTAGGATATTGCGGACGCTCAAGGAACGTTTGGGTTCCGAACTCAAGACCGTTAGTCAGGAAAACATCCGGCACGCGCGTGCCTGCGGCGAAGAGTCCGGGATATGCCGGCGCCGTTTTAGGCTCGCCCGGCAAAGGCTCAGTGCTGAACTCGTATTCGAAGTCGCGCGACCACAAATAGCGAAATTCATTAACCAACGTCGGCGAAATGTTCGATGAAAGCCGCACGTTGAGCGAATCATCGTCAACGAAGTCGTCACCGAATGTGGCGCGGCCGTTGGTGTTGGTTGGCTGCGTCTGAACACCATTCGGTGAATCCCACCGGAAGTAGTTGTACGTAACCGTCAACGTGTTGCTCGAATTCAGGTTCCAGTCAACTTTCGGCATGAAGATGCGCTGGTTGCCTTTACGGACATTTGGTCCGGTTTCGCTGTTCAAGAAATTCAATACGGAGTTGATCTGAGCGTCGCTAAGGTTTCGCGTACCACTCTTCAACGACTGTCCGAGTAGGGTGGCAGAGCATGGAACTCTCGCACCGCTTTGTAAGTTCGCTGGTCCATTGATCTCGGTGCTGTTGGAAGTCGCGCAGAGGTTTGTGCTGAGCAAATACGCCGGAGAGCTGAAAACCGCGAGACCCGGAAAGTTGCGACGAACTTCGTCATAGTTAAAGAAGAAGAAAGCCTTATCCTTCTTAATCGGCCCGCCAATATCACCACCAAAGGTGTAACGTTTGTCAGTCGGCTTAATTCCGGCTTTATCCAGAACGCCGTTGTTAATGGAAGTAACGAACGCTAATGGGTTGCGCGCGCCCAGCCGGTTGTCGCGATCGTAAAAGAACACGTCGCCGTGGAACTGGTTCGAACCGCTCTTAGTAACCGCGTTGGTTACGCCGCCGGCCGCGCGACCGTATTCAGCCGAGTAGTTCGAGGTGTTGACCTGAAACTCGCGGATGGCGCGCTGGCTCACCACGTAGTTGATACGGGTGCGACCACGCTCTTCTGAGAAGAACGCCTGGTTATTGTCGCCGCCGTCGATCGTATTGTTGTTCAGCAGACCGGAAATGCCACGGAAACTGATCAAGCCAAAGTTTCCATCAGGCACCGTGCCCGGGCTGAGCAATGCGAAGTTCGACCAGCGCGCGCCGTTAATCGGCAGTTCGTTAATTTGTGTTTGGTTTACATTACTCGAAAAATCCTGCTGGCTGGTGTTGAGCACCGGCGCTTCCGCGGTGATATTGACCTGCGCGGTCTGCGCTGTCAGTCCCATCTTGGCTTCAAGGGGATTTACCGTGCCGACCTCAACGACGACGTTTTCCTGCGTGAAGTCGCCGAAGCCGGTCGCTTTTACGACCACAGTGTAGGTGCCGGGCTGCAAGTTAACGATGCGAGCTCGTCCGTCATCATCAGCGGTCGCGGTTTCTTCTTTGTTCGTGGCCACATTCCGTACGGTGACGGTGGCGTTCGGCACAATGGCGCCATTTGGGTCCACAACCGAAATTCCTATGCCGCCGGTCGTGGTCGACTGCGCCATCGCCGTGAATGCGCAAAACGCAAGCACGAGAAGCGAGGCAAAACTAAAACTGAGAAATTTACGCATATCAGGAGAACTCCTTAAGAAAAGTAGATTCGTGGTGACCATTTGCGCTCGATCCATCGGCGCAGAATAACTGAGACTTTCCCTGGATTTGGAACTGCTTGTTTGCGAAGGAACCTCTTGGAACAAAACAGAAGGCGGTTTCTATCACGACGTTCAGTAATTGTGCAAGACTAAAACCGTGTTTCCGATATGAAAAGCTCATGAACAGGTCGGACTTGCGGGAGAGAAATCGGCAAGTGTCGTGCCCTGCTCCGGTCTGACCAATGCCTCCAGTAAACCTGCCGTTTTCAGCTCCTCTCTTCGCTCGCGTACCCTTCTATATGAAATATCTGAAAAAATTAAACGAGAATTTGGATTTTCTCTAAAAATCTAAACGCGCTCGACGATCATCGCGATTCCCTGACCGCCACCGATACACGCCGTCGCCAGTCCATAACGACCCTTGCGTCGCTGCAGCTCGCGAAGCAGCGTGAGCACCAGACGCGTTCCGGTCGCGCCCAGGGGATGGCCAAGCGCAATTGCGCCACCGTTCACATTCGTCTTTTCTCGATCGAGACCAAGCTCCTGCTCGACAGCGAGGTACTGCGCCGCAAAAGCTTCGTTGACCTCGACCAGATCCATCTGTTCGAGTCTCAATCCGGCCTTCTCCAGGGCTTGCAGCGATGCCGGCACGGGACCGATCCCCATAATCTCAGGCTCGACTCCGGCGTAAGCCCAGCTCACGATCCGTCCCAGTGGTCTTAGGTTATGTGCCTTCACGTAATTCTCGCCCGCGATCACCAGCGCGGCGGCTCCATCCACAATTCCGGACGCGTTGCCGGCAGTAACGAAGCCGTCTTTGCTGAAAGCGGGCCGAAGTTTTGCCAGACCTTCGAGGGTGGTCTCAGGGCGCATGTGGTCGTCGCGATCGAACAGCGTCGTTTGTTTCCGATTACGGACCTCGACCGGAACGATTTCATCGGTGAAGAACCCTTCATCGAGCGCGCGCTTGGCGGATTGTTGCGAACGCAGCGCGTACTTGTCCTGCTCTTCGCGCGAGATTTCGAATTTACGCGCCAGGTTCTCAGCGGTTCCGGCCATGGGTGTGTTGCAGTAAGTGTCGAGCAACGCCACCATTAAACTGTCTTCAAGTTTTCCCTGCCCGAGGCCAAATCCCGAACGCGCGCCGCGAATGACGTGCGGCGCCTGCGACATCGATTCCATTCCGCCAACGAGACACGTCTGCGCTTCGCCCAGTTGAATCATCTGCGCGCCGGAAACAATCGACTGAATGCCACTGCCGCACAAGCGATTCACCGTCAGCGCAGGCCGATCGAACGGCACGCCCGCTTTTAACGCAACGTGGCGAGCGCCGTAAATCGCGTCACCAGAAGTTTGCAGCGCGTTGCCGAAAATCGAGTGGTCGATTTGTTCGGGCGGAACCCCGGTTGTCTCGAGGGCCGCCTTCGCCGCTGTCGCACCTAGATCGATTGCGGAAATGTCTTTCAAAGCGCCTACGTACTCGCCCATCGGCGTGCGTTTACCACCAAGAATAAAAACGTCCTGAGACATAAAACTGTTGTTGCCTTCCTACGGTTAAGAATTTCGCCTGGGTCAGAAACGGACGAGGCTAGCAAAGGCTGTGAAGAAGGTCAATTTAGGGAAGGCTAATTTTACTTGATATAGATGTAATGTTAGTCTGCGCGCACGACACGACGCTGTCCACCCGGCGCTGATAACATCGCAGGAGGTACTTCCCACTTTATGATATTTGTCCGAAATCTCACGGTACGTTCGTCATGCTTGCACCTATTAGCGGCAGTAACGCTTTCGCTTGCTGCCCATGCAACGGTGCTTGCCCAAAAGTTAAGCGACTTTGATCGCGATCGAGGCCGCAACATGCTGACCGCCATAAAAACCGACATCAAGAAGGACTATTACGATTCCAATTATCACGGCATCAACCTCGAGGAACACTTTCGCCTGGCGGACCAAAAAATCAAAGAGGCCTCGTCGCTGGGCCAAATGTTCGGCGTTATCGCGCAGGCGCTGATCGATTTTAATGATTCGCATCTTTATTTCATCCCGCCCGGTCGCGCCAACAGGTATGACTATGGCTGGCAGATGGCGATGATTGGCGACAAGTGTTTTGTCACCGGCGTGAAGCCGGGCAGCGACGCCGCGGCGAAAGGGTTAAAAGCCGGTGATGAGATCTATTCGATCGACGGCTACGAGCCCACCCGCGACAATCAATGGAAGATGCTCTATTCGTATTTCGTGCTGCGGCCGAAGGCCGGCGTGCGGCTTGTCGTGATTAAGCCGGACGGCAAAGAACAGCAGTTGGACGTGATGACTAAAATCACCGAAGGTAAACGCATAACGGATCTGGCCGGCGGGACTGACTTAAATGCGTTTCTGCGTGATGAGGAAGACGCCGATCGAGAACGCCGCAACGGCAACCGTTTAGTTGGCCTGGGCGACGAGTTGATGGTTTGGAAGATGGATGCTTTCGAGTTCGCCGACGCCGAGGTGGATTCGGCTTTCGGGAAATTTCGCAAGTACAAATCGCTGGTGCTGGACCTGCGTGGCAACGGTGGCGGCGCTGAATCAACCATGCTGCGAATGATCTCCAACCTTTTCGATCATGACGTTACCCTTGGCGAAATAAAACGGCGCACAGAATCAAAGACGTTGGTCGCGAAGACCCGCGGTGGTGACAGCGTTTTCAAAGGTAACGTTGTGGTTCTGATTGATAGTAAATCGGGATCAGCGGCCGAGTTGCTCGCGCGAGTGATTCAGATTGAAAAGCGTGGTGCGGTTGTCGGTGACCGCTCTGCCGGCGCCGTCATGCGCGCCCGAATTCATAGCCACGAATCAGGCGTAGATATTGTCGCATTTTATGCGGCCAGCGTTACCGACGCCGACGTAATTATGAGCGACGGACACAGCCTGGAGCGCGTGGGAGTTGAGCCGGATCATCCGAAGCTGCCCACTGCAGCCGACTTGGCCGCCGGACGCGATCCGGTATTGGCGTACGCGGCCTCGCTCGTCGGGTTCAATTTGGATCCGGAAAAAGCGGGCTCCCTTTTCCCCGCACGGTGGAAGGACTAGTGGTAAAGGGGAACCGGGATATTGCGACGCTAATCCACAAATCGATGCTTCTCGCGATAGCGATGTAGCAGCTCTTCCAAAAATCCCTCATAAGTAAACGTCGCCACATCGTACCGGGGCCGCAGCTTGAACATGATCGGCATTGCCACGCGCCAGGCCATCCATTGGCGCGGATAGTCTTTCAAGTCCCAACGCCGGCGCAGAAAACTTTCGACGACTTGAATTTCTGTTTCGGTCAGCAAGTTCACGTCGGCGGTGAAGGGGACCGGTGTCCACGAACGTCGCAGCGCGGGATCAGACACAGGTGAAGCAAACACCTCGGCAAAGGCGGGGGCTTCTGCTTCCCGTTCGCGCACCACGACGGTGCCGGCAACCAAATCGCCGACCCGCTGATCGCGCTCAGTGGCAAAAACGGAAATCAATCCAATCGAATAAAACGGCGAAGGCATGACGTCGAAGTTCCGCAACAGGTTTCTTACCATCGCTTCAAAGAATCCGATCGGCCGGCCGTCTTCGCGAATCACGCGCAACTTCAACCAGCGCTTGCCGGGCGTCTGACCATTCCAAATCCATTCGAATAAAGCGAAATAGCCCGACATCAGCAGAAACACAAAAATGACCAGCAAAGCGATCACCCACTTCGGGGCGCTCGTCATACGATTTCCAAAGTCCGAAAACCCCTCAATAATCACAAACACAATGACCAGTCCAAAGAGTAAAAGGATCTGAATGGTGTGGTCGATGGCGCAGGCGATGAACCGATTGCCGATCGATGCCAGCGCAAAATGCAACGGCACGCGCTCCGGCGTTTCAATTACCAGGGTCTCGTCCGTGGTGATGACGGCAGACATGATTTACAAATTGACGGCTTGGCCGCTCTGCGCGCGCGCCAGCACACTCGCGACCGCTGCCGGATAAAGTTCGTGTTCCTGCTCGAGTATCCGTTGGGATAGAGTTTCTACTGTGTCTCCTTCGAGGACCGGAACCGATCGTTGCGCGATGATGGGACCGCCATCCAAAGTTTCGTCAACCAAGTGGACCGTGCAGCCCGCGGTCTTTGCGCCATGATCAAGTGCCTGCCTCTGCGCCTCGAGTCCCGGAAACGAAGGCAACAGGCTCGGATGAATATTCAAAATTCTGCCACGATAAGCTTCGATGAACTGTGACGAAAGGATTCTCATGTATCCGGCGAGGCAAACTAGATCGACTTGTCGGGCGCGCAAAGCAGCAGTCACTTCCTGATCGTGTTCTTCGCGCGAACGTCCACGACGTTCAATCACCAGCGTTTCAATGCCACACTCGTAGGCTTTTTGCAGGCCCGGCGCTGACGGTTGGTCGCTGATTACTAACGCAACTTCGCCCTGAGGAATTTTGCCTGATTGCGCGGCGTCAATTAACGCCGCCATGTTCGAACCGCGCCCGGAGATGAGAATCGCTAAACGGAATGTGCGTGCAGCCGGCGTCATACTTAGGCTTTAGCATCGCCGAGTATCTGCGCCAGATGATGCTTCAAGTGATCGACGTAATCCCGCATCAGATACTCCAGCGTTACCGGTTCAGCTTTGGGAACAGTCTTGAAGGCAATCTCTTGCAACGTATGCAAGGTGCACGGCGTGGTGAGCTTCGCCTTGTCTGCATGTGACATCAGGTGATGCAAGTGAAGATTGTAGGAGCGCCAGAATTCAATCAGTTCCGGCCAGGTGCGTTCCTGGTAATGGTTCGTGCGCACCCAGCCATCCTGATCGTAACCTGCAAAAACAAGATCATCTTTCAGTTGGCCCAGCACGAATCGCGCATGGTTATTCGCGGCTGAATCAATCAGGTGCCCGATGATCTGCTTCGATGACCAGTGATCTTCGGCGCGCGGCCGTTCACTCTGCGCTTCGTCGATCTGCATCAGCTTCGCGGAAGCTGAATCGATGGTTTGCTTGAAATCCTGAAGCCAATCCGCCATTCGGCCTCCTTAAGTCAGCACGACTCGGCCGTCACCCGAAACAATTCGACCGATTTCGTAGCAACTCTCTCCGGTTGATTCAATATGAGATTTGATCGTCGGCGCGTCCGCCGCGTCGCAGACGATTATCATGCCAATACCCATGTTGAAAGTGCGAAACATCTCGTGGTCTTCCATATTGCCGATCCTTTGAAGTAATTCAAAGACGGGCAGAACCGGCCATGACCCTCGTTTGATCTCAGCATTCGTCGCTGCGGGCAAGATCCTTGGAATGTTGTCGAGGAAACCACCGCCGGTGATGTGCGCCAGACCTTTTATCTTGTCGTTATCGAGTACGCCTTCGAGCGCGCCCAGATAACTAACATGCGGCCGCAACAGCACTGAGCCCGCGCTTCCCTCGACTTCATCGACATATGTATCGACGCTGAACGCGGCGACTTCGAAGAATAGTTTGCGTGCGAGCGAGTAACCATTCGTGTGCAGACCGGCCGACGGCAACCCGAGAATTACGTCGCCGGCTGTGATTGTGCGCCCGTCGATAATGCGTTCGCGATCCACGACGCCCACGATGAATCCGGCGATGTCGTATTCACCTGGCGCATAGAAGTCAGGCATCTCAGCCGTCTCGCCGCCCAATAACACACAACCGTTTTCGCGACAGCCGGTCGCAATTCCTTCAACCACGCTGGCTGTGACTTCCGGATCCAGTTTTCCCGTGGCGAAGTAGTCGAGAAAGAAGAGCGGCCGGGCTCCCTGCACCAAAATGTCATTCACACAGTGATTGACGAGATCGCGTCCGATTGTGTTGTGGACACCCGTTTCAAACGCGACTTTGAGTTTCGTGCCGACACCGTCCGCTGATGCCACGAGCACGGGCTGCCGCATGTGCGGGAATGCGCCATCAAACATCCCACCGAAGCTGCCGATGTCAGACAACGTGCGAGAGTTGAACGTCCGGCGCGCGAACTCTCTAATTTTTTCAGTCGCGCGATTCGCCGCGTCAATGTCGACGCCGGCGTCTGCGTATGTGGCGGGCTTACTCATCAACAGTTTTCACCACAAAGACACCAAGGCACAAAGACGATTTAGAAAAACTTAGTATCTTTGTGTCTTCGTGGTTGTGGTTTTCGGTTTTGGCGGCGGTCCAAAATCGCCGTACGCGATGAATCCCGACCGTGACGAATCGTCTTTGAAGCCTTCGCGTCCAAGCCACGCATCCTCCGTAGTTTCCTTCGCTGCTTTGATCTCGTAAAACTTGCCTGCATCCGCTCGGCCCTTGGTCGTGATCATGATTTCGCCCTGCAAATCGGTCCGGAACAATTTCAGGTTCGCGGCCTTGAGTCGATCCAAAACAGCTTGATCGGGATGCCCATACCGATTCCACGCGCCGGTGGAAATGATTGCTGCCTCGGGCTTCACGCGCTCGAGAAAAGCGTGCGTGGTCGCGTACTTCGACCCATGATGCGCGATCTTGATTACAGTCGCTTTCAAGTCAAGATCTGGCTTGCTCAACAGACGCTGTTCAGTTTGTGCTTCAGCATCGCCCATCAACAGCATTGAGAAGTCGCCGTAATCAAGCCGCAGCACGATTGAGTTCGCGTTGGGCTCGTTGCCGCCGGCTTTCAGTTGATCCGCGGTGAAAAACGGTTCGCTGGGAGCGAGTACTGTGAGAATCGCGCCGCCACCGAGATCGATCTTCTGTCCGACTTGCGCCTTTTGATATTGCGCGCCGGACTTTTGCAAAGCGTCTTTGTACTCGTCGAAAAATCCGTTGATCGTTTTGCCGCGTGTTCTGCGGGGCGGAGGAGTCGGTGAAGGCTTGGCGCCTTTCTTCGCAGGTGTGGGAGACGGCGCCGGCGTCGACATATCCACACCATTGTCTATCACCGTGCCAACTTTGATTCCGTTGAGCAGCTCGTCCGCGCCGCCGATGTGATCAGGATGCGGATGGGTGGCAATGAAATAATCCAGCTTCTCGACTTTGTTTCGCTTGAGCGCGTCGAGCACCACTTTGCCTTTGCCCGCGTCGCCGGCGTCGATCAGAACCGACTTGCCGCCGGGCGCGATGATCAAAATCGCATCGCCTTCGATGGGACCAACATCCAGCACCGCGACCTTCAATTCACCCGCGGGTTTTGGCGGGCGCGATTTCCACCACGGCAGTCCCCATTTGAAAAGCGCGACACCACCGGCGGCCGCCGCGACGACCAGCACCGCCAGAACACATCCGCAACCACGAGTTGAACGCTTCATTTTCGAGTCTTAACCGAGCAAGGCTGAAAAGCCGGGTTGCTCAAAATGCTTATCGGCAGTGAGAGACTCAGTCAAACCAAAGTCTCGCATCACGATGAATGAAACACAATCAATCAGACCCCAACTTTTATCGAGGTGTGATCGATAAAGCTCAAAGCCGCGAGCAAACAATTGAGTGTTAAGCGGAATTATTTCAACTTCGTCAGAAGTCAGGAAGTGTTCGATTATCTGAATCGAAGCTCCCTTGAAATTGCGGGCTAATGCGTTCCCGATCTCCAACAGCACTGCATCGGAAGTTAGTAGCGATCGCTTATCGAAGCGGCGTGCAAGTTCTAATGCCTGAGCATGGTATTGGTCTCTTTGATTGACGAGAGCGACTACAAATGAGGTGTCAATAAATGCCTCAGCCAATCGTTTTTTCTCCTGAGAGATAGAGATCGATTTTTTCGGCGAAGTCTTCGGGACCGTCGATTGATACTTCGCGAAGCTTGGACATCAAGCTACGGCCGCCATTTACGGGTGCAGGTTGCGAAAATTCCTTGACGACGGAATAGAGAATGTCTAATCGTTCATCAGGGACTTTTTCAATCTCGGCCTTGATTAATTCCTTTGAAATCATGGGCGCACCTTAACAATATAATCCAAATTCACGGCGATTACCGGGTGATCGGGATTGCTGCATATTGAAGAGCTGCCTTCAAATCCTCAGCTTCTAAATCGGGCATTTCCTGAAGAATCTCTTCAGCGGACAAACCCGCCGCGAACAGATCCAGGACATCGACCACGCGGATTCGCATTCCACGAATGCAGGGACGACCGCCGCATTGCTCTGCATTGATCAATTCGATCCATTAACTCCGCCCTGACTTTGAAGATAGGCGTTTCAGAAATAGATATCAAGCATCACGAGAACTTCACCCGCTCCAAAATCAGCAGTCCGATCGACACCACCGCCAGAGCGTACATCACCGGATGAATGTCGCGGCCGCGTCCCACCATCAAATACAAGCCAACGTGAGAAATGAAGCCCCACAAAATTCCCTGCGTGATCGAAAACGTTAGCGGAATCAAAATCAGTGTGAGAAACGCCGGCACGCCCTCTTCGATTTTGCCGAAGTTGATTTTGCCGACACTGGTAAACATGGCTGCACCG
Source organism: Pyrinomonadaceae bacterium (assembly GCA_035606795.1). GTDB lineage: Bacteria > Acidobacteriota > Blastocatellia > Pyrinomonadales > Pyrinomonadaceae > UBA11740. Next base: position 60,357 of record DATNEI010000023.1, read on the forward strand.
ACGAGAATCAGCACGGCGGCTGTCGCAAAAGGCGGGACCATGCCGGCAATCGGGGCGATAAAAAAACATGGCAGGAAGCAAAGTGCGGTGAAGACTGCGGTTCTTCCCGTGCGACCGCCCATACGAATGCCTGCGATGCTTTCAATGTAAGCCGTTCCTGAAGACGTGCCCGCCAAGCCCGCGCCCAAAGTCGCAAACGAGTCGACAATTAAACCCTGGCGCAAATTCTTCGGATGACCTTCTTTGTCGAGCAAATCTCCAGCGTGCGCTACCCCGATGAACGTCGAGATGGAATCGAACAAGTCGGTGAACATCACCGCGATGATTGCCGGGACGAGGCTGAGTTTGAGAGCGCCCAGAATATCCAGCTTGAGAAAGACGCTCTGGAAATCCGGCAATGTGAAAAGTACTGGTGGCCTCGAGATCATGCCCAAGCCCCAAGCTGCCAGGGTCACGAATACAATCGAGATTAGAAAGGCAAAGGCGCTCTTGCGCGCCATGAAGAATGCCGCGATGGCGACGCCGGCGATTGCCAGCAACGCGGGCTTTCCCAAGGTGCCGAGCTTCACGAAAGTTACTGGGTCGGCCACGATGAATCCGGCATTCTTCAATCCGATGAACGTCAGAAAGACGCCGATACCGGCGGCGGCGGCGATGCGCAGCTCCGCCGGAATCGCTTTTGCAATAGACTCGCGCACTGGCGTGACGGAAATCACCAGAAACAAAACTCCAGCCCAGAAAATTATCCCGAGCGCAGTCGGCCACGGCACGCCCTTACTGAGAATGATCGTGTAAGTGAAGAACGCATTGATGCCCATGCCCGGCGCCACCGCGAATGGCAGTTTGGCGTAGACGCCCATGAGCAACGTCATCGTAAAACAGACTAGCACTGTCGCAGTGAGCACACCGCTGAAGGCCATTCCGGTGTTGCCGTTGGCCGAGAGGACCTGCGGATTGACGATGACGATATAAGCCATCGTGAAGAACGTCGTGATGCCCGCGATGGCTTCGGTCGGGAGGTTGGGTTTCTTGATCGCGGATGAAGTCATAACCACAGAGGACCCAGAGGAAATAAGGGCGCAGAGGCCAAAGCGCTAAGAGCCAAGAGTCAGCCGCGAGGAATTATCCAATCCACATCAAGAACTGTCTAGCGCTTACCGCTTTCCTTTTAGCAGGTTTTCCTCTGTGGTTAATTTCTTCGACGCGCATCACGCTGCTTCGCACGCGGCGGGTGAGTCTGAGGTGAACGTACAGCTGCCTTTAAATGTCGCGCCGGGCTGAATCACCAGTTGCGCGGTCTCAATGTCGCCGATGACCCGCGCAGAACTGGTAAGCTCCACCCGCTCGGTGGCGCGAATTTCGCCACGCACAATGCCGCTGATTACTGCCTCGGTAACGAAGATGTCCCCATCAATTTTTCCGCCCTCATCCAGGATAAGCTTTCCATCATTGGAACGGACGAGGCCGGCCACGTAACCATCAACGCGCAACGTGCCCTCAAAAGTGATCTCTCTTGGCGATTCAAGCGATTGATTCAGCCACCACTCTTCAAACGAGAGATTAGTCTCGCGCAGCAAATTGGTTTCGTCGAAGGACTGCGAAGTAAGACAGACTTCGTCAGCGACGATCAATTCAGTTTCCAGGGATGACATTGAAGTTCAGCCGTATAAACTTAGCTATTGGCTTTGAGCATGCGGCAATCACCCTGAAAGGTCGCGCCGGGTTTCATTGAAAGGTTCGGCGTGGAAATGTTGCCATTGATAACAGCTTGCTGTCCGAGCTCGATTCGTTCTCTGCCGACAACGTCGCCGTTGACGGTCCCACCAATGACGGCGACAGCCACATCGATTGAGGCATCGACGCGGGCTGAAGTGTCGACAATCAGCGTGCCTTTCTCTGACGAAATTCTTCCCGCGACGTGGCCGTTGACGCGCAGCATGTCTTTGAAATTGATCTCGCCGTCCAATTCCGGAGTTGATTCGACGCGACCATTGCGCGGTCGTTGCTTGATCGTCATGACGCCGCCGCTCGCATTCAACTGACCGGAGATTACGCCCTCGACGGGCAAGTACCCGCGGTAGCTTGCTTCACCGGTGATCACCGGACTGCGCGGTTGAAATATGAAGGGATTCTGGTTTCGCTGCGGTGCCGGCGGCTGGACCGCCCGCAAAACGGCGAAGTTGTGATCCGAGCCTGCTCTGACGTTGGGAAATCTGGGGGGCAGTACTGCTTCGGGTGATTGCGCAACCGGCAGACTTGAATTGGCGTCGTGCTCTAATTGCAGAGCAGCTTTTGCAGGGGGCATTCGTTCTCTCCAACCCAACCTGGGCGACAGTTTGAAAACTGCTAAAGCAAAGCCTGGTAATTCTGGAAGTTTTTTTGAAGGCCGCGAACCCTGCGACCTGGGAAACCCGCTTGAGTGCGGCGCACACTATCACAGGGCCTGTATGGATTCAAGCCATTTTTTCACGAGTCTGGATAAGAGGAGAGTTGGGCCTCACCGATTCAGTGTCGGAGGCGCGGATTGGCCGTACTTCAAGATTGTGCCGCCGTAGCCGACAGCCCAACCATGATTTCGATCGGTAAAGAAGAGACGTTCGAGGCTGTGAGAAATGTTTGTGTTCTCGGCGAACCAATAACGGCCGCCATTGACTGTGTGAAGCACTGTGCCTTCGCTGCCCGCGGCCCAGCCTTCGCTCGCACTGATGAACTTCACGTCCATCAAATCGGCATCGACGTTTGATCGTTGCGCCGCCCACGCATGGCCACCGTCGACACTCATGAAAATTCGGCCGGCTGAACCAACTGCCCAACCAAGACGGCTGTCGATGAAACTCGCTGCGTTGAAACGAACGCTCGCTTCTTCGCGCACCAGGCTGCTCTGCCATGTGGCGCCGCTGTTGATCGTATGAATGATCGTTGCGCCCGCACCGACTAACCAACCCCGCGACGTATCAAGAAATGCGCCACCC
>DATNEI010000025.1:0-7724 GCA_035606795.1 Pyrinomonadaceae bacterium
GTCCCGCTGCACCTCCAGCGCCGTCAGACAAACGCCGTTGACGGCAATTGAATCTCCTTCGTGAATGTCTTCCGTGACGAGCTGAGCTTCGATCACGATGCGCGCGTCTTCGCCACGCATTTCAACTTCGCGCACGCGGCCCAGCTCTTCAATGATGCCAGTGAACATAGAAAAATTTCGGATTGCGAATTTCTATCGGAGCAGCCACGGAAGCGCAAGAACAACTAGCCCAATGATTGGCGGCGCCAGCGAGAACACCCAAATCCAAATCGGCTCCAACCTAAATGTGAATCTCATTCGGTTCATGATGTTCTATTTCGATCTGAAACAGGAGCGGGGCAAGCCCGCCTACCTCACCTGACACTCTCTCAACGACTTCTCGCATCGAGCATGGCTCAAGTATCTTGACCTCGAGGTCAGGAAGGTGGGCTCGCCCCCGCTCTTCTTTCCACCTGTGACATCATCTTCTTAAACACTTCATCAATCGAGAGGCCGGTTGAGTCGACAATGATTGCATCGTCAGCGGCTTTCAGCGGCGAGTCCTCGCGCGTTGAGTCCCGGGCGTCTCGTTCGGCCATGTCCGCGAAAGTTTCTTCAAAGTTAGCATTTGGATCATGCGCGCGCTCTTCATTGAAACGCCTGGCCGCGCGCTCCTGCGGCACTGCCGTCAGAAAAAACTTCACGTCGGCGTCAGGAAAAACCACCGTACCAATGTCCCGGCCGTTGAGCACGGCTCCTCGTTTGCCCATTTCACGTTGCCGCGCGACCATCGCCCGGCGTACGGCAGGAATAGTTGAAATGATTGACGAAAGATCCGTGACCTCTTCCGAACGAATCTGTTCAGTCACGTCAACCCCACCGAGTGTTACGCGTAATGAATCCGGATCGCCCTTCAGATCAATGTCCACGCGACCGGCCAGCGACTCCACCGCAACGTCATCTGTGGAGCTAATGCTTGACTCCAACACAGCCAAAGCAACCGCGCGATACATCGAGCCGGTGTCGATATAGAGCAGGTTTAGCGCCCGCGCCAGCATCCGGCCAAGAGTCGACTTGCCGGCGCCGGACGGGCCATCTATGGCGATAATGAGATTCCGTTTCATTGCGCCGTGCAATTTTGGAGTGCGCTGAACCTGTCAGCGCTTTGGTCGGTCGCGACCTGTCGCGACCTTAATAAATTCAAGCCGAAATCGTGGCGTCAAGCCGCCACGGACCAAAGCGGTGACAGGTCACCGCACTCCAAATTAGACAAACGCTGCGAACACCTCATTCGACAGCAGCGCTCCCGAGCGCGTGAGTTTCAGCAGATCATCGCTGCATTCGATCAAACCCGCTTCACGAAAACGCGTCAGGTCGTTTGCATGTTTGGCGCGCAGGTCTGAACCGAACAACTGCTGGTACTCATTGAAGCTGAAGCCTTCCATCATTCGCAGACCCAGGAACACTGCTTCTGCCTGTCGATCGCTTTCGCTGAGCTGTGTTTCAGTCACAATCGCGCTTCTACCCTGCTCGACCAGTTCCACGTACTTGCTTAGGTCACGTTCATTCGCCCAGCGTCGAAACTCACCATCGTAAGAATGCGCCGAACATCCAAAGCCGTAGTAAGGCGCGGCGGTCCAATATTTGGTGTTGTGTCGCGACTGCAGTCCCGGCAAACAAAGATTCGAAATCTCGTAATGCTCGTACCCCGCTGCCACCGCTCGATCGAGCATCGCTTCATACATGTCTGCAGCCAGGTCTTCATTGGGCTTGGGTTGCAAACCAATTTTTATGTGGTTCGCAAGGGGAGTTCCCTGGTGGACTTCCAGCAGGTAAAACGAGAGGTGTTCGGGTCTGAGCGCGAAGGCTTCGTCCAGGTTTCTAAGCCAGCCCGCCATCGTCTGTCCCGGCAGGCCGGCGATCAAATCGAAGCTCACATTTTGGAAGCCGGCGTCGCGCAGGTAGTGAAACGTCCCGCGCGTGTCTGCCGCGGTATGGGAGCGACCGAGCCGGGCGAGTTCGTCATCGTCAAAAGTCTGCGCGCCAAAGCTGGCGCGATTGACGCCCAGACTACGGAAGGCGGCGAGCGTTTCCGGAGTCACACTGCCGGGATTAATCTCCAATGTCACTTCTGCACTGGGGACTACCGTGAAGCGCTTGTGCACAGCGTTTAGAAGGGTTTCCAACTGCCCGGGCGAAAGCAGCGATGGCGTGCCGCCACCGAAATAGATCGTATCGACCGGCTCCGGAGGATCGACCACGCTCCACGATTCTATTTCGGTTAGTAAGCCCGAAACATAACGCTCAGCTGCTTCAGCGCTGTACATGCCGGTGGCGAAATCGCAATACGAACAACGCGAGCGGCAAAACGGTATGTGAATGTAGATTCCTGCAGGCTTCAATATGCGGGAATTATAACATGCGCTACTTAGGTCCAGTCGCTGTGACCCATCTGTCCTTGTATAGTCAAACTTCAATTACGTTGATTAACACTGTGGCCTTAGCCCGGAGGCGGAAAGTGAACCGTTTAAATGGCAATTATTCTGACTCGCTGATCTGTCCTTCGATTAGTGCTTAAACAGCGCCGGAGGCGCGGTATTCAGTAACCGCGGCCGTAAGGCCGTGGATCAAAACCTCGAATGAAGTTGAGGCCCGTAGGGCCGACACTCTATGGTTTGAAATGCGATTTAGTGTCGCACCTTCGGCGCTCAACATTTTCCTTTCGATCATCCACGGCCTCACGGCCGTGGCTATTTGATGACGGTCCTTCGGACCTTAAATCCTGTCTGCCTTTTTCCAGCGCTGAGAAACCTGGCCAACATGCATCACTAGCTGATCGTGACGGACTGGAGTTTACGCGAGGTGTACTAAATCTTTTCTCAGCGTGTATGTCTTGGGTTCAGTTCTCCAGATTGTTTACTGAAGTTTGGGGAGAAGAATAATGGCACGCTCGTTGATGTTAGATAACACGCAAGACGACTCTCAACGAATCGAAGCTTTATCAAGATACAACTTCAAGGAGGAGCTTATGGCAGACGAAAACGCCAGGAACCGAAACCAGGAAACGGATCAGGAAAAAGGTAAGGCGATGGGCGCTGGCGCCAGCGGCAATTATCAGGGCCAGCAAGGACAAACCGGCGACCAATTTGGCGGCCGCGGATCGCAACCGAATGAAGTCTCCGGACAAGGTGGAGGTGTTCAGGGTACCGGACAAAGCCAGTCAAATCCGGGCGGTTTTACCGGGGGCCAGGGTGAGCGACGCGACGAGTCTCGACATGGCAATCAGGGCTCGACGAACGAAGATAGGGATCGCTAAGTTAAATCGTCAACAGTCAACGGTTCAGGCACGGTGGATTCGGGAGAGGGTCCACCGTGTTTTCTATTTTATCCTCTTTAAACTGCCTTCACCGCTGATCGACTTGCTCATCCCACGACTAACGCGTTCGGCTTCCGCGAACACGCGCAGAAAGTTTTCACCCAGAATCTTACGAATGTCCTGCTCGCTGTAACCGCGCTTCAAGAGTTCATAAGTAATGTTCGGCAGCATTGAAACATCCTGCGCCCCTTCTGGCATGTCGACCGCACCATCGAAGTCTGCACCAATGCCGACGTGATCGATACCAGCAACCTTCACGATGTGTTCGATATGATCGATCAACTTGGAAAGCGGCAGTGGCGGCAAAGGATGCGCCGCGTCCAGCTTGTCGCCCTCCTCAGCTAAACGTTCCGGATCATCCTTGTACTTTTCGTCGAGGGCATCCTGCTGTGCCTTCAGCAACTTGTTGCGAGCTTCGTTTTGAGGAGTGACTGTCGCTGCATCAACGAAGACGGTGTAGAAATTCACCTGAACCACGCCGCCATTCTTTGCTATGCGCCGCAGTAGATCGTCGGGGATGTTTCGCGGCACATCGCTTAGCGCTCGTGCCGACGAATGCGAAGCAATGATGGGCGCCTTCGAAACTTCGAGCGCATCGCTCATCGTCTCATCAGAAACGTGTGAGACATCAACCAGCATTCCCAGACGATTCATCTCGCGCACAACTTCCTCACCAAAAGGCGATAAGCCGTGATGTGTTTTCTCGCCACGGCCGGCGTCGGCCCAGTCGTTGGTGTTGTTCCAGGTGAGCGTGATGTAACGAACTCCCAGACGATGAAACTCGCGCAACGTGGCGAGCGAGTTTTCAATGGCGTGTCCGCCTTCGATCCCCATCAGCGCCGCAATCTTCCCCTGTTTCTTGGCGCGTCGAATATCTGCCGCTGAAGTAGCCAGCATTAAATCGTTTGGATGACGCTCGACCGCACGGTAGACCGAATCAATCATGTCGAGCGTGCGGCGGGCGGCGCCGCCGTGGGCGACGTACCATGGTCTCACGTAAAGCGAAAAGAATTCGGCAGTGAGTCCGCCCTGCTTCATGCGCTCGATGCTGGTTCGATACGGCACCGGCGGTGGACCGCTAAGATCGTAGTCGTCGTTTGTCATCGGGGTCGTCACGTCGTTGTGCGTGTCGATGACGATCGCCTTGCGATGAATCTCGAGCGCCCGCTTCCAGAGCTTTTCGTCGCGCTGAGATTGCGCGGAGACCGAAGAGGCGACCACTACGATAAGAAAAATCAGGACTGCCGAAACACGAAGTTTCATTCGAGTTAACCTCAACAATGGTTTCGCTCCATTAGGAGCGAGATGTTTATAGCATGCATTGCCGCAAATGAAACGAGCTCACTCGGAACGAAATGTCTGTCTCTTGATCTAACTACATTTCGCTCCTAATGGAGCTTATTTGGATTTAGTTTACTGTAACTATAAACATTCTGCCCGTACGGGGCTTGGGCATTAACGCCTCCACGTCGATTGAGGCAAGTACATGCCTCACCGTGCTTAACATCGACGTTGATATACGTGTGTCTCTTTAAGAACCCACCCCACTGCCACCGGTAACGCCTGTGGCAAGCCACATTGAAGAAGACCTGGTGGACGACTAAAAGGGAAAGTATGCGAAAGCGTCTTGTGAAACTGCTTATCGTACTGATTGGGTTTTTTGCCGCCGGCGTCGAAACCGCCCGGGCCAACCCCGCGCATCCCGACTTGATACAACCACGCTCGACTTCCCCTTTTGAAATTGCGCGTGCGGTGAACCGCAGCAGGCGCGCATGGAACAAGAGCCAAATCATGCTTGACGTTGATCTCAGCGACACTTGGCAACAGCTCGGCATTGACGGCAACCAATTCCCCGGATGTGCCGGCGACTGCGAGGCAGTTATTTCCAGAACCGAACTCGATCCAAGTCCCGGGCGGGAACTAATCCTCAAACTAACCCAGTCGTATAATTTTTGCCGGTATCTGATTTTTGTTCGTGACGATAAGATTCGCGCCGGCCGCGTTAAGTGGAAGTTGCGCGGATACATCGATCACGATTTCAACAAATACGAAATGTCCAGCTATCGGGTTGTGCAAGCGTTAGGAAAAAACTGGCTGGTCGTGCGCGGGCAGGAAGGCTCCGGGTCAGGCTATTCTCTCTACAGTGAAACCTGGTATCAAGTTTCCCGGAAGGGCATTGAGCCGGTTTTACACTACCCTGTGGAAGGACATACTTACCCCTGGCCAACCGGCGTCGGCCGAGAGTTCAAGGCCAGGGTTCTATCCAGCCGTGACAACCACCTTCGGCTTGGTTACACGGTAACTTATACAAGTCTCGACTATGTCAACCAGGCTTTCGAAAAGTTGTTTGTAAACCACCATCACGTCTACTACTCTTTGAGCCAGCAGACCCAAAAACTCGTCCTCGATAAAAAGCGCTCTGATATCTCGGCCGCGGAAATCGATGCCATCGCGGACATTCAATCGGACGACGAACCACAGGCCGGAACCAAAATTGGTGGAACTACGTTCTACACGCTTGCTGAAAGCAAGGCGTTTGTTGGCGGAGGCTACGAGGTCTTTTTGAAGTACAATTCTCGCCACTTGATGAAGATTGCCGCCGGCCGGGACGAAGCTCGAAAGCAATGGCTACGGGAACTTCTGAACGAATGCGAAGACACCTCTGAAAAGAAGGCGCTGCTCGAGGCTCTGCAAAAGCAGTAAACAACCCAATGTCGATCCTAATTGCCGAAGACAACGTGGCCCAACGCCATTACCTGCGCGAGATTCTGGGGAAAGAATTTCCCTTACACGCGCCCATCTTCGAAGCCGCTGACGGCGAAGAGACCGTGAAGCTCGCGCTCGAGCACAAACCGGCGGTTTCTATCCTCGACATTCAGATGCCCAAGCTTTCCGGTGTGAAAGCTGCGCGTGCGATTTGGCGGGAACTCCCAGCGGCGCGCATTATTTTCTGGACGCAGTTTCCCCATGAGATCTACATCAACGAGATTCGTAAGATTGTGAAGTCAGTCGATCCGCCGCCGGCCTACGGTTTCATTCATAAGAACAATCCTGAATCGCGTTTCCTGCGTTTCGTCGCTGCCGTACTCGAAGACGGCGCCGACATGATCGACCCGGCGTTCAAAGATTCATTCAAACGGCCGCTGCTTACGGAGTTTGAATCGGAAGCGCTTTACTACCTGGCGCTTGGCCTTTCAAACTGGGCCATCGCTCGGAAGTGTTCGCTCAGCCTGCGCGGCGTCGAGAGCCGACTGGCAACGCTTTACGAAAAACTTTTTGTGTCGATCGCCGAAGGCACTGAACACGAAGCCTACGAAAAGCTCGCTTACAACGTACGCACGCGGGCCTTCTTTGAAGCCTTGCGTCGCGGCTTACTCAACAACGATGAACTTGAAAAGGCGGCCCAGGAGCAGGAGGCATGGATCGAGCGAGACCGCAAACGCTACCTCGAGGAATTAAAACGAGAGAAGAAAGCGAAATAGCCGCGCAACAAACTGACGCGGGGGATAAGCAATCAGTTGTCAAGGATAGTGATCTGAAAGTAGAGAGAGTGGGGGAAGCCCACCTTCCCAACCTGAGAGATTATCAAGGAGCGCGATTAATCCAACTTTGAAAGCCTTTCAATTGGAGACCGGGAATTCAAGTCGTCAATCTCGAGGTTGCGAAGGTGCCCCCGCCGTCTTGTCCCGTCTTTCGCACACACGCGCCCGCCTTTCGGCTTTCTGCCTTCTGCTTACTGCTTTCTGTCTTTTACTGCCCCCTGCCCCTGCATCCTCACAAGCCGTTGATACTCAGCCGACTCCTTCTCCTACCCCTTCGGCTTCGCCCTCCCCTTCTCCGTCGCCATCACCGACGCCAGTCACCGGCCTCCATCAGTGGGGCGCGGTCACACTCTTTCACGGCTTGCCATCTGATCGCGTGCGCGCAATTGCTCAGGGACCGGATGGCGCCATGTGGTTCGGTACGGAAGCGGGTTTAGCGAAATTCGACGGGCGCAGAACTCAGACCATCACCATTCCCGATTTGTCGCCCAAAATTCTGGCCTTGCAAAGCGATCAGTGGGGCGGGCTGTGGGTTGGCACCGAAACTGGCGCAGCCCGTCTGTTTGAAGGTCACTTCGAGGTGATAAGCGAGATAGCGGGCAATTCGATCACCAGCATCGTGACACCAGAAGCTGGCCGCGTTTTACTGACAACGGAACGGGGAAACATTTTTGAGTGTCGCCTGGAGACAAACGGCCAGCGACACACCGCACCGCTTTTGAATCAACCGCTGGAAAGCGCCGATAGAGAACACCCCGGACCGCTCGCCTTTACCAGTGTGGCGCTACTGAATAACCAGGTAATGGCCGGCTCGATGAGTCGCGGTC
>DATNEI010000030.1:0-4741 GCA_035606795.1 Pyrinomonadaceae bacterium
CGTGACTTTGTCGGGCGGACAGCGCCAACGCGTCACGATCGCGCGCGCCATCATTCGCGATGCGCCAATTCTGGTGATGGACGAACCATCATCGGGTCTGGACGCAGAGTCTGAGGAATTGGTTTTCGACGCTCTGTCAAAGTTAATGGTCGGCCGAACTTCGATTGTGATTGCGCATCGCCTCGCCACTGTCAGTCGCGCCGATGTGATTTTCGTCGTCGAGGACGGCAAAGTTGCTGAGCAGGGAACTCATGCAGAACTTCTGGAGCGCGGCGGCCTTTATTCGCGGCTTTACGAATTGCAATTCAGGCGAGAAGAAGAAACCCCACGCGACGTTTTGACGGTTTGATTTCAAGAGTTAATGGTGCCTGGTTTCGGCTTTCTTTGCGCAGTCTCTGTGTTCTCTGCGTCTCGGCGGTGAATCAGCGAGCGAAGGCACTCACCGCAGAGACGCCGAGCACGCCGAGGACACGCGGAGAGTTGAAAACACGCCACAGGAGTTTGTAATCATGAACAACGTGAAAGCTTACGCGGCGAAAAAGGCAACGGCGTCGCTGGCACCAACCACAATCTTGCGTCGCGACCCGACGCCACACGATGTGCAGATTGAGATTCTCTTCTGCGGCATCTGCCATTCTGATCTGCACTCAGTGCGCAATGAATGGAGCGAGTTTGCTGAGACGCAGTATCCGATCGTGCCGGGCCACGAGATTATCGGCCGCGTCACGAAGGTGGGTTCCGGCGTCAAGAAGTTCAAGGAAGGCGACATCGCAGGGGTCGGCTGCCTGGTCGATTCCGACGGCACTTGCGAAAACTGCAAAGAAGGACTCGAACAGTTCTGTCCCGAGCGAATTCTCACTTACAACTCGGCTGATAAGCATCTCGGCGGTGTCACGCTGGGTGGCTATTCAGAAACAATCGTGGTCGATGAACGCTTCGTCTTGCGCATCCCGGCGAACCTGGATTTGGCAAGTGCCGCACCGCTTCTTTGCGCCGGCATCACCACGTTCTCGCCATTACGTCACTGGGATGTCACCGCAGGTCAGAAGGTGGGCGTAGTCGGTCTCGGTGGACTTGGTCATATGTGCGTGAAGCTGGCGGACGCGTTTGGCGCGCACGTTGTCGTTTTCACGACATCGCCGGAAAAGAAAGAAGACGCGCTAAGGCTCGGCGCTGACGAAATAATTGTGTCGCGCGATGCGAGCGAGATGGCCAAGCATGCCGGCACTTTCAATTTCATTCTCGATACAGTTTCAGCCAAACATGACATCAATGCTTATCTGACGCTGCTCGCGCGCGACGGAAATCTGACATTGGTCGGCGCACCGCCTGAGGCGATCGGAGTCGCCGCGTTTGCGCTGATCGGTGGCCGGCATAGCTTGTCTGGCTCGGCGATTGGAGGAATTGCCGAGACGCAGGAGATGCTCGACTTTTGCGGCGCTCACGACATCACCGCTGATGTGGAGGTGATTCCCATTCAGAAAGTGAATGAAGCTTACGAACGGATGCTGAAAGGCGACGTGAAGTATCGCTTCACGATTGATATGGCTTCGTTGAAGGCGGCATAACGAAAGAGCGTCAGACGATGGAATTCAAAAGAAACGGAACATAGGGATCAAGCAGGGGACCGGCGAGCTGTTGAGAAAGTGAATTATAAGAGTCAGAATCCACTAGCGATTTAGTTCGAGAAACTTCTCATTCACGCCGCCGCTTTAAGCGCGGCGTCGGCAGGTGAGTTTGGAACTAGAAACCGTTTAGACGGTTTCCGGTGTGTGCCCAGTCCAGACACCGGGCTAAAGCCACGGTGTGAATGACAAACTGAACGCGTACCGTAATGCTTGTTGAATCTTGACAAGAAGAATTCAGAGTCAGATAGTTTGATTGCGTTAGTTCCCTCATTTGCGAATCCCCAACCGGCCTTAACCACTTTTGTCTGAAGGCTGATCAGGAGGATGGTATGCAGATGAATCGAGTTGCCCTGCTTCTCACGCCTGTCTTCAGTGCCATGTTCGCAACATGGGTGCTCGTCTTCGGAGCCTTCGCACATGCCGACGACGTGAAGCCTGAAGCAAGTCGCGCGGAAGGCTTGACCGCGTGGGAACAAATCTATTCAGTCTTGACCAGTCCCCGGTGTATCAACTGTCACACCGCCACTAATTACCCGCAGCAGGGAGACGACCGCCATCGTCACTTCGCCAACGTCATTCGTGGTCCGGAAGGCAAAGGCGTTCCGGGATTGAACTGCCTCAGCTGTCATCACGAAGCAAATGCAGATAGCACCGGAGTTCCTGGTGGGCCGAACTGGCACCTCGCTCCCCTCTCGATGCAATGGCAGGATCTTAACGATAGGCCGTTATCAAGTGCGGCGGTGTGTCGATCAGTAACCGATCGCTCAAAGAATGAAAGCATGGATGGGCCCGCATTGTTGAAGCATCACCAGGAAGCGGAACTGGTGCTGTGGGCGTGGAATCCAGGAGTGCGCCCGGACGGAACCGCGCGAACGACGCCGCCGTTGACACATGCTGAATTTGTGGCTGCTACGCGCACCTGGGTCGATGCGGGGACGCCGTGCCCCAAGGGAAAATGAACTGAACGTGAGGATAAGTCATGGCAACCTATCATTTAACGGTTAACGGTCAGCGCAAAGAGGTGAACGTCGATCCGTCGACGCCGCTGCTTTGGGTTTTGCGTGAAGAGCTGAAGATGACCGGCACGAAGTACGGCTGCGGCATTAGTGCCTGTGGCGCGTGCACGGTGCACGTCGACGGCGTAGCTACCCGTTCATGCGTGCTGCCTATGTCCCTTGTGGGTGGTGCAATCACTACGATTGAAGGCATCGGACAAGATCCAGTCGGGCGCGCAGTGCAGGACGCCTGGGTCGACAAAGATGTGGTGCAGTGCGGCTACTGTCAAAGCGGACAGATCATGACCGCAGTCGCTTTGCTGAAGGCCACGCCAAAGCCGACGGATACAAACATCGAAGAATCGATGGGTGGAAATCTTTGCCGTTGCGCCACCTACGTGCGCATTCGCGAAGCGATCAAGAACGCTTCGCAACAACTCAAATAGAGGAGCCGGCATGTTAAAAGCGGTGAGCACCATACAGAGAGTGGGACGCGTAGCGTCGAATTGAATTTAGCCCGGTCTTTTAAGGCCGGGATCAGGTCACGTAAACGTTCGCGCGTCGCGTAGCGACGCTGAGAACGAGAAAACTTGCTATTTCAATCGTCGCTACGCGACGACGGCTGTTACGGCGCCACTTACCCGGCCTTGAAAGGCCGGGCTAAAGTCAGCCGACGCTACGCGTCGACTCTTCTTGACTGCTTGCGCCTTACCAGCTTATCGGACATTTCCCGAGGAGGTAGAACATGGGACCAGCATTTCGACTGGAAAAAGATCTCCAATTGAACCGGCGAAGTTTCCTGAGTGTTTCCAGTGCAGCGGCGGGCGGACTACTTGTCTCGCTCTACCTCAATGCGCCTGCATTTGCGCACGAAGAAATTCAGCAGCCGCCGGCGAAAGTCTATCCGCCCGATGCATTTGTTCACGTCAGACCTGACGGCAAGATTCTGATAACTGTGAATCGCCTCGAATTTGGCCAGGGAGTGCAGACCGCTTTGCCGATGATCCTGGCCGACGAGTTGGATGCAGATTGGTCACAAGTGATCGCCGAACTGGCGCCGGCGGCTGAGGTCTACAAGGATCCGGTGTTTGGAATTCAAATGGTGGGTGGCTCAGGTTCCATCGCCCATTCGTATCAGCAGTATCGCGAATTAGGCGCGAAGACGCGCGCAATGTTAATTGCCGCGGCCGCCGAGAAGTGGCACGTCTCGCCGGATCAATGCCGCACTGAAAACAGCGTCGTCTATGGTCCTGGCAATCACTCCGCCCGGTACGCGGAGTTGGCGAAGGAAGCCGCACGCAAGCCGGTTCCCGACAAAGTTTCACTCAAGAATCCGTCACAGTTTCGCTTGATCGGCAAGAACGTTCGACGATTGGATAGCAGATCGAAGTGCGACGGCTCGCAAAAGTTCGGGCTGGATCTAGACCTGCCGGGAATGAAGATCGCAGTTGTTGCGCACCCGCCGGTGTTCGGTGGCCGCGTCAAGAGTCTGGATGATAAAGACGCGCGGGCGATTGAGGGAGTACGCGATGTGTTTGAAATTCCGCTGGCGAAAGGCAGCGGCGTGGCTGTCGTTGCCGACCGATTCTGGCCAGCTAAGCAAGCACGCGATCGTCTGAAGATCGATTGGGATTTGTCAGGCCTTGAACACCCGGACAGCTCGCAGCTGTGGACGAAATTTAAAGAACTCGCGCGTACGCCGGGTAACGTTGCCGTCGCGCGCGGTGACGAGAAGGCTCTGGAAAAAATTCCAGCGCCGAATCGACTCGTCGCCGAATACGAATTTCCCTACCTGGCCCACACGCCCATGGAGCCTCTCAATGCCACCGTGCGATTCGAAGGCGATCGGGCTGAGGCTTGGGTGCCTTCGCAATTTCAAACGATGGATCAGATGGCCATCGCCCAAGTACTCGGGCTCACGCCCGACAAAGTGAGCTTCCATACAGAGTTTGCCGGGGGCGGTTTCGGCAGACGGGCTGTCATCGATTCACACGTGCCGCGCGAAGCGGCATTGATCGCCAAGCGACTTCGCGGTACGCCCGTTAAGCTGATTTGGACGCGCGAAGACGATGTGCGCGGCGGTTACTATCGGCCGATGCACGCGCATCGAGTGGAAAT
>DATNEI010000058.1:0-12664 GCA_035606795.1 Pyrinomonadaceae bacterium
GCAACACGATCCAGGCCGAGTTTCGCCGGCCGAACTTTGCCCACGAATGGATCGAGCATTCCGAAAGTTTTCCCGAGCAGGTCGTCGAACGTGTGCGCGACGCGAGCATTATCATCAGCAACAAGCTGTCGCTGGGCGAAGCACAATTGGCCGCTGCGCCTGACGTGAAGCTGATTGCGATCGCTGCGACGGGATCAGATTGTGTTGATCTCAATTACTGTCGCGGCCGTGGAATCACCGTCTGCAACGTGCGCGGATACGCCGCCAACTCAGTGCCTGAGCACGTGCTGATGTTGATTCTTGCTTTGCGCCGCAACCTGTTCGCTTATCGCGCCGATGTGAGAGCAGGGAAGTGGCAAGAGTCGAAACAGTTTTGCTTGTTGAGTCACTCGCTGCACGACATTAAAGGCAACACGATCGGAATCGTCGGCTATGGCGCCATCGGCAAATCCATGGCCCGTCTGGCCGAAGCCGTGGGCATGAAGGTGCTGCTGTCTGAACACAAGACCGCGCGCGAAACTCGTCCAGGCCGCACCCCATTTTCGGAAGTGCTGCGCCAGAGCGATGTCGTGACGCTGCATTGTCCTTTGACCGACGAAACACGTGACATGTTCGGCGCTGATGAATTCGCGTCCATGAAACCGAACGCGCTCGTAATCAACACTGCGCGCGGCGCTTTAATTCAGGACGCGGCGCTGATTGATGCTCTGGAGAATGGATTGATTGCGGGTGCCGCCGTTGATTGTTTGCGCGAAGAACCGCCGCGCAAAGGAAGTCGGTTACTTGATCTTAACCTGCCGAATTTTATTGTCACGCCGCACGTCGCCTGGGCCAGCGACGAAGCCGTTCAGGCCCTGGCGGATCAGGTGATCGACAACCTCGAAGCCTTCATCGCGGGTAGTCCACAGAATGTGCTGACTTGATGCTTAAGAACTCGCCGCTTCGCTGGCGGGATGATCAACTTCTTCAGTGGTATAGAGGTTGAGAATTTCCTTGCCTTGTCGCGAACGCGGGTCGATGGTCCGTACGTGTTTGCGACCCTTCATTTCCCAAATCGCGGTGACCACGCCGTCTTTCTCAACGGCTTGATAAGTGATTTCGTCTTCCGAAGTTGTTTGCGCGGCGGTCTCAGTTAGCGCCGACTCGTTTTCTGCCATGAAAGTCTGAGTTACTCCTCGTTGTGCGCGGATTTCTTGACACCGATTCTGTCATAGCGACAGCGCAACTTCAACCGCGCGCCGCGCATTGACCACGCCCCAGCCCTGTCGGTCGACCTCGATGTCAGGCACGCGTTCGGCCGTCGTGATGAGCACGCGTTTGATTTGTTGCGGCGTCAGCCTGGGATTTGCTTCGAGCATGCAGGCCACGATCGACGAAACGATCGGGGCCGCAAACGAAGTGCCATCGACGTACTTGTAATGTTCATTGATGACATTGCCTTCAAGTAGCTTGATCGTGATCAGTTGACGCAAGAGCGGCAGGCGCAGTCCGGACGCCTGATCGATGTCCTTATCGACTCCTTTGTTCTTTTCCATGAGTTCGAGAATTTCCTCGTCGGCCGCGGCATCGAGCTGCGCATAAAGTTCCGCCTGTTCGGCCGTCGGTGTGTGAGGCAGGATGGGCGCCGCCACCCAAATCCCCGGAGCGATCACTTCCGGTTTTTGCAGCCCATCGAACGTGGGCCCATAAGACGATCGGTACATGCCGCGACGCGCGCGATCGAGCGAATTCTGATCGTCGAGGCCGCCGACTGCGATTGACGAGGGCGCGCTTGCCGGGGGCAGCACCGGATGCCCGGGCATGTGGCCGGCATTTCCGACGGCGCAAACGATCGTCAATCCGGCATCCGTGCAGCGTTCAACCGTACGCGACAACTGGTTCGTCAGGTAACTCTCTTCGAAGTCGCCCCCCGCCGAAATGTTGACGACGCGGATGTCATGTTCTTCTCGATGCGCCAGCACCCATTCAAGTCCGCGGCGAATCTGATCTTCAGAAATGCGGCCGGTCAATCCTATTTTCACCAGCACCAGGTCGGCTTCCGACGCGATGCCGCGGTAGAAACCTTCAGACAACGCGCCGCTGCCCGCGGCGACGACCGAAGTCATCATGCCGTGCCAACTCGCGACATCATTCGTGTGCAGAGAAGTCTCGTCGCCGGCGGCCGCGAAGATGCTGTGGTAAGCGACGATACGCTTTCTCGGTTGCATCAGATCGGGATGCGCGTAAAAGCCTGAGTCGAGAAAAGCCATGGTCACGCCGCGGCCAGTGAACCGTTCATCAGCGTCCATGCGCCACGGCGTGGGCAGAACGAACGCGTTCTGCTCAAAGACCGCCCCCTGTGAATCGATCTGGCGCTGCGCTCGTTGAAAGAGTTCAGCGCAGCGCGCACAGATTTCGACGGCGTTTGGAGCCTTCGACTTGAGAATGGATCGCACACTCTCCGGCAGCGCGGACACAGCGATGCGCTCGCCGGGAGCCAGGCGATCGCAGACGGCGCAGACCTGCGTCAGCTCGGGTTGTCGTTCAAGTATCGATTCAGCCATGTCTCATACAATTGATACGTACGCATCCTGCCGGCTTCGCATCCGCGTAGCGGCAAAATATTTATAGCACGCAATGCTTTTGTACATCAGTTCGCGAGGTGAAGTGGCGCAGAGCATTTCACCTCGCGAAGGGGATGAGATACTTGAGTAATCAACGGCTCGTGCATTAAACGCCGAGGGCGTTTGCTACCTTCAGCCCAGGGTTGCGCGCGCCAGCGCACTCCCCTGGGTAGTCAAGACAAAACGGATCCCAACCCTGAAAGGGCTGCGAAATAGGTTTGGCCCAAAAGGTTCACATTTTTGTGAATCCCAATTCAACACCGGTGTGCCTGCAGGGTTCCGCAACCCTTTCACGGTTGGCCTGCCGTGTTGGCTCATTACCCAGGGTAGCCGCGCTAGCGCGCGTCAACCCTGGGCTGGAGGTGGTGAACGCCTTCGGCGTTCATGTTCGCGACACTCAACACTTCCTGATTATTCAAGTGTGTCATGGCCCTCGCGAAGGGGAACATCATCTGGTTTCTACAAGAATCTGACACCTACGGCGGCGCTTGAACCGCTACAAACGCTGTCTTGCCGCAGATAGGGCTGCTTCTACGTGTGCAGGCGCAGTACCGCCGGTGACTGCCTTTCGCGCCAAAGTTCTTTCCAGCGATAAAGCTTCTAATACATCTTCGTCGATGAGATGGGAAAAGGTTCGCAGTTCATCCAGCGGCAGTTCGTTCAGCTCGACACCTTGTTCAATCGCACGCATTACGATGCGGCCAACTGTCTCGTGCGCTTCCCGGAACGGCATCCCCTTGCGCGTGAGATAGTCTGCCAACTCTGTGGCGTTCAAATATCCGTGCGTCGCTGCGTGGTGCGCGCGCGCTTCGTTCACCCGGATATTGCGTAGCACGGTCGCCGTTATAGACAGGCACCCCCCCACGGTGTCCACGGTATCGAACAGCGCTTCTTTGTCCTCTTGCATGTCCTTGTTGTAGGCGAGCGGCAACCCCTTCATCGTTGTCAGGACCGATTGCAGATGGCCGAAAACCCGCCCCGTTTTCCCGCGCACCAGCTCCATCGAATCCGGGTTCTTTTTCTGGGGCATCAAGCTCGATCCAGTTGCGACAGCATCGCTCAATTCAAAGAAACCAAATTCGCTGGTGCAGTAAAGTATGACGTCTTCGGCCAGGCGCGACAGGTGCATCATGATCAAAGCGGCGGCACTGACAAACTCGATGACAAAATCGCGATCGCTAACAGCGTCGAGGCTATTGCGCGAGACTGAATCAAAACTGAGGGCCCGAGCCACAGCCGCGCGATCGATTGCGAAAGACGTGCCCGCCAGCGCTGCGGCACCCAGCGGCATCACGCTCACCCGCGCCCGCACTTCAATTAACCGTTCGCGATCGCGCGCCAGCATTTCGAAATATGCAAGACACCAATGAGGCAATAAGATCGGTTGCGCGCGTTGCAGGTGCGTGTAACCCGGAATCGTTACTTCTCGATTTGCTTCCGCGAAATCGAGCAGGGCTGTCTGTGCATCACGCAGCAAATCTCCCAGCGCATCGATCTCGTCACGCAGCCAAAGCCTGAGGTCGGTAGCAACTTGATCGTTGCGGCTGCGCCCGGTGTGGAGCTTGCGGCCGAGGTCGCCAATCGACTCGACGAGGCGAACTTCGACAAACGAATGCACGTCTTCAGATGACAGCTCCTCGAAATAACCAGCATCCGAATTTCCGTGGTTGAGAATCTGCTCGAGAGCTGCCTTGATTTGCGCGGCTTCTTCGCTCGTTAACACGCCGGCGCCGACCAGACCATCGCAGTGTGCCATGCTCCCGCGCACGTCAGCTGCGAAGAGCCGGCGATCGAAAGAGAACGATTGATTGAAGCGGGCGAATCCGGAATCAGCTTCGCCGGTGAACCGGCCCCCCCATAATTTGCTCGCGTTTGTTTCGCTCATTGTCAGCGCGCTTACTCTAGCATCGCTCTAATCGCGCCGGCCGTCGGCTTGACGAATCCGGCATAATCATCGTAGTTTATGCAGGTATGCACAGAAAATGCAACTATTATGCATGACTGTGCGTCTGAAGATGGGCGGCTTTGGGCCTCCCGCGTACGGTAAATGGTTAAGCGAGAGAGACAAAAGCGGATTTTGAATCTGATTCGCGCCAAGCGCGTGGGGACGCAGGAAGAGCTGCGCGCGCACCTGGAACGAGCCGGAGTTCCGGCCACGCAATCCAGTGTCTCGCGCGATCTGGAAGAACTGGGCGTGGTAAAGCATCACGGGTTTTATGCGAGGCCGCACGCCAACGGTGACGCCGCCCGCGGTCTGCTCAGTCTGGATATCGCTGGTGACGTGTTGGTTGTGGCGAAGTGCCTGCCGGGACGGGCGTCAGCGGTCGCGGTGGAAGTTGACGACGCCGGGATTCCGGAAATCGTGGGCACCTTGGCGGGTGAGGACACCATCTTTATCGCGGTTCACGATCAAAAGTCGCAGCGGGCGGCAATTAAAAAGATTTGGGAGATGTTCGGATGAATTGATTCACTTAATCAATGAATCAATGGACCAATGAAAAAATGAATCAATCCGTGAAGAAAATAGTTCTCGCTTACTCGGGTGGGCTCGACACCTCCGTCATGCTGCGCTGGCTGAAGGAGAAATACCAGTGCGAGATCGTCTGCTACTGCGCGGATGTCGGCCAGGGTGCCGAGATGGATGGCCTCGAAGAGAAAGCGAAGGCAACGGGCGGGTCGAAACTTTACATTGAAGACCTGCGCGACGAATTTGTGCGCGACTACGTTTGGACTTCGGTCAAGGCGAATGCGGTTTACGAAGGCGTTTACTTGATGGGCACGTCGCTGGCGCGCCCGGTGATTGCCAAACGCCAGATTGAAATCGCCCAAAAGGAAAATGCTGATGCGGTGGCGCATGGTGCTACCGGCAAAGGAAACGATCAGGTCAGGTTCGAGCTTACCTACTATGCGCTTCAGCCCGATATCAAAGTGATCGCGCCGTGGCGCGAGTGGGAATTCGGCGGCCGTACTGATCTGATTGCGTATGCTGAAGCTCACGGAATTCCGGTAACGGCCACTGTCGACAAACCGTATTCGACTGATCGCAACCTAATGCATGTTTCGTACGAAGGCGGAATCCTGGAAGACCCCTGGGCCGAACCGCCGGAAAATATTTTTCAGATGAGCGTTTCGCCCGAGCGCGCAAAAGACGAAGCGGAGTACCTCGAAATCGAATTCGCGAGAGGCGAGCCCGTCGCGATCAATGGTGAACGGTTGGCGCCCGTCGCACTGTTGGAAAAATTGAACGAGGTTGGCGGCGCGCATGGCATAGGCCGGGTCGATCTGGTTGAGAACCGCTTTGTCGGAATGAAGTCCCGCGGCGTTTACGAAACTCCCGGCGTGACGATTCTGCATGCAGCCCATCGCGCGCTGGAGTCGATCACGATGGATCGCGAAGTGATGCATCTGCGCGACTCGCTGGGCGTGAAGTTTGCCGAAAACGTTTATTACGGCTTCTGGTTCGCGCCTGAGTTCGAGTTGATGCGCAAGATGATTGAGGAAACCCAGGCTACCGTAAACGGTGAAGTGCGTCTGAAACTATTTCGCGGAAACGTCATTGTAGTCGGCCGCCGGTCACCCAATTCGCTTTATGACGAACGTATCGCCACGTTCGAAGCTGACAGCGTCTACAACCAGCGAGACGCCGAAGGGTTCATTAAGCTGAATGCATTGCGTTTGAGATTGGGAGGTGCACGATGACTCAAATCGAAATCGATAAGATTGGCTCAGCCACATCGCCGTTGCATCTTGCGCGTACGGTCTCGATTGGTCCGGCAAACGGGAAATCGCGCGCGGGCGATGTTGTCGTCGTGCGCGTGCTGACTGACAACGCAACTTACAACATGCTGGAACTCCCCACCGGCCGTCTCGCGAAAGTAAACCCGGGCGACGTCGTTGCCGGCGTGCTCGGTCGTCGTCGTGCGTTGAAGGGTTTCGTGGGCGATGTTCCGGAAACGGTGAAAGCGGGCGATGAGCTTCACTTGCTGAATCTTGGTGGCGTGATTGGACAATGCAGTGGTCATCATTCGAGCCTGAATGACGCGATCAAAGTCGAAGTGTTAGGACTGGCTATTAATGGCGGTGGGGCGATCCAAAACATCGGCGACGCTGCCTTGCCCTCGCGCGAGACACTGGGGCCAACCGCACCGCTCGTTGTGATTGCCGGCGCGTGCATGAACAGCGGCAAGACATACGCGGCCACTGAGATTATTCAAATAGCCACGCGCAGCGGTATGCGCGTCGCCGCCGCAAAGCTTTCCGGCATTGCCTGTCTGCGTGACACCTTGAACATGCAGGACCACGGCGCGATCGCCACGGCGAGCTTTCTCGATTGCGGATTGCCGTCAACGGTCGGCGCGCCTGATTTGGCGCCGGTCGCGAAAGCGATCATTGCGCGCCTGAATGAAAGCGCGCCTGATTTGATCGTGATTGAGTTGGGCGATGGAATTCTCGGCGGTTATTCAGTGGAATCGATCTTTGAAGACCATGAACTTCGCGCAGCGATGAGCACGCTGGTGTTTTGCGCTTCGGATTACGTCGGCGCCTGGGGTGGGATCGAATTGTTCCGCCGCCGCGGCATAAGAGTCGATTTAGTCGCGGGCTCAGTCACCGATTCACAGATGGGCGAGGATTACATCGAGCGCGAATTCGAAGTACCGGCGGCGAATGTGAGAAGGAACGGGACGAAAATGTTTGAGGTAGTCAAGAGTAAAGTTTCGAGTTTCAAGTTTCAGGTTTCAAGTTCGCTGGCGAAAGATGAGTTGAAAACACCAGGGGTCATGATTTCGGGCGTGGAGGTCGAGACATGAACTCGAAACTCGAAACTCGAAACTCGAAACAGCCGTCGGCCGAAACTCGAAACTCGAAACTAAGAATAGCTATTTTCGGCGGCTCGGGTTATGGCGGATCGGAACTGCTGCGCATTCTGCTGCAGCATCCGCACGCCGAGATTCAATTTGTCACTGCGAACGAGCAGGCCGGCAAAGCTGTCAGTGATGTGCACAAAAACCTGCTCGGCCTCACCAAGATGACATTGGAAAAAGCTCCGGAAGACGTCTCTGATTTGGCAGACATTGATTGCGCATTCTTAGCCTTGCCGCATGGACAGGCCATGGAGATTGCGCCGAAGCTGCCGGCGAATGTGAAAGTCATTGACCTCTCAGGCGATTTTCGGCTGAGCGACGCCGAAGTTTTTGCGAAGCACTACGGTCGCGAGCAGACAGCGATGGATGCGCAATCGCAGTTTGTCTACGGCTTGACTGAGACCAATCGCGAGGCAATAAAGTCGGCGACGAAAATTGCGAATCCCGGATGCTTTGCCACCGCAACCTTACTCGGAATGGCGCCGCTCGTCGCGAATAACCTGCTCAGTTGTCGCGTAATCGTAGACGCGAAGACTGGTTCATCAGGTTCTGGCGCGAAGGCTGCTGCGAACACACATCATCCGCAGCGTTCGACTTCCTTTTACGCCTACAAGCCTTTCACGCACCAACATGTCCCGGAGATTGAACAGGAACTAAAATCGATCGGCGAGTGGAGCAACGAACTCGTTTTCATGACGCACTCACTGCCGGTGGCTCGCGGCATCTTCGCGTCGATTTACTGCGAATTAAAAAGCGAGATGTCCGCGGTCGACGCGCGCGCCATGTTTGCCGACTTCTATCGCGAGTCGTTCTTTGTGCGGCTGGTCGAGGGTTCGCCTGACATTAATTGGGTGAAGACTACCAACTTCTGCGACATCGGATTTGCTTCGCGCGGCCGGCAACTGGTTGTCTTCAGCGCCATCGACAATCTGGTAAAAGGCGCGGCAGGTCAGGCCGTGCAGAACATGAACTTGATGTTTGGGTTGGACGAAACGACTGGCTTGATGTTGATCGGAACTAATCCATGAGTGAAGCATTCGTTCCCGCGCAAGTGAAACCAGCGATCGCTTTCGCCGAGATCGAGCGCCTTGATATACGCGTCGGTACGATCCTGTCGGTCGCCGAAGTCAACGGATCTGACAAGCTGGTAAGACTGGCGGTCGATTTCGGCGATCGTCAACGCAACATTTTGGTAGGAATGAAGAACGAACGAGAGAATCCGAAAGAGATCGAAGGATGCCAGGCGTTGTTCGTCGTCAACCTTGAACCGAAGAAGATGATGGGCGAGATTTCCGAGGGGATGTTTTTTGATATCGGTTATGCAGATGGTTTGAAGTCAGCACTCGCCGTTCCCGAACGGCAGATGCCAAATGGAGCAAGGGCGGGATGAAAGCAGAGGCGGTCATTAATTCAGAGTCGACAATCGCGCGCGAAGAAACTTTTCAGCTGGCCACTTACAAGAAGATGCCCATCGTCGCCGAGCGCGGCGAAGGTGTCTGGGTCTTCACCAGCGACGGCGAACGTTATCTCGATCTTTATGGCGGCCATGCCGTGGCCGGCACCGGGCATTGCCATCCGCATGTGGTGAATGCGATTAAGAAGCAGGCCGATGAAATGCTGTTCTATTCGAATTTAGTCTATTCGGAAGCGCGTGCGCAGGCCGCGCAGAAGCTGGTTTCAATTGCGCCTGAATCGTTAACGAAAGCGTTCTTTTGCAATTCAGGAACAGAAGCTAACGAGAACGCGATGCGCATGGCGCGCGTGACCACCGGTCGCGAAAATGTAATCACTTTCAGCGGCGGCTTTCATGGACGCACAGCCGATGCCATTAGCGCGACTTTCCTCGGCAAGTATCGCGAGATCGGAAAGCCGAACGTGCCGGGGCACTTGCAAGCTGAATTCGGGAACATCGATTCAGTGCGGGCGCTCGCCGACGATTCAATCGCCGCGATCATGCTCGAACCGATTCAATCAATGGCCGGAGTGCTGATGGCGGGTTCGGAATTTTATCAGGCGCTGCGTGAGCTGTGTGATGAGCGCCAGATCGTTTTGATTTACGACGAAGTACAAACCGGCGTGGGGCGCACCGGCGAATGGTTTTTCGCGGGCAGCAAAGCAGGCGACGGGGTGGTGCCCGACATCATTTCGCTGGCGAAGGCTCTCGGCAGTGGCATTCCCGTGGGAGCGTGTCTGGTTACGGAAAAGATCGCGTCGCACATCAAAGAGAATGACCTCGGCACTACTTTTGGCGGCGGCATGATTGCGATGGCGGCGGTGACGGCGACACTCGAAGCGATCGAAACTGATGGAATGCTGGCGAACGTGCGGTCAGTCGAATTTCATCTGCGCGAACGTTTGCGCGAGATCGAGCAAGTCGTCAATGTGCGCGGCCGCGGGTTTCTTCTCGGCCTCGAATTCGCGGACAAAGCGAAGCCGATTCATGAGGCATTGCTGGAAAAGAAGATCATCACCGGCACTTCGAGCGACGCCAACGTGCTGAGACTGCTGCCGCCGCTGTGTCTGACCAAGGCGGATGCCAGCATGTTTGCCGATGCCCTGGCTGAAGTGACGCGAAGCTAAGATGCAATACGCCTGGTACGATTTCGCGGGCAACGTTGGCGTAGCGCTGATGGTGCTCGCTTATTTGCTGTTGCAAGCCGAAAAGATCCGCAGCAGCGACTTGAGCTATTCGCTGATGAATGGTGTCGGCGCGTTGCTCGTGGTTGTCTCGCTCCTTTACCGCTTCAATCTTTCCGCATTTCTCGTCGAGGGGTTTTGGTTTTTGATCAGCGTCTACGGCCTCATCAAGTTTGCTGCTCGGCCGCGCGCAAAGGAGAGCCGCTGACGCGATGCCACGCGATTTTCTCAAGACGAGCGATTGGTCTGCGCCGGAACTCAGTGAGCTGATCGATTCCGCAATTCGCTTCAAAACGCGCGAGGACAAGTCTCGCGCACTCGCGGGCCAGTCAGTCGCTTTGGTTTTTTTCAATCCAAGTCTGCGCACGCGCGCATCGATGCAGGTGGGAATTTACAACCTGGGCGGCAACGCCGTTGTGCTCGAGCCGGGCGGCACCAGCTGGACGCTGGAGCATCGCGACGGTGTGGTAATGGATTCCGATAAGACCGAGCATGTCGCCGAATTTGTGCGCGTGCTGGGCCGGTATTGCGTGGCGATCGGGGTCCGCACTTTCGCGGCTTTAAAGAACTGGAATGAGGAGCGCACCGATCCGATCCTCAGCGCGTTCGCGAAAAACTCCGAAGTGCCGATCATCAATCTCGAATCGGCGATGCATCATCCTTGTCAGGCAATGGCTGACATGATGACAATCCGCGAGACGCTGGGCGCGGAACCCAAGAAAGTCCTGCTGACGTGGGCGTGGCATCCGAAGCCCCTGCCGATGGCGGTGCCGAACAGTTTTGCTCTAGCGGCGGCGCAGATGGGGCACAATCTCGTGATTGCGCAGCCGCAGGGTTATGAGTTGGACGACGAACTGATGGATGAAATCAGGCGGCAGGCGGCAGGAGCAGGCGGCAGTGTCGAGATTTCGCACGATGTCGATGCTGCGTTTGACGATGTCGAAGTCGTTTACGCGAAGAGTTGGGGCAGCCGGAATTTCTACGGCGCGACCGAGAAAGACATTGCCGAGCGCGCGCAGTATCGAGAAAAGTGGATTGTCGATGAGCAAAAAATGGCGCGCACGAATTCAGCCGTCTTCATGCATTGTCTGCCCGTGCGCAGAAATGTGATCGTGACAGATGGGGTGATCGATTCGGCTAGATCGGTTGTTATCGATGAAGCTGAGAATCGGTTGCACGTGCAGAAAGCGATTATGGCGAAATTGATTCATTGACTCATCGGTTCATTGATTCAATGAGTCAATGGACCTATGAACCAATTTGTCGACAGCCAGTTGCGACTCGATCTACTCCGCGAAGCTCTGCCGTACATTCAGCGCTTCAAAGGCAAGACTTTTGTCGTCAAGTTCTCGGGCAAGGTGACGGAAGATCGCGACCGCCTGATTTCTTTGTGCGAAGAGCTGGCGCTGCTTTACCAGGTCGGCATCCGCGTCTGTGTCATTCACGGCGGTGGCAAGCAATTGAGCGACTTGGCGAAAAAGATGGGCGTCGAACAGACCATTATCGAAGGCCGCCGCGTCACCGACGACGATACGTTGGAGATGGCCAAGATGATTTTCGCCGGAAAAATCAACACAGACATTCTGGCCGCGCTACGTCATCGCGGAATTCATGCGGTTGGTTTGTCAGGCGTTGATGGCAACATTGTTCACGCAGAGCGCCGGCCGCCGAGGGAAGTCGTCAATCGAAAAACCGGCGAGAGCACTGAAGTTGATTTCGGTCACGTGGGCGACATCATTGAAATCGATGCGAGTTTACTCACGGTCTTGCTCGATCACGGCTACCTGCCGGTGATCTCTTCACTCGGAGCGGACGCGGAAGGCAAAGTCTTCAACATCAACGCAGACACAATCGCTTCTGAGATTGCCGTGCAGTTACAAGCCGAGAAGCTGGTCTTGCTTTCGGATGTGGACGGAATTTATTTGAGCGGCGCTGAGCCGGGCACGAAACTTTCGCAACTTACGGCGGCGGAAGCACAGGCTTTGATTGACGGCGGTACGGCAACGGGCGGAATGATTCCGAAACTTCAGAGCATCATCGACACTCTCACGCGCGGGGTGAGGAGCGCGCACATCATCAACGGCAACGCGCGTAACTCACTTTTAGCGGAAGTCTTCACCGATGAAGGCACGGGCACCATGATCGCGGCGTAGTGACAGCGACAATCGGTGCCACGGGCTTTACCTCAAACCTTGAAAAACAGCGACGTCTTTAGAATCGCGACGCGCTAGCGTCGTGAAATACTTGACGAATCCGAGCTAAACGCCGAAGGCGTTCGCAAACTTCAGCCAGGGCAACGCCCTGGGATCGAAGTCGATGAGAAGGACGGATGAACTCTGAAAGAGTTATGTCCCGAGTACCCGGCCTTAAAAAAGGGCAATGACATACTTGAATAATCAGGAAGTGTTGAGCGTCGCGAAGATGAACGCCGAAGGCGTTCACCACCTCCAGCCCAGGGTTGACGCGCGCTAGCGCGGCTACCCTGGGTAATGAGCCAACACGGCAGGGCAACCCTGAAAGGGTTGCGGAACCCTGCAGGCACACCGGTGTTGAATTGGGATT
>DATNEI010000067.1:0-7316 GCA_035606795.1 Pyrinomonadaceae bacterium
GGATCCGGAGATTTACCAGAAGACCTCGCCCATGTCTTACATCAAAGGCGCAAAGACCCCGACGCTGATTCAGCACGGCGAACTGGATCGCCGCGTTCCGATCGCCAATGCTTACGAGCTGCGGCAGGGTCTGGAGGATCGCGGCGTCAAAGTTGAGATGGTGGTTTACAAAGGGTACGGCCACGGCATCACCAAACCGAAATCCCAGCGCGCCGTGATGCAGCACAATCTGGCCTGGTTCAATCATTACATCTGGGGCGATCCGCTGCCCGATTTCACGGCGCCGGATGTGCCAAAGAAAGATGAGAGAAAAACCGACGCCAAGTAACTCGGCGACGCCAGCTTTAGAAGCTTGACGCGATGTCTGCCCAGACACCTTTACGCAAACGTCACCGGTTGCTCGCACGTATTCTTCTGCTAGGCGTCGCGGTCTTCACCATTTGGTTCGCGGTCAAGACATGGACCGTCGTTCGTGCTCCCGCAATTCCGCAGACCTCGCCGCTGACGATTAATGACGTCAGCCAACTCAATCCAATCCAGGTCAGCAAAGTCATCACACCGGCAACGACCGATGAGATCGTTCAGGCAGTGAAAACTCATCCTGGCCCGATTTCGATCGGCGGCGCGCGACATAGCATGGGCGGCCAAACCGCGACGGTGGGAGCGTTGTTCATCGACATGCGGCACTTCAATCGCGTGCTCGCTTTTTCACCAACGGAAAAAACCATTACGGTGCAAACGGGTATCACCTGGCGCCAAATTCAAGAACAGATCGATCCGGCGAATCTGTCGGTCAAGATTATGCAGAGCTATGCGAACTTTACGGTCGGTGGTGCGCTTTCGGTAAACGTGCACGGGCGTTATGTCGGACTCGGTCCCATTATCCTGTCCGTGAAGTCGCTGAAGGTCGTACTGGCTGACGGAACGATCGTTGAAGCGAGTCCTACAAGCAACGCAGATATTTTCAAGGGGGTCATCGGCGGTTATGGCGGGCTCGGCGTCATTGTCGAGGCGACTCTGGAGTTGACCGACAACGTTAAGATTAAGCGTCACACTGAGACGATGCCGGCGACCGACTACAAGCGTTACTTTTTCGATAACATTCGCGACCATCCAGAAGCGGTCTTTCACCACGCCGAGATTTACCCGCCTGATTATAGAACGGTCAGAGCGATCACCTTCTCGATCACAAATGATCCGTTGACCATCCAGGATCGCCTGATACCAACTGGCCAGTCTTACCGCCTCGATCGATTTGGTGTTTGGGTCGTTTCAGAATGGCCGTTTGGGAAGTCGCTTCGGCAGCACATCTTTGACCCTACCAACTACGAAAGTGAACCGGTTACGTGGCGCAACTACGAGGCCAGCCTTGATACTGGCGAATTAGAGCCGGCTTCGCGCGAGACATTCACGTACGCGATCGAGGAATATTTTATTCCCGTCGATCGATTCGACGACTTTCTGCCGAGGATGCGAGACACCTTACGCCGGCATGATGTCAACGTAATCTATGCTTCGATTCGTCATGCCAAACAGGACCCGGGATCGCTGCTCGCCTGGGCACGCACGGAGGTCTTTGCGTTCGTTCTGTATTACAAACAGGGGACAGATGATTCAGCGAAGAAGGAGGTTGGCGTTTGGACGCGCGAACTGATCGACGCCGCGCTGGACCTCGGCGGCTCGTATTATCTTCCGTACCAGCTCCACGCGACTGAGCAGGAATTTCAGCGCGCGTATCCCCGGGCGCCGGAATTCATCGCGTTGAAGCGACGCCTCGATCCCACGAATAAGTTTCGCAATTCGCTGCTTGACAAGTATCTTTATCCTCGCTAAACAGCCACACAGTAAATTCGGATCAATCGGAGCCATTCATGCCAAACCTACGTGGAGTCTTCTCGCTCACATTAACGCCGCTACTTCTCGTTTTGATAACTGGGATCGCGCTCTCAATCAGCGCACAACAGTTTGATTCCAGCCTTTACTCCGGCCTGCGCTGGCGGATGATTGGCCCGTTTCGCGCCGGGAGAACCAATGCGGTCAGCGGAGTCGTCGGACAGCCGGACACTTTCTATTTCGGTTCAGTTGGCGGGGGAGTTTGGAAGACGACAAACTCCGGACGCACTTGGAATCCGATCTTTGATTCGGCTTCTTCGGCATCGATTGGCGCGATTGGGGTCTCGCCTTCGAATCCGGACATCATCTACGTCGGCACCGGCGAAGCCGACATGCGCGACTCGATTCAGTTTGGCGACGGCATGTACAAATCGACTGATGCCGGTAAGACCTGGAAACACATCGGGCTTGAGAACACGAAACAGATTGGCCGCATCATTGTCGATCCGAAAAATCCGAACATCGTTTTTGCCGCGGTGCTCGGCAACGTTTACGCCTCGAGCGCCGATCGCGGTGTCTATCGCTCGAAGGATGGCGGCGCGACCTGGCAGAAGGTTCTCTTCAAGAATGACGACGTGGGCGCAATCGATCTGAATTTTGATCCGGCTAACTCGCAGACTGTCTATGCCGCGCTGTGGAACGTGCGTCGTCCGCCGTGGTTCATCTACACACCGGCTAATGGGCCGGGGGGCGGCATCTTCAAATCGACTGACGGCGGCAGCACGTGGAAAGAGATCGATGAAGGAATCCCCTTAGAAGGTCGCGGCCGCATCGGGATCTCAGTCTCGCCGGCGAATCACAATCGCATCTACGCGGTGGTTGATGCATTCCTTAACGACAAGGATCATCCCGAGGATCCGACCAAGACCAAAAAATCCGGCGGCGTCTTTCGTTCAGACGATGCCGGCGCAACCTGGACACGCCTCTCGAGTGACGAACGTCTCTGGGGTCGCGGTTGGTATTTCGAAAAGATTACGGCTGATCCGAAGAACGCCGATCAAGTCTATGTGATGAACACGTCGGTGTATCGCTCGACCGACGCAGGTAAAACGTGGAAAGCGATCAAGGGCGATCCGACCGGCGATGACTTTCATCAACTCTGGATCAATCCTGACGACCCGAAGCGGATGGTGCTCGGCAGTGATCAGGGAACGATCGTGAGCGTCGACGGCGCGGAAACCTGGAGTTCCTGGTACAACCAGGCGACGGCGCAGATTTATCACGGCGCCGCCGATTATCGCTTTCCGTATTGGGTAACCGGCGCGCAGCAGGACAGCGGCGCGGTCGGCTCGCCTTCGCGCAGCCGTCACAGCGAAATCTCGCAAAGGGATTGGGAAGGCTTGTGCGCGGGTGGCGAATCCGGCTACACGGCTCCCGATCCTCTGCATCCGGAAATTCTTTTTGGCGGCGAGGTTTCGCGTTGCAACGTAATCACCGGCGAGACGAAGAACGTTACGCCGGAGAGAGGTGGCGGCGGGTTTGGGCAGCCGTCTCCTTATCGCCATGCTTGGACGCAGCCGCTGGTTTTCTCGCAAGCCGATCCGCATGCCCTCTATTACGCAAACCAATTTCTCTACAAGACGACGAACGGCGGCGAGAGTTGGACGCAAATCAGCCAGGACCTGACGCGGGAAGATCCGGGCGTGCCGGCGAACCTAAACGCGGAAGCCGCCGCCGATGCGCCGGCTGACAAGCGTCGCGGAGTGATCTACGCGATTGCGCCGTCGCCTCTGCGCGCCTCGCTCCTCTGGATCGGCACCGACGATGGTTTGATTCAAATGACGAATGACGATGGGAAGACCTGGACCAATGTGACGCCGCCTGAACTGACTTCGTGGAGTAAGGTCACGATGATCGACGCCTCACGTTTTGACGTGAATAAAGCTTTCGCTTCAGTTGAACGTCATCAGCTCAACGATTACGAACCGCACATCTTTCGCACGCGCGACAGCGGCAAGACCTGGACTGAAATCACCCGCGGCTTGCCGAAAGGCATCTATGTGCAGACGGTCAAGGAAGACCCGCAACGCGCGGGAATGCTCTACGCCGGAACTGAGCGCGCAGTGTTCGTCTCATTCGACGATGGAGATCACTGGCAGTCTTTACAATTGAATCTGCCGCCGGCGTCGATGCGCGATTTGGCGATTCACGGAAACGATCTGATCGTGGCGACTCACGGCCGCGGTTTTTGGGTGCTCGATAACATCTCGTCGCTGCGTCAGCTCGGCGGCAGCGTCGGGAACAGCGCGGCGCATCTCTTCGCGCCCGCCGAAGTCATTCAGCTCATTCCGGGTGCTGATTTTGTCGGCACGCCGATTCCGCGTGATGAACCGATCGCCGAAAATCCACCAGCCGGCGCGGTCATCGACTACTACTTGAAGTCGAACGTCAGCGGACCAGTGACGCTGGAGATAATCGATCCTGCCGGCGAAGTGATTCGCAAGTACTCGAGCGAAGATAAGTTTCCACCAATCGATCCGGAGAAGCTGAACTATCCGCCGTTCTGGGCCCGCACCCAGGAGCCGCTGCCGGCGACCGCCGGGTTTCACCGCTGGATTTGGGATTTCCGTCCGACACCAACCGGTCCGACCGGACGCGGTGGCGGCGGTGGGCGCGGAGGTGGAACACTCGCATTGCCCGGAAACTACACGGTGCGACTGACGGTGAACGGCAAGAGCCAGACGCAGCCACTGGTGGTGAAACCGGATCCGCGAGCGAAGTGATCGAGCATGCAGTTCAGTTTCACTGTCGGCGTCAATGAACAGCATCGCGTCGATTTCTCATTCGATCAGGTCATCGGCAATCTTGAAATCAAGGTTGACGGCCAGACCGCCATCAAGGATTTTCGCTTTGCGTCGTTCAGCCTCACTAAGCGATACGATCTGATGGTCGGGATTAATGAGAAGCACCACGTCGCTATCGAAAAGACGCGGAAGCTGTTTCTGGCCGGCTTACGGCCCATGCGTTATCGCATCTTCATCGACGGCCAATTAGCTCAGACATACGAAGGCTAATGCGTTACAGAACCGCGAGCGGTAGCGAGCGGGTTAAAGATTCAACGTTAGGCCGAATATTCTAATGAGCTCCCCGAACGTTGCGCCTTTAACCCGCTCACTATCGTTCGCGGTTCTGTAATCGCGACCATCCTCCAAACAAAGCTCTTTATCCCCGCTCGCTAATCGCTCGTGGTTCTGTAATTGCCGCCATTCTCCGCCCAAGATCCCGCGCAAGTTTGTCCAGGCTAAACGTTCCTTCTATCGGTTGTTCGATTTGTTCGAGCCTCGAAAAGGAGCATTTGTAGCCATGAAAAACGTTTTTCGCCCCGTCAGGACTTTCGCGCTGTCCGCGACGTCATTCGGAGTTTCAGCCGCCGTAACTTTCCTCGTTTTGTTTGCGCTGGCGGCCTGTGCGGGACCCGCGACTACCGCGTCATCTCGTGCTGGGAAGAAAACCGCAAACAAGAACATGCGCGCCTTCGCGTCGGAAGACGAAATGAAAGCGTACTTCCGCAAGCTCGCGGAAGAACGAAAACGAGATGTGCGCGCTCGCGGAGCACTGGCCAGCCCGTCAGAGTCAGTGACCGTCGCGAGTGAGGCAGCAGCTCCTGCCGCCAAGGCTGATGACGCAAAAGACGAAGCCGAATCAATCACCAACACCCAGCACGCCGGTGTCGACGAAGGCGGCATTGTGAAGTTGCACGGCGATCATCTGGTCGTGTTGCGCCGCGGGCGTCTGTTCACCGTGGCGATTGGTGATGGCGCGCTCAAGCCGCTCTCGGCAGTCAACGCGTTCGGGCCGGAAATCGATCCGCGCTATACGTGGTACGACGAGATGCTCGTCAGCGAAGACACCGTGGTCGTGATTGGCTACAGCTATGAACGTGGGGGCACGGAAATTGGACTCTTCAACATCGATCGCGGAGGAAATCTTTCGTATCGATCTACTTATCACCTGCGCTCGAACGACTATTACTCGTCGCGCAATTACGCCAGTCGCTTGATTGGCAACAAGCTAATCTTCTACACGCCGCTTTACATGAATCCGTATGCAGATGATCCGTTCACCGAATTTCCCGCCGTGCGCAAGTGGCACAAAGGCGCGAAGCCTGAAGAGTTTCAGCGCATCGTTTCCGCCACGCACGTCTATCGGCCCGAGCGGCCCATCAATCCGAATTCAGGCCTGGCGTTGCACACGGTGACGACGTGCGATCTGGCAAACGGCGACTTTAAATGCGACGCGACGGCCGTGCTCGGCCCTCCGGGACGTGTGTTCTATGTTTCGCCGGAATCGGTTTATGTCTGGACCACTGAATGGTCGTACAACGGCCAGCGCAGCAGCCAGCGCTCGATGGTTTACCGCATGCCACTCGATGGCCAGAGCCCGAGCGCGCTCGGCGTTTCCGGGAGTCCGGTCGATCAGTTCTCTTTTCTCGAAAGCGAAGACAAGCATCTGAACGTGCTGGTGCGCTCAAACGGATCGGGCGACGATATGTGGAGCGCTGAGCGAACTGCGGGCGACGTCGCGCTGCTGCGCGTGCCGATTTCTGAATTCAACGATGGTACGGACGACGCTTCCTCGTGGGACTATCACGGATTGCCGAAACCGCGCGGTTACACTTTTCAGAATCGATTCGTGGGCGAGTATCTGCTGTACGGAACCGGCAGCGGCTGGGGCGCTCCGGAGAACAAGAACGAGTCGAATCTGTACGTCGTGCACTGGGCCGATGGCGAGCTGAGTGAATTGAAAGTGAACCACGGCGTGGATCGAATTGAAGCGCTCGGCTCAGATGCGATCGTGGTCGGCACAGACGGCAGCAACCTGCACTTCTCTTCGATTCGACTGGCGGACGCGCCGGCTGTCGCTGACGAATACGTTCGCAGGGGCGCGTCGCAAGGCGAGCTGCGCAGTCACGGTTTCTTCTACAAACCCGATGGACCTAACTCAGGCGTGCTGGGTTTGCCGATCAGTGTGCCCGGCCGATCCGGATACAAACATTTGTTCGAAGACTCGGCCGCGATTCTTTTCTTGCGCAACGACGGCCTGCACTTTGAAGAGGTTGGCGAGCTGACCGCGCAGTCGGAAAGAGCAGTTGACGATGTGTGCCGAGCTTCTTGTGTGGACTGGTACGGCAATTCCCGGCCGCTGTTCATTCGCGGACGCATCATCGCCATGCTGGGATACGAGCTGGTCGAAGGCACGATGAAGAACGGCCGCATGCAGGAAATGCGGAGAGTCAACTACTCGCCGCAAGCGGTGAAGATCGCGCGTGGTAACTAGCGTGGCAGAAGCCCGAGCCTAAGCGAGGGCAACTTTTGACCAGCGCCGCTTGCTGATCGGGCGAGTCGCCCTCCCTGACGGTCGGGCTTCGGACACATGGCTTCTGAGATGAGGCTCGTCTCGTTTTTCGAGACGAGCCTTGTTGT
>DATNEI010000071.1:0-10599 GCA_035606795.1 Pyrinomonadaceae bacterium
CTGCTTTCGCTGCCAAACGAAACCAACGCCTGTTTCAATTCGGGATTGATGGGGACGGTTACTTCGCCTTCTCCCGCGTCCGATTTTGCGCGTACGTAGAATTCATTCTTGCCAGCCTTCTGGACAATTAATTCCAAATCCACATATGCGAATTGGTCGCTCATTCAGATCCCCCGGGACAGGAGTATCAGGTTCCATGAATTCTACGAATGAACGTGGCGAAGCGCAATGGTCTTTCGAGCGAATGATGAATCCGCAGATTACGCAGATTTCACAGATTACGATTTAACTTTCTTCTGCGTAATCTGTGTAATCTGCGGACAAATCTTTACGTGAGCATCTTTTCAATCACGCCGTAGCTCGCCTGCAAAGCTTCGTTGAGTTTCTCAGGTTGGCTGCCGCCGCCTTCAGCCATGTCGGCTTTACCGCCGCCTTTGCCGCCAATGATCGGGGCAAGTTCTTTGATGATGAGCCCGGCGGGAACTTTCTTAGTGAGATCTTCAGATGTGCGCACGATGAGCGAGACCTTCCCATCATTAGTCCGGCCCAGCACGACGACGCCTGACTTAATGCGCGCCAGCAGCGTGTCCGAAAGTTGACGCATGCCGCCCGCGTCCAGACCGCTCGCTTCTTTGGCGACGACTTTCACGCCCGCAACTTCGCGCGTCTCGTCGCCATTTGAAGTCGCACTGGTAATGGCGCCGCTGGCAATCTTCAATTTCAATTCATCAGCTTCGCGCCGCGCCTTCTTTAACTCTTCCTGCAGGCGCGCGATGACGTGCGGCAGTTCATGACGAGATGTCCGCAGCGTGGCCGCGGCTGCTTCGATGACTTGTTCGTCTTCGCGAAAACGCTCGTAGGCGTCAAAGCCGGTCACCGCGCGAATGCGGCGCACACCGGAAGCGATCGATTCGTCGCTGGTGATTTTGAAGACGCCGATGTCACCTGTTGCGCGGACGTGCGTACCGCCACACAACTCTTTCGAAAAGCCCGGCACTGTCAGCACGCGCATCATGCCGGAATATTTTTCGCCGAACAGCGCCATCGCGCCGGAACGCATGGCGTCTTCGACCGGCATGACTTCGGTATCGACTTTCACATTACGCAGCACCTGTTCGTTCACCAGCCGCTCGACCTCTTTCATTTCGTCTTCGGTCATTGACTGATAGTGGGTGAAATCAAAGCGGAGATAATTGGGGGCGACGATTGAGCCCGCTTGCTTCACGTGCGAGCCGAGCACTTCGCGCAGAGCCGCATGCACCAGGTGCGTCGCCGTGTGATTCCGCCGCGTGGCATCGCGCGTCACCACGTCGACTTCGGCGGTGACAGTGTCGCCGACTTTGACAGTGCCCTTTTCGATCCTGACCTTGTGAAGGATCAGTCCCTGAACTGGCGAGTATGTATCCGCAACGCGCGCAATGGTGGCACGCGCATCCGGCGCGTGGCCCACGGGCGAGACGCCCGTGCCACCCGCGACGATTGTTCCCACGTCGCCAACCTGTCCGCCGCTCTCGGCATAAAACGGTGTCTGATCGAGAACGATTAAACCCTCGTCTCCGTCACGTAATTCCTGCACTTCTTCATCACCGCTGATTAACGCCAGCACCTTGGCATCGTCAACTCGCGTCGTTTCGTAACCGCGGAACAGAGACTGAACGCGATTGGCGACCTCAGCATAGATCGGCTTCGTCTTGGTTTTCTGTTCAGTCTTACCAATTGAACCTGTCTGTTGAAGTTCCTGCAGCGCAGCATCGAAGTGGTAATTGAACGTCCCCTCATCGAAAAGACCCGATATCGACCACTCCTCAGTGAACTTGAAAAGGCCCCGCTCTTCCAACGCCACGCGGATTAAGTCACGCGGTGTTCCGAACGTATCGTAAAGGCGCGCAAGATCCTTCCAGTCAGGAAACTTACCTTCGGGAGTCTTTGCGAATAGCTCCTCGAGCTTCTGCAACCCCACCGTTAGTGTCGATCCAAACCGCTCTTCTTCCAGCCGCACCATCTTCTCGATGAAGTCGCGGTGGCTTTCGAGTTCCGGATAGGTTTCGCCCATCTGATCGATGACAAAGTTCGTGACCTGGTGAAAGAACAGGCCGTCGAAGCCCAGCGTGTGGCGTCCCTGATAGATCGCCCGCCGCATGATTTTGCGCAGCACATAGTTGCGACCTTCGTTTGCCGGCAGAATTCCATCGGCAATCGAAAACGCCGTTGCGCGCGCGTGATCGGCGATGACGCGCATCGCAAAGCCTTCCTGCGTTTCGGATTCGTAGTGGCGATCCGCAAGCTGCGCGACGAAATCGACAATGTTCTTCAGCAGATCCGTTTCGTAATTCGTCTTCACGCCTTGCAGCACCACTGTCAGACGCTCGAGACCCATGCCGGTATCGACTGAAGGCGCCGGCAAAGGAGTTAGCTGATACTGCTTTGCACCCTCGCTGACGCTTGGGACTCCATCAACTGCACCCTCCCTAACGGTCGGGTTTCCGCCTTCGACTTCGCTGCGCACGAACTGCATGAACACCAGATTCCAAATCTCGGTAATCGTGTCGCCCGGGCCATTAACGTTCGCAGCGCAGTTTTCCGCGTCGCTCGGGTCGGCACCCATGTAGTAATGAATCTCGCTGCAGGGACCGCATGGACCCGTATCGCCCATCTGCCAGAAATTATCTTTGCGACCAAAACGCAGGATTCGTTCACGGGGCGCGCCGACAGCTTCCCAGCACTTCTCAGCTTCCTCGTCCGGGCCGACCTCGTCGTCGCCCTCAAACACGGTGAACCACATTCGCGCGGGGTCGAGCTTGAACTCGTTAACCAGCAGGTCCCACGCAAACTTGGCGGCATCTTCTTTGAAGTAATCACCGAACGAGAAATTGCCCAGCATCTCAAAGAAAGTCTGATGCCGCGCCGTCTTGCCGACTTCGTCCAGATCGTTATGCTTACCACCGGCGCGCAGACATTTCTGCGACGAAGCGGCGCGCACATAATCGCGCTTCTCATTCCCGAGAAACACGTCCTTGAATTGATTCATGCCCGCGTTGGTGAAGAGCAGCGTTGGATCATTCGCCGGCAAAAGAGGTGAAGAGCGCACACGCGTATGGCCGTGCCGTTCGAAATACTGCAGGAATTTTTCGCGAATCTCGTTACCAGTCATAACACAGTAAGCAGAAGGCAGTAGGCAGAAAGCAGAAAAGACACGATGCTGTTGGATTAATTCGCGGGTCTTAACTGCTCATTGCTCCAGCTCACACTGCCAGCTAATCGAGTTTAGCATGCGCTTCTCTAACGCGCCGAACGAGGGCTATGTTTGCAAATCTAATCTGATATAGACTTGTCCGCGCGAACGCTCTTCATCGCG
Source organism: Pyrinomonadaceae bacterium (assembly GCA_035606795.1). Classification (GTDB taxonomy): domain Bacteria; phylum Acidobacteriota; class Blastocatellia; order Pyrinomonadales; family Pyrinomonadaceae; genus UBA11740. The sequence continues at coordinate 3,356 of DATNEI010000071.1, forward strand.
GAGGTGGATGCGATGTCATTACTGCTCCTTGCTCTTTTGCTTTGCGCTCCAGCCCAAAAAGGCCCACGTTACGTAATTTCAGGAGAGGTGCGCGGAAGCGACGGCAAACCTGCCGCCGCAGTCACCATAATGACTGAAGCGATCGACTTCAATCCCAGCCAAGCCCGCCCGCAAAGTCACAGAACGCTGTCGGATGCCCACGGAAAATTTGCCGTTAGAGTAGATGGTCCGGCGAAGTATCGTCTGATTTATCGCGATGAAGAACACAGCTACATGCCACAGTTCTTCCTTTCTTTCGCGACCCGAGTAATCCGCCACCTGAAGTCGAGTTGACGGAAGCCGCACCCACGGCCCAGGTAACTGTCATGATGTCGAAAAATGGATCTCTCAGCGGCCAGGCCATCGACACGCAGACTCAATTGCCAATTGATAACCTGACTTTCGTTTTGTGCCGGACGGATCAGCAAATTCCCTGCTGGCGAACCAGCAAGAAATCCGGCGACGGCAAATTTTCAATCCCCGCGCCGTTTGCTCCATTCACTTTAATGGTCGCTTCACCGCAATATGAAAATTGGGGCGGGCTTACGGGAAGTGATCCGACGCGCCCGATCTCGGTTGCGCCCGGGAGCATGACGCAGTTGAATTTGGTGATGCGGCGCAAGCTGAGTGCTGCCAATCGCCAGGTGAATGAAGAGGAGAAACGCCCCGGCCTCAATCTTCCCGCACCTCAAATGATCTCTCCCGACGACAATCAAGTCTTTGATCTTTATCCGCGCATTACTCGACTTGAATGGAATCCGGTGGAAGGCGCAGCTTCATACGCAGTTGAGATCGATTTTTGTCAGGGCCGAATCAAGAAACAATGCACCGATCCGCAGCCTTGGCTCTCGCCGGCAAACCCGCCGATGACCAACATCATTGGCACAACCTACGAGTTCGGATTCGTTGGAGCACAGCCCGGCCGTTGGCGTGTTTGGGCGGTCGATACGGACGGTCGCGAAGGCTTTAAGAGTCCGTGGCGAACTTTCTTGTATCTAAAATGAGTTCCATCCGTTATCGCCTTGGCCTTCTGGTGATGGCTTGCGTCGCGCTGGGCGCCTGCTCTCGCCCACCTGAACGGGCGTCTCAGAAGTTTACCGGCCGGCTAATCTTTTTGTCCGGAGCGAACGCCAGCTCACGCGACTTAGTTGAACTCACGCCTTCGCCGGACGGCTCAACGTACAATTTGAAAACAATCGAGAGCGGCCTGGCGGAAGCTGCTGCCAGTCCGGATCAGAACAAGATTCTCTGCGCAACCAAGGATGACATTCAGCTGCGAGAGCTGAGCACCGGTGCTGCAAAATCAATCATCAAAGGTGAGAGTTTCTGTCCGCAGTGGGCGCCTGACGGAAACCATTTCAGTTATCAGCAACGAGCCGCCGGCACGACGAAATTCTATGTCAGCGATCTCGACGGCCAGACGAAATTGATCCTCGAGGATCCGAATGGCTCGACGGATTGCCCTCACTGGATCGCGCGCGATCGACTCGTGATCGATCGCTTCGTGGGAGCGCGGACAAACAAGGGCGCTGAACAGTTAAAGCCGAACACCTCGATCGTGGTGACCCTGGGCGAGCCGGTGAAGTTAAAAGACACGCCCAAGAAATGGTCGATCGAAAGCCTTTGCCTGAAATCGAATAATGGATTCGTGCGATCGGACCAAGGGCGACTTCTGATCGCGAAGAACATCGACAACTTCGAGAGTATCGATCCTTCGCCCGCGTCGTGCACGGAATGTCGCTTCGTCGGATATGCGTCGCAAAGTTGCACGCCGTTTTTTGTCGAGCAGCCCAGCAACACAACTACTGAGCTGTTCTACCTGAACCCGATGGATTGGCAGAAACAAAAGCCGGCGTCGATCGGCTGGACCTTTTCACCGAACGCGCGCTTCGTAATCAAGTCTTCCGCGCGACTGGCAATCGTCGGGGACGCGCCCGACAAACTGCTTTTGATTGATGCCGAAAGCGGCGACGTGACGCCATTTTTTCCCAACAAGGCATCGCCGCCAATTATCGTGTCCCCGGCGCCGATCGTGTGGATTGAGAAATAACTTGGCGAGGCTTTGCGCCTTTGCGTGAGACTAGTCTGTGAAGAGAGAACTGCGTTCACGCCAAGGCGCAAGACGCCAAGATTCGCAAAGACGTTGCGCTTCATTCGATGTCGCTCTTTGCTAGCGCCCTCACCCTCTCACTCACCAACTCAAATTCAAATCCCTGGCGCAGCAGGTGATCGAAAAGTTTTTTCGCTTCTTCGCGAGTCTGCGGTTTACCCCGCAGGCGTATGCGCCTGGCAATCGCCCGGTCGATCAAATCGACCTCGGGCGTCGATTCGAAAACTTCATCGAGCGCTGTTTCAACTGTTTGCTTGTCGACTTTCTTCAGCCACAGATCGCGTTGTAACCGGCGCCGCCCGATGGGCCGCTCGCGCAGACGCAGAGTCGCGTAGCTCTGCGCGAACTTCGTATCGTCGAGATAGCCGTACTCGCGCAGCCGCTCGATCGCCTCGTCCACCATGGCCTTGGTCGCGCCGCGAGTGGTCGCAAGCTTTTCGCGTAACTCCGCGACTGAACGCTGCTTTGCCGCAAGTAGTTTCGCCGCACGCTGAAAGACGAGCTCGCGCGCTTTTGCGGGATCGAGCGGGGCCTCATCTTCTTCATTTGCCTTTGTTCGTCGTCGGTGCCGCATTAAGTGAATCGATTGGAGTCTGAGTCCCATAGGGACGGAATCTTTATAGCGCGCCAGTTTAGATTTTCAAACGAAGCGCCGTAGGCGCGCAATACTCTTTCGGACCTTCGGTCCCAACGGAAGAAACGCGGGCGGTTCTATAAATATTTCATCCCTACGGGACTGAAGATCGCAAATCACAAATCAAAAATCTAAAATGCCATTGATGGACGGGGTCCTGATAATCGATAAACCTGCCGGCATGACTTCGCATGACGTCGTGGCTCGTGTGCGCAGGATTATCGACCAGCGCAGAATCGGCCACACAGGTACGCTCGATCCATTCGCGACCGGAGTTCTGGTTCTGCTGGTCGGCCGAGCGACGCGGATTGCGCAATTTCTCAGTGGTGCGGAAAAAGAATACGAGGGAATTATTCGGCTCGGTTATGCGACCGACACTGGAGACATCACCGGAAACCGTCTCAACAGCTTGGCCACAGAGACACAAAGTCACAGAGACTTTGAAAAGGAAGAAATCGAATCAGCGATGTCTTCGCTGCGCGGCGAGATAGAGCAGATCCCCCCGATGTACTCGGCGAAAAAGATCGCCGGGCGAAAACTGTATGAGCATGCCCGTCGTGGGGAAGAAGTCGCGCGCCAACCTGTGGGCGTAACCATTCATGAGTTCGCGTCGCTTGCCCCTGACGAGGGCTTTTTAGTTAACGACGACGGTTCGCTCGACATTCGCGTGCGCGTCGTCTGTTCAGCGGGCACTTACATTCGCACGCTGGCGGAAGATCTCGGACGTAAACTCGGCATGGGCGCGCACTTGATTGAGTTGCGCCGCACGCGCGCCGGTCGGTTCGGGATCAATGCCGCGCTGACACTTGGAAGACTCGCTGAAGCCTGCGAACGGAATTCAATTAGCGATGCGCTTATTTCTCCGCATCAAGCGCTTTCGGACTTGCCGGTAATTGAGTTGGGCGAAGACGAGCTGCGCAGAACTTTGCACGGTCTTGACTTGGCAATGGATGAGACCGACCAGCAATTGGATGAAGGCGCTCCTATACGTTTGTCGAAAAGGGGCGAGCTGATCGCGATCGGAAAATTTGATCGCGAGCGACGCGTCGTGCATCCGGCCGTAGTAGTGGGCCACTCCTAAAGACGTCCTACCCAAAGACCACCCTTTCTCATTCTCACCTCGCTTCAGCGAGGTGCAAGCATCTACGCAAAGAAGACCTGCGAGCTGTTTCAACGGCTTTCGCGAAAACCGTTCAAACGGTTTTCAGAATTGTGGATCACGCCAGACACCTCGCTGAAGCGAGGTGTGAATGGGACTTCATTCGTGTGCTAACATCCACGCCCCTTCATGAAGAAGCGCTACTTACTTGCCGGGGTTTCAGGTCTCATCGCCGGCGCCGTCGCGACCAAACTCCTCACGCGTCCCACGGATGTCAGTTGGCCGGATAGCCTGGATTTCATTTATAACCCGGAATATTCTTGGTTCACCCGCGTGAATGGCGTGCGCGTTCACTATCAGGAAGCTGGCGATGAAAATGCGCCGCCGATCATCCTCATCCACGGTTTCATCTCGTCAAACTTGATCTGGAGCCATGTGTTGCAGCCTTTGGCAGCGGCGGGCTTTCGGGCCATAGCACCGGACTTGCCGGGCTATGGTTACTCAGACAAGCCGGCCGACGCGCGCTACACCATCGATGAACAGGCGCGCGCCGTGATTGGTTTGATGGATCGGCTGGGCATCGACAAAGCCGTAATCGCCGGCGCGTCATACGGCGGCGCAGTGGCATCAATCATTGCCCTCGATTTTCCCGCGCGCGTCAGCAAGTTGATTTTGGTGGGCGCCGTTACTAACGACGATGCGAAACAGAAACTGCTTCTGAGGATCTCGTGTCTGCCGCTAATCGGCGACGTGGCTACGCCGTTGTTTCTGGGCTCGCGCTGGATTTTGCGCAAGCGCATGGAAGACATGTACCGCCGGATGGGACGGCCGATTAACGAAAAGATGGTCGCGTCGCGTCACCACCTCTTAGCAACTTCGCACACACATCGCGCCATGATTCGCACGGCCCGCCGTTGGAGCGCTAATCGCATTGAGCGCGAAGCCTCACTGATTCGCCACCCGACTTTGCTTGTCTGGGGCGATCACGACGACCACATACCTATCGATAACGCATTGAGAATGCGCGACGCACTGCCGAACGCGAGGCTCGTGGTATTTCGGAACTGCGGCCACTTGCCAAACGCAGAACAGCCGGATGAGTTTGTGGAGCTGCTGGCCGAGTTCTGCAACTAGCCCAACGTCCCGAGTCCAATGTCCAATGTCCGGTCTTTCAACTTGGACCTTGGACATTGGACGTTGAACTTTGGACTGATCTAAGCCATCTTCAGAGCAGCGCCCACCGATGGATCTCTGCGCACGCGCCAAATCTTCGAATCCAGGTAGTAGTGAATGAAGGCGTAACCCCACAGAAACGCGATCCCGAGTTGAATTGGAGTGGACAGCGCCGCGGGTGAATCGCCGGTATGGAGATTCAAGTACCCGAGATATTGTCGCGGGCCCTGATAGATGATGCCAAAGAGTATTCCGAAACCGATGTAGTAAATCAGCCGGCGACTGATCAATGCGGCGGGACCGTAACGGAGCGCAGACATCCCTGCCTGCGGGTCGCGCGCATCGTGCGCGCGCGGTGCGGGCCGGCAGCCCGCGCTCCGGGCGTACTTCTGGTTATGAAACCAAATCAGCCGGTGGTATTGCAGGTTGTGATAAATCGTGAGGATCGCGACCAGCGCAATTGGCTTTGCCGGCATCGGCGTGAACAACGCAACCCAATGCATCGGTATCGCAGCCGCCAGAAGCAGATACTTCGGCACATTCAGCGGTTGTCGCAACCATGCACGTTGTACCTGTCTGACAAACCATCCAATCGCTAAAACAATTGTGCCGATGAGCAGAAGCATCGCCACCATGTTCACGCCGCCCCGCAAGAAAGCCGGCACGCGCGCCATCGCCGTAGGGTCGTTCGCGATGAATGCGACAAACGGATAATTGAACGCAAACATCAACAGCAGACGATCCAGGGCATTATCAATGGGCGCGAGATCGTTGTTCTTTTTCTTGTAGAGCACCATGAAGCCGTAGTGCTGCTTCACCAGATGGTAGTAGGCCCAAAGCGCGGCGACGAAAAAGAAGGTGAAGCCGGCGCCGAGCAAGACCAACGTCGGCCCGATAACGAAAAACAAAAGCGACCCGAGCATCAGACGCTTGCGCGTTTTCCATTCGGATTTGTCGAAGTAGGTTCGGGAAAAAGTGCCGAACACGTGCGGCGCGTCGATCAGAATTGCCCAACCGGCGACCATGGGAATCAGCGGGAGCACGCCGGTGATGTAAAGAATCAGCAGCAGATAGCTGGACGCGACTGAACCGATGAACCAGATCAGGTCTTCGCGAGCGTTGATGATCCAGCGAAGTGAGAGAGCGCTGGTTGCTGGCCGGCCGATCGTTTCAGTTACAGCTGCCATTCGTTCTTATTCTCACCTGGCTTCAGCAAGGTGTCAGATTGCCTGGGATTTTCGGAAACCCTTTTAAACGGTTTTCCAACTCCTCTGCGCCTCGAGCCGCCCGGCTAAAGCCGTGCGTGAATGAAACCTGACTCTATCCCTCTCTTAAATCTCTTCCAGTCATTTCCACCGGTTGTTCGATTCCCAGCAGGCCCAGCATGGTTGGCGCCACATCTTCCAGCGCGCCTTCGCTGCCCAACTTCAGGCCGATTGAACCTTCATCAATCAAGACAAACGGCACTGGGTTGGTCGTATGGGCGGTGTGTGGCTCGCCGGTTTTCGGATCGATCATTAGCTCAGCATTACCATGATCGGCGGTGATTAGCGTTGTGCCTTTTGACGAGTGCATCGCCTTCGTGATCCAACCCAAACACGTGTCCACGTACTGACAGGCTTCGGTTGCTTTGTCCAGCTTTCCCGTGTGTCCGACCATATCGGGATTCGCAAAGTTCATGATGAAGACATCTGTCTCGCGTTCATCGAGTGCGCGCAGAAACTTCTCAGTAATCTTGAACGCGGACATTTCAGGCGCGAGATCGTACGTGGCGACCTTGGGCGAAGGAACCAGGAGACGCTGCTCGTGTGGAAACTCGCGTTCAGTGCCGCCGTTGAAAAAGTAGGTGACGTGCGCATACTTCTCGGTCTCTGCGAGCCGGAAATTATTTACGCCCGCGCCGGCAAATACTTCCGCGAGAATATTCCGCGGCAACTCAGGCGGGAAAGCGACCGGCAAAGGATAAGTCTTGTCGTAAACCGCGAAGCAGACGTAATGCGTGTGCGGCCGATCCGGCGTGGGGAAATCGTCAAAGCCCGGAACTGCGAGCGCCGAAGTAATTTGCCGCGCGCGATCCGCGCGAAAGTTGAAAAAGATAACTGAGTCTCCCGCCTGAATCGTCGCCACTGGATTGCCATCGTCGCGGGTCATAACGATGGGCTCGACAAATTCATCAGTGACGCCGCGCT
>DATNEI010000077.1:0-6054 GCA_035606795.1 Pyrinomonadaceae bacterium
GAAGGCGTTCACCACCTCCAGCCCAGGGTTGACGCGCGCTAGCGCGGCTACCCTGGGTAATGAGCCAACACGGCAGGGCAACCCTGAAAGGGTTGCGGAACCCTGCAGGCACACCGGTGTTGAATTGGGATTCACAAAAATTTCAACCTTTCGGGGGAAACCTTTTCGCAACCCTTTCAGGGTTGGGACCTTTTTTGTCTTGACTACCCGGGGTAGCCGCGCTGGCGCGCGCAATCCTGGGCTGAAGATAGCAAACGCCTTCGGCCTTTAATGCACGAGCCGTTGATTACTCAAGTATGTCATTGCCCTAATTAGACACGGAAAATGCCCGGCTAAAGTCGGTACTCTAACACCTGTCATCTGAACCAAGGGCACTAACGCCTTTCCGTCAGCGATAGTCAGACGAAAAAGGGCTGCGCCCCGATCGGGCGTAGCCCCAGTGTCTTTACTAACAGTTCCGGAAGGTCTCAGACCTTTCGCTTCTGGCGGCGCAGCCGCACCACGTTTACGGTATGACTTTTTTAATCGTCTTACCCGTCTTTTTTGCCGCGTCCTCAGCTTTGTTCGCTACGGTCTTGGCGCCTTGCTTGGTTTCGTGACCAATGGTCTTGGCGGTGCTGGTCGTCTTATCTTTCACGTCCTCGGCCTTGTCGCCGACTTCGTTGACGCCCTGCTTGGTTTTGTCTACCGCCGTTTCAGTTTTGTCCTTCACGAACCCGGCGCCTTCGGCGATTTTGTCTCCGGTGGCGCTCAAAGCATCGCCCACGTCGTCCTTGATCTCCTTAGCTTCGCCATTCTTTGAGTAAACGGTCGTGGTTTTCTGGCCATTGCGCGTTGTCACCACAACCTTCGACACGTTTGGATTATTGTGAAAGACACGAGTCTCAGTCCGGGTGCCGCTGCTGTCAGTTGTAGTGGTGATTTCAGAATTATCAGGTCCCGGCTGGGTGGTTGCTGCCGCGGTGGCGTTAGCATTTTCGTTGGCATTTGCGTTCGACTGCGAGCTGCTCTGGCAACCAAAGCAAACCGTGAAAGCCATTAGCGCAAACGCGATCAGAAATTTCTTTGACACGACTCTCCTCCTTTGAAGTGCAAACCTATCAGTTTGACGGCAACCACAATGCCAAGCCGTCCTGATTCAAATGGGGTGTTGTGTGTATGTGGAATGTACGCCAGCATTTCAGGCTAGTAAAGCAGAGTACTGAAACGCGACGGGTAGGTCAGCGCAGCGGCCACAGGAAAATGGGCGACGTCGCGAGTTCAATGGTCAGTCCGTTCTGCCCGACCGACACCTCTCGCATCTTCTCACCCGAGGATTTCGTAAGCGTGTAGCTCCCGGGTTGAAGCGAAATCAATACCTGGCGAGGGCGCGAAGCTGTCGTCCAGGCAGCGATGCGTTCTCGTCCCGAGTCGGAAAACACCAGCACAAAATCGTCCGCGTCTGTTGTCGAGATTCGCTTTTGGTACGAGCTGCCGTTCAGAAAACTGTTGACTGTCTTCGCGGCAAAGTACGCAGGTTTCGGTTCGAATGGCGACTCGCTGTTTCCCCTAAATTCTTGACGAACAATTCCGAAGTGGTGCTCGCCTTCATTCGCGTCACCTCCATCATCCCGCCAGTCATACCAAATTGAAATCGGAATGCCATTCGCAACATTCGTCAAAAGCTCACGCGTCAGCATCGCTGCCTGCTGCTGTTCGTTCATCCGGGGCCATGCGGATGAATAACCCCACTCGCTGGAGATGATCGGCATCTCTTTTCCGCGGTTGTGGTCGCGGATCAATTTTCTCAAACGACAGTATTCCGTCGCTGCGTTTTCGGGATCATCGTCGCGATACGGATGGACTGAAACTGCTGACCAATAATCAAGCAGGCCCGCCTTGAAACAGCTCTCGAGAAAGGGAAAGTCCAATCCAGTAGCCGGCCCAACCAATTTTTCGTTGGGCGCCTCTGAGCGAAATGCGTGGCCCACCATCAAAGCCAGCGTGATGTACTCATCAACGTTTGGCGCTGGTGGCCAGAACATCTTGTTGTTGGGTTCGTTGAATAACTCCCAAATGGCTCCGCGCCCGCCGAAGTGTTTGGCGGCGGCGAGCGCCCAACGTGTGAAGGCTTGCCGCCCTTCTTCAGTGCGAACCGCCTTGTCCTTTGTATAGAGCGGATTTCCGTAATCGAGGATGAATAGAGCGTTCAGTCGATTCTGATCGAGCGCCGCAAGTAACCGATCGTAGGCGGAAAAGTCATAGACACCGCGCTGCCGTTCAGTTTCCGCCCAAACGAAATCCATGCGCACCCAGCGAAAGCCGGCGCCGGCAATCATCTTGATTTCACCCGGCTGCGCATCGGTGAAATGGATATTGACTCCGGTCCCGCCGGGAAATGTTTGCGAGGTAATGCCGCCAATCCACTCATCCGCGCACTTTTCGGCGGCGTGGTTGGCACAAGTCGAGATGGACAGTGACAGGGAGAGGAAAAGAATTACCGCGCGCATCTTCATCGATGCTAGATCGAGTAAGCGAACCGTGACACTTGCGGTGGTGAAGGTCTGGTTTCGATCGCCAGCGCGGCCACATAATTCGCAGCCACATCAATGTCTTGAAAGGTCCAGCGAGATGTTTCGCGTGCGTCATTGCGATTCTGCAGCAACGCCGCAGGTGAACCGGGTGCGAGCGATACGTCAAAAACATCCAATGGCATCGACAAGCCTTCGCCGCGTGCCTTCACATAAGCCTCTTTCCGCGTCCAGCAATTGAAGAAGGCGCGCATGCGAACGTCCGGGTGTAAACCGGAAAGCGTGTAAATCTCCGCCACCGAGAAGAACTGTTCCGCGACTTCGCTGCTGGCAAAACTGCCGCGCATTAATTCGACGTCGATACCGACTTCCCGTTCACGGGCCACCGCAATTACGGCGAAGTCGCCGGCATGAGACATGTTGAAAAGCAATCCATCCGCCTCGGGATTGACCAGAAAGGGCTTGCCAAATTGTGTTTGACCAAAAAGAAGGGCCGCCGGCGGCAGCGTCACATAACTCCCGAGGATAGTGCGGAGAGAGAAATGAGCCATCCTGAAGCGGAGAAGATCTCTTCCGAAATGAAAGCGCGCCGCGCGCTCTCGTTCGCTCTGGGACAGCACCGCATCGACCCCGCTCCCGGCATGCTTCGAGATATCGACTCGCCAAACATGCACTTCCCCCTCTGAGATTGTCAGCGCCGCCGGAGCGGCGAGCCAATCTATGGCCGAGGCCGGAGACTCACGATCTACTTTTGTTTTTACGCCAGTCATACTCATTTTCGCGCGCCCTCTGCGCGGTACGGGTCCGCCATTCCAACGACCACCTCGCGTTTACCCGTGAATGGATTGCGCGCGTGGGCGGCAAGCATGTTATCGAGCAGCAGCACATCACCCGGTTGCCAGGGAAAGGCAACTTTCTCCTGCTCGTACGCGGCACAAACGGAATCCAGATCTGCAGACGGTATTTCGCTGCCGTCGCCAAAATAAACGTTACGTGGCAACTCTTCTTCCGCGAAAATAGTCAGCATCGCTCCCCTCAACTCCGCCGGCAAACGCGAAACATGAAAGAGATGCGCTTGATTGAACCAGACCTTTTCACCTGTTACCGGATGGATGGCGACAGCCTGGCAAATTTGTCGCGTGCGCAGACGATCTTCCGGCAACCATTCGAACTGAATCCCCTCGGTCGCGCAGTATTTTTCGACTTCCGATCGGTTGTCTGTCTGAAAGACCTCCTGCCATGGCAAGTCGAATCCGCTACCGTAGTTGCGCACGTACATCACCCCGTGACACTCGAACCGCTCGCGCACGCCGGCAGGGATGCGGCCATAAACACGGCGACTGTCGGCAATCGGAGTTTCGCCGCCGCTGCTGGCGCAGATGCGGCTGAAGAACCAAATCTTCATCGGCCAATTCTGCGTGTAGGAATTCTCGTTGTGCAGTGGAATCGTTTGGTGCGGCGGATATTCGGTCGAGGTGTAGATCTTGCCGCTGACGACCGTGCGAGGTGTCGAGCGATAAGTGTAGTCGAGCAGATTGCCGGAGAGCGTTGCGACCAACTTCTCGAATTCTTCGGTTTCTCTGATTGCAAAATCGCGAAACAAAATTCCGCCGCATTCAAGCAACAGTTTTTCGAGAAGCGCGCAATTCGATCGGACCCACTCAACCAGACTGGTTCGTGAAGAGTTCGGTTTGATCAGGAGCGGCAACGAAACGTCGTTGCGCACTGGCTGAATTGAGACAACGGGCAGCGCCTCATCGCGAAGCGCACCAGGTCTAGGGGCGGCACCAGTGTGTAATTCTCTGGTCATCAACTGCATCCAGCTTTATCCAACCAGCGCCAGCCTCGGCCAAACGCGCCGGGAAATGTTCTGAGATAACAAACGCGCGCCCGCCAGCAAATCTTCCGAACAGGAAGCCGGCGCCACAGATCCCAGAAACTGCAACACCCGAAACGAGAAAACCGAGCGGTCGAATTTTTCTGCGTGACGTCGCAGGGCAAATTGGTCCCAGCGCATGCCCTCGAATCTTTCGATCGCGGTCGCCAGCGAAAGACTGTTCGCCTGATCAAAGAAAACACCGGTAACGTCTTCCTCTACCGTTTCGACTGCGCCGCCTCCGCGATAGGCGATCACCGGACGTCCGGAAGCGTTCGCCTCGAGAGGCGCCATGCCAAAGTCTTCCTCGCCGGGAAACAACAGGGCGCGACACCGCGCCGCATAGTAGTTCACGATCTTATCGGGCTGACGACCCAGGAACTCGATGCGATCGTCCGCTATTTTCTCCAGCCGCGCCCGGTCCGGCCCGTCGCCAATCACAATCAACCGGCGGTTCAGGCGCTTGCATGCTTCGATGGCCAGATCGATTCGCTTGTAGGCCATCAAACGCGAGAGCACCAGATAGTAATCATCCGTCTCGTTCGACATGTGAAAGCGATTCACTTCGATCGGCGGGGGGATGACGTGTGCTTCGCGGCCGTAAATCTTTTTGATTCGGTCCGCGACTAACTGAGAATTCGCTATGTAGTAGTTTGGCTGTTGTGAAGCGCGCAGATCCCATTTGCGCAAAGGCCACAGCATCATGGGCAACAAAGTGCGCGAGAGCCGGCCGAACCTTTCGCGCGCGACATAATCCTCGTAACGCCACACCCACCGCATCGGAGTGTGACAGTAACAGACGTGGATTGCGTTGCGACGGCGACGCACGCCTTTCGCGTAGCCTGAGCTGCTGCTAAGGATCAAATCGTAATCGGTCAGATCGAAGTGCTCGACCGCGAATGGATAGAGCATGAAGTAGTGACGGAACTTCTTGTCGATGGCGGGGAGCCGTTGCAACGGCGACGTGCGAATGTCGGCGTTGAGCAGACGCTGCGGCAAACTTTGCCGCAGTGCCACCGTGGTATACATCGGCGCGCCCGGAAAAGAATCGTGCATCGCTTCGGCGACACGCTCGGCTCCGCCCATCTGAACAAAATAGTCGTGTACTAGTGCAACTCTGGACAAAAGTTCTCTCCGGCAGTTCACCTCAAATAAACGCCGAAAAGTGTCTCAATTTCAGTCCGTGACGAGTTTCTGATCGAAGACTTGGTGAGTAATTTTCTTTTTGGAAGATTGGGTGATTTCAGAATAGAAAGAATCAATCTCGCGCAGGAAGCGAGCAGTGGAAAAACGAGCCACCGCAGTCTCTCTGGCATTTCGCCCCAACTGGGCGCGCCGCTGATCGATGTTCAGCAGAGTGGTGAGCGCTCGAACCAAAGACTCGTTATTACCTTGCGGAACTAACCATCCGTTGTGAGCGTGGGTAATCATCTCTGGTGTCCCGCCGACCGAAGTGGCCAGGACAGGTAATCCCGCCGCCATCGCTTCAAGCAGGACGAGTGAACACGCCTCACTTTCCGAGTTAAGAACGAAAAGATCGAATGCCTGCATCAGAGACGCGACGTCTTCGCGCTCGCCGAGAAAGCGAACCCGATCGTCAATTCCGAGATCGCGGGTAGTCCGCTCAAGCAGGTCGGCATACTCCTGCTCTTGATTAAATGCCGGAGC